>PMAM01000191.1:0-14491 GCA_003152595.1 Acidobacterium sp.
GGAGCCGTCGCCGTCCTCCACGACGTCACCGAAATCGAGCGCGCCGAGAAAACCCGCCGCGATTTCATCGCCAACGTATCCCACGAGCTGCGTACCCCCCTCACTTCCATCTCCGGCTACGTGGAAACGCTCCTCGAAGACGGCATGGACCTCTCCGATCACGCACGCGAATTCATGGCCATCATTCTCAAGAACGCCCGCCGCGTGAATCGCCTTACCGAAGACCTGCTGGCTTTGGCCCAGGTGGAGTCCGGCGAGCACAAGCCCCGCGTGCAGCCCGTCCGCGCCTCCGCTCTGGTCACTGACGCCATCGAGTCTCTCGCCGGCATGGTCGTCGAATCCGGCGTTGCCCTTGAAGCCGGCGAAACCACCGATACAGAAGTCCTCGCCGACGTCGATGCCATGACCCAGGTCTTCGGCAACCTCGTCGAGAATGCCATGAAATACGGCGCCTCCGGCAAGCGCGTGGTGGTCGGCGCGCGGCCGGCCGATAACGCCGTGGAGTTCTNNAGCACCTCAGCCGCATCTTCGAGCGCTTCTACCGCGTCGATAAAGCTCGCTCCCGCGAATCCGGCGGCACCGGCCTCGGACTCGCCATCGTCAAGCACATCGTCCTCGCCCACGGCGGAACCATCCGCGTCGAAAGCGAACTCGGCAACGGCGCCGCGTTCCTGTTCACGCTTCCCCTCGCGCCCATCGCAGGGCCGGCCGTTGCTCCCGCTGCCGCCGAAGAAACCACTGCAAAGACGCTGCAATAAGTAAGCTGAGATACGATGTATCTCAGAGGCTTCTGATGGCAACCACCATGGTGCATGTCCGCGTGGATGAGAAGGTGAAAGACAAAGCCGCTGAAACCCTGGCTGCAATGGGTATTTCCGTGTCCGATGCGGTGCGCATGCTTCTGGTGCGTGTCGCATCGGAGAAGGCTCTGCCTTTTGAAGTGAAGGTGCCGAACGCCACCACCGTAAAGGCAATGAAAGCGGCCGACCGAGGCAAGGGCAAACGCTTTCGCACCGCAAAAGCACTCTTTAAGGACCTGGGCATTTGAGAAATCTGATTCGTGGGGCTCAGTTTCACCGCGATGTGAAGCTCTGTCGGCGGCGACGCAAAGATATGTCCAGGCTCCGCGAACTAATCCTTCTGCTGGTCGAACAAAAGGCCCTCCCAGCCCGATACCGAGACCATCCCCTCCGTGGGAACTGGAAGCACCATCGGGATTCTCATATTGAGCCGGACTGGCTGTTGATCTACAAAATCGACGAGAATGACCTCTATCTGGTGAGAACCGGAACACACTCCGATCTCTTTTGATGCCGTCATGATTCACGGGGCCTGATCGATTCACGGATCCCTGATCATCGTTCCAGCCTTCAGCTTCCTGCTCCCGGCTTCCAACTCACTGCTCACCGGTCACCAATCGCTGCCCCCGCCTGTACCCTGCACCCTGTCCGCTGTACCCTGTATCCATGCCCCGCACCGTTCATGCTGTCTGCTCGCATGACTGCCCCGACTCCTGCGGGATCCTCGTCACCATTGACGAATCCGGCCGCGCCACCCAACTTCGCGGCGACCCGAATCACCCCGTCACCCGCGGGTTCCTCTGCGGCAAAGTCGCCAAATATCTCGACCGCGTCTACTCTCCCGACCGCCTTCTCTATCCCATGCGCCGCCGCCCCGGCGTGCCCAAAACCATGCTGCCGCACGGCCGCGAATCCGAATCCTTCGAGCGCATCTCCTGGGACGAAGCTCTCGACACCATCGCCAATCGGCTCGCCTCCATTGCCCGCGAGCACGGACCGGAATCAATCCTGCCCTACTCCTATGCCGGCACCATCGGCCAGCTCGGCTACGGCTCCATGGATCGCCGCTTCTTCCACCGTCTCGGCGCCTCGCAGCTCGATCGCACCATTTGCTCCGAAACCGGCGGCCAGGCCCTCATCTCCGTTTACGGCCGCAAGCTCGGCACCGACACCGAAGCCTTCCCGCACGCGAAGCTCATCCTCGCCTGGGCCGCCAATATCCACGGCAATAACATCCACCTCTGGCCCTTCGTCGAAGAAGCCCGCCGCAACGGCGCCAGGCTCGTCGTCCTTGACCCCTACGCCACCCGCACCGCGCGCGCCGCGGACTGGCACATCCCCATCAACCCCGGCACCGACTCCGCCCTCGCGCTCGGCATGATGCACATCATCGTCCGCGATCGCCTCTTCGATCAGGATTACGTCTCCCGCTGGACCTGCGGCTTCGACCAGCTCCGCGAGCGCATCGCCGAATACCCGCCCGATCGCGTCTCCTCGATCACCGGCATCTCCGTCGCCGACATCGAACGCCTCACGCGCGATTACGCGACTACCCAACCCGCCGTCATCCGCCTCAACTACGGCGTGCAGCGCTGCGACAACGGCGGAGCCGCCACGCGCGCTATCGCCATGCTGCCCGCGCTCACCGGCGCATGGAAGCACTACGGCGGCGGCCTCCAGCTCTCCACCAGCGGCGCCTTCAAATGGGACAGCACCGCGCTGCAGCGTCCCGACCTGATGCTCGCGAGCCCCCTCGGCCGCGAAGCCCGCGTCGTCAATATGTCGATCCTCGGCCAGGCGCTCACAGATCTACGGGAACCTGCGGTCCACGCCCTCTTTGTCTACAACTCCAACCCCGCCGCCGTCGCGCCCGACCAGGCTTCCGTCCTCCGCGGCCTCGCTCGCGCCGACCTCTTCACCGTCGTGCACGAGCAGTTCTTCACCGACACCGCCGACTACGCCGACATCGTGCTTCCCGCAACCACCTTCTTCGAGCACAAGGACATCCAGGGCGCCTACGGCCACTACTACGTCCAGCTCTCCGACCAGGCCATCGCACCGCTGGGCGAATCCCGCTCCAACGTCTGGCTTTTCTCCCAGCTCGCCCAGCGCATGGGATTTCCCGAGCCCTGCTTCCGCGATTCCGTCGACGACCTCATCGCGCAGGCCCTCCGCGTCGACGATCCCGAGCATCAACATCCGTGGCTCGCCGGCATCACTGCGGAAACGCTGCACGACGCCGGTGGCGCGCAGCGCCTTAGATTCGAAGACGACTCGAAGCAGCGCTTCCTGCCCTTCGCTGAAGGCCCCTTCGACACCCCCACAGGTCGCATCGAGTTCTACTCCGCTTCGCTCGCCGCGCAAGGTATCGATCCGCTCCCCGCCTTCGTGCCTGCGCCCGAGTCCCGCCACACGGCCGCCAGCGAGCGCTTTCCCCTCGAGCTGCTCGCACGTAAAGCCGACAACTACATGAACTCCACATTCCCCAATCTCCCAGGACACCGCCAGATGGAGTCTGCTTACAACGGCGTCCTTGAACTTCACGCCGACGATGCGACCCCCCGTGGCATCGCCGATGGCGACTTCGTCGATGTCTTCAACGACCGCGGCAGCCTCGCTCTCCGCGCTCACGTCAACGGCAGCGTACGTCCCGGCGTCGTCGCTGCGCGCCTTGACTGGAACAAGCTCTCCGAAGGCGGTCACAACGTGAACCTGCTTACCTCGCAGCGGCTCAACGATCTTGCGGGAGGGCCCACCTTTTATTCGGTCCTCGTTGACGTTCGCCCCGCTGCTTCGTCCCACCAAAATCGAAGCGATCTTCGATAAACTGAACCCACTTTCTGCACTGGTTTTGTCCTCAGCAGGCGCAGCCCTGCGGGACGCGAGATGAGGATGATGTTGCCATCGAAGACTCCGCCGGAATCGACTGCACACAGTGTCATCCGCATTGCTTTCCGCGCCCCCTCGGCCGCTGCCGCGCGCGCGAATCGCGCTGATATAATCGGCTTTTCCCAAAGACGGCGAGATTTTGAGCAGTGAGGGTGTGCCTATTTTTTCCGTGAACTTCTGGAGCGCTGGCTCCCCGCACGTACCATGCAGGAATCTGCGCCGGCTCCTGAGGCGCCCCCTGATTTTGGTTCTTCTCCTGGCCCCGCTTGTTCCCCTTTCGCGGCTGATGGCCCAGGAGTCTGCGCCCGCCGCTACCAGCGATGTGGGTCAGAAGATTGTCGATATTCGTGTCATCGGCAGCCGCCGCATTCCCAAAGAAACCATCCTCGCCCGTATGTACAGCCACGCGAACGATGCCTACGATCCGCTCACCGTGGAACGCGACTTCAACTCCCTCTGGAATACCGGCTACTTCGACGACGTTCGCATCGAGAAAGAAGACACTCCCGAGGGCGTCATCCTTAACGTCTATGTGCGCGAGAAACCTACCATCCGCGATATCACCTACAAGGGCCTGAACTCGGTCACCGAGTCCGATGTCCTCGATCGTTTCAAGAAGGAGAAGGTCGGCCTCTCCCAGGAAAGCCAGTACGATCCGGCTCGCATCGCCAAAGCCGTCACCGTTATCAGGCAGATGCTCGCCGAGCACGGCCACCAGTTCGCCACCGTGCGTCCCGAAGTTCGCACCATCCCGCCGGCCTCCGTCCAGCTCATCTTCCAGATCAAGGAAGGCCCGACCGTGAAGGTCGGCAGGATTACCTTCTCCGGCAACCGGCACGTCAACTCCCGCGATCTGCGCGAGGCCATGCGCAACCTGCGCCCCATCGGCATCCCGCACTCCATCATTCTCGAAAACCTCTTCGCCCGCACCTACGACGCCACCAAGCTCGATGAGGACACCGAGCGCGTGCGCCAGGCCTATCGCGATCGCGGCTACCTGCGCGGCGGGCCCATCGGACCGGCTGAAACCAAAATCCACAATGAGGCCGGCCTCTCGCTCTTCACCTTCCGTCCGCGAAAAGGCAAGCGCATCGACATCCACATGAACATCGAGGAAGGGGAGCGCTATCGCCTGGCTGGCATCAACTTCTCCGGCTACAAGCCCGGAACCAATGTGAAGGCCCTGCGCGGCGTCTTCACCCAGAAGGACGGCGCCACCTTCAATCTCACCGTCTTTCAGAAGGACCTCGATAACCTGCGCAAGGCTTACGGTCAGAATGGCTACATCAACTTCAGCCCCGTGCCCAATCCCACCTTCGACGACGCGAAGCATACCGTTACCTGGGACATCGATATCGACGAAGGCAAGCAGTTCACCGTCTCCCGTATCGAGTTCCAGGGCAACACCGTCACGCGCGACTTCGTCATCCGCCGCGAGCTGCTTCTCCAGGAAGGCCAGGTCTACAACAGCCACCTGTGGGAACTCAGCCTCCTGCGCCTCAATCAGCTCGACTACTTCAACGCGCTCCGCGTCGACCAGGATTCAGAAACCCACCAGAACACCGAAGCCGGCACCGTCGACCTTCTCCTCAAGGTCCAGGAAAAGGGCAAAAACTCCATCGGTCTCAATGGCGGCGTCAGCGGCCTGTCGGGCGCCTTCCTCGGCCTCAATTACCAGACCAATAACTTTCTCGGCCTCGGCGAAACCCTCAGCGTCCAGGCCAATGCCGGCAGCCTTGCCCGCAACCTCCTCTTCGCCTTCAACGAGCCTTATTTCCGCAACAAGCCGCTCAATATCGGCTTCCAGGTCTTCGATCGCAAGACCGACTACAACGCCTCCAAGAGCTACTCCCTGTCGGGCAACGTCAGCGGCAACGAAAGCTCCGCCGTCTCCTCCCTGCTGCAGAACTACAACCAGGGTCAAAAGGGATTCAACCTCTCCGTCGCCTACCCCACCCGCCACTTCAACCTCTTCGGCTTCTCTCGCGTCGGCGCCACCTACTCATGGGACAGCTCCTCGGTCCGCGCCTTCAGCCAGGCCTCCAGCAATCTCTTCCAGACCCTCGCCTTCCGCAGCGGCATTCAGGGCCAGAACGCCCTCGAAGGCATCATCACCAGCTCGGCGATGTTCAGCTATAACTCCAGCAACATCTCCAGCAACTACCTGCCCCACACCGGCCAGTCGCTTTCGGCCACCGTGCAGCTGGCCGGCATCTGGGGCAGCGTTCGCTACGTTCGTCCGGTCGTCGAATACAAGCGCTTCCAGCCCATGAAGGGCCTCTGGTTCAATCCCAACGGACGTAACACCCTGGGCATACGCCTGCAGGCCATCTACATCACCGGCTTCAGCGGCGATGTGGCGCCGCCCTTCGATCGTCCCTCAGCAGGCGGTGACAGCGATATCCGGGGCTTCGACGTCCGCACCATCACGCCCTACGGGTTCGTGCCCACGCGTGTTCTCTTCGACCTCACCAATCCCGACGGCTCCACCGTCCCACGCGATCCCACCAACCCCAACCTCGGCCCCATCCAGGTGCCGCTCCCCGTCTACGGCGTGGCCACCATCGGCGGCGACACCAGCTTCACCGGCAACCTGCAGTACATGATTCCGATCTACGGACACACCGTCGGCTTCAACTTCTTTAACGACTTCGGCATGGATATGGCGGTCAGCAAGGGCCAGCTCCGCCAGAGCCCGGAAGGCATCGACGCTCTCAATTCACCGCTTTACGGTTGCCCCAACTACGTCAACGGAACCTGCCAGGGCGGCCAGCGCATCAAGTTCAGCCCCACCATCGATCCCATCGGGGGCACCAACTACGTGCCCCGCGATTCGGCCGGCGGCGAACTGGACGTGATGATGCCCATCATCAACGCGCCCTTCCGCATCTACTACGCAGTCAACCCCCTCAAGCTCTTCACCGCATTCTCCCGCACCAACCTCATTACCCGCAGCATGTTCCCGGCTGGCGGCGCGGGCGACTATTCCTACGCTGAGGCCGAGCAGTTCTACAACGGCCTCTACGTCCTGCGCGAGCCCAGCAAGACCTTCCGCCTGACCGTCGCCACCACCTTCTAGAAAGAAAGCCAGGAGGCGGTCGGCTAAAGAGCGGTCAGCGGAGAACCGGTCAGCGGTGGTGCGGTCAGCTAAATGCCAGCGGCAGTCGAACCATTGCACTGAACCTTGGCCAGAAATGCATTCAGCATACGGGCCACTTCATTGATGTGTACCAGGACTTCCCGGCCAACCGCCGCGTCCGCAAAGCCAAGTCGGATTGCCATTCCGTTTGGCTTTCGAGCTCAAAGAGTGAACCGCGAGCGTGACCCGGAAACACAGCAAGGTTGCGGTCGCTGAGCCGGCCGTGCCCCTCGGCAATATTGCTCGGAACCGAGACAGCGCAACGCCGCATTTGAGCGCTCAGGCCAAAGACCTCTCTTTTGGGAAAGCGATCTGTCAATGTGTAGATTGACGAGGCCAGTGCCATCGACTTCTGCCAGACCAGCAAATCGCGAAAGTGTCGCGTCTTCATGTGGACAATCGAAACTCGGCTGGGCGGTTTCGGCAAGATCACCAGAGTTTTGTGGTCCACGGAGAGGACCGGAGTTCCGCGCAACGGACTCGCGCAGAACGGATTTCAGCCGCCGCTTCTCCGCCGACCGGACTTTAGCGGACCGGACTTCCGCTGACCGCTCTTTAGCTGACCGCACCTTAGCTCCCCGCTCATTGACGCCCCCACCCCCGGGACCTATAATTTGCCCAGGTTCCTGAGAAAATCTCTCTGTCCGCGTCTTGCATTCCGGGCGAGAATTCGAGCCCGGTCCCGCTCCTGTAGTTCACGGAACCAGAATTCTTGAGAGCGAGGAATGCGGGCCAAGTCACCCAGGAAACCGAAGGAGTCCCGAATTTCCATGAAGCGTTCGTTGTCACTCGTTTGCCTGCTCGCGTCCGGAATGGGCGTTGCATCCCTTGCTCAGGCCGCCCCGGCCAACTCGGATCCGGCTCCCGCCGCCACCACCGCCACCACAAAGATTGCCATCATCCAGTTCCAGGGTGCTGTGGCTCAAACCAATGAATTCCAGCGCGACATCGCCGATCTGCGTAAGAAGTACGAGCCGCAGGAAGCCAAGCTGCAGTCGGAGAACCAGGAAGTCGAAACCCTCAAAAAGCAGCTCCAGGACGGTACCACCACCATCAGTGACGTCGACCGCGAAACCAAAATGCGCACCATCGACGACAAGACCAAGCAGCTGCAGCGCTCGGCCCAGGACCTGCAGAGCAGCGAGCAGCAGGATGGCCAGCAGACGTTCAACCAGGTCGCCAACAAAGTTGGCGAGGTCATGATCTCCCTTGCTCAGCAGCAGGGCTTCAGCCTCGTTCTCGATGCCGGCCAGCAGAACAGCAATGTCCTGTGGGCGATGCCTTCCACCGACATCACCAAAGCCGTGATCGAGGCCTACAACGCCAAGTCCGGCGTTCCAGCGCCTCCTGCGGCCGTGCCTTCGGCTCCCGCGCCGCGCGCAACGCCGGGCACAACCCACACAACCACGCCGCATACTCCGCCGGCGTCGCATCAATAGCTGAGGCGAACGCGGGGCTCTTCCCCAGAGGGAGAGCCCCGGCCCTCTCTCTACCCGGGACTCTCCACAGACCGTGTGTACCTGCTGTGGAAATTTCTGTGGAAGATTTTCGCTCGCTGAATCCTTAACTGCCTCGTTATCCCTCGCTTCAGCGACATCTATCCCTTCGAAACCAGCATCTTTCGCTCTTTCTATTGCTTAGGGCGCTCGGGCGAAGTCACACGCGTCCGTAACTATCGATGAAGCAACCTTTAGGGTTTTCCACAAAATCTAGTGAATCAACGGTAAACGTGCAGCCCGGCCGCCGGTCAAATTGCGCGCCGCTTCTCTACTGGACCACCCCGCGCTTCGATCCCTCGACGAACTCCAGCAGATACCGCACGTCTTCCGACTCCACCCCCTCCGCGCGCAGCTTCTCCACCGCCTGAGCCACATTCAGTTTCGAAGCCAGCAGCAGCCGAAACGCATGATGCAGCGCCCGCAGCCGAGTGCGATCGAACCCCCGCCGCTCCAGCCCCACCTTGTTCATCCCATAAGCGTGCGCCTCGCGCGTCGCTGACGTCAGCGAGAAGGGAAGCACGTCCTGCGTCACCACCGTTCCCCCGCCGATATACGCGTGCTTGCCCACCCGGCAAAACTGGTGGATCGGCGAGAATGCGCCCACTGTCACATCATCCTCCACGGTCACGTGGCCGGCCAGCGTCGCGTTGTTTGCCAAAATACAGTGGTCGCCGATCACGCTGTCGTGCCCCACGTGGACGTACGCCATCAGCAGGCACCCGCTCCCGATCCGCGTCATGCCGCCGCCGCCCACGGTCCCGCGCGAAATCGTCACGCACTCCCGGATAGTGTTGTCGTCGCCCAGCGTTAGCCCGGTGGCCTCGCCTTTGTATTTCAGATCCTGCGGAGCCACGCCCACGCACGCAAACGGCGAAAATTTGTTTCGCGCCCCAGCCGTCAGATGCCCGTCCAGCACCACATGCGAAATCAGCTCGCACCCCTCGCCCAGCACCACATGCGGCCCCACCGTACACCACGGCCCCACCGTGCACGACTCAGGAATCACAGCCCCAGGAGCAACTACGGCCGTTGGATGAACGCTCACTCCGCCTTCACCGATTCGTTCACGGATTCCGCCACCGATCCGCCCGCCGCCTCCTGCGCCCGCGACACCAGCGCGCACATCACCGTCGCCTCGCACGCCAGTTTTCCGTCCACGGTCGCTCTGCCTTCCATCTTCGCCACGCGCGGCTTCCACGTCAGCACGTTCACTTCGATCCGCAGCTGATCCCCCGGCACCACCGGCTTGCGAAACTTCGCCCGCTCGATGCTCGTGAACACCATCAGCTTCTTGTCGCGCTCAGGAACCTCCGGCATCAGCAGGACGCCGCCCGCCTGCGCAATCGCCTCCACCACCAGCGCCCCCGGCATGATCGGATATCCCGGAAAATGTCCCTGAAAAAAAGGCTCGTTGATCGTTACGTTCTTGATCGCCACGATCCGCTTCTTCCGCTCGATCTCCACCACGCGGTCGATCAGCAGGAACGGATACCGATGCGGTAATATGCTCATGATCTCGGCGATCTCGAGCACCTGCCGCCCTTCCAGAATGCAGTCGTTGTTTTCCATTTGGCAGCGCCGATTATAAACGGCGGTCAGCGAAGAAGCGGTCAGCAATCAACCAGTCAGCGAAGAAGCGGTCGGCAAAGAAGCGGTCAGCGAAAAGGCGCGGGACAGCCCCTTGCCTTGCTTATTCGCGGTTGCCTCTTCGCTGGTATCGCTCGCCTCTCGCTGATGTGCTCACCAGTTTAAGGCCTTGTGCTGACCGGCCTTCAGCCGACCGCTTCTTCGCTGACCGGACCTTAGCTGACCGCTTCATCAGCTGCGCTCAGAAGAGCGCAAGTAACGCCAGCCCCAGCGCCACCGGCATCGCCACCACCCCCACCTTCAGAAACTCCCATCCCGTGATCTCCGCATTGTCCCGCCGCAGCGCAATCAGCCAAAGGATCGTCGCCAGCGACCCCGTCACCGACAAGTTCGGCCCCAGGTCCACTCCGATCATCACCGCGTGCGCCAGCAGCCCGTGCTGCCCCATCTGCCGCAGCGCCGTCCCCGCCGCCAGACCCGCGGGCAGGTTGTTCATCGCGTTCGACAGCAGCGCCACCCCGAACCCTCCACAGAATTTCCCCAACCCATCCGGCGCCGCCGCCAGCCACTGGAGCCCCGCCCGCGTCAGCCGCATCATGCCCGCCCGGTTCAGCGCCTCCACAATCATGAACAGCCCCGCCACCAGCGGCACAACACTCCACGACACGTTCCGCACCGCGTTCCTCGGCGCCCTCCGGTCCCGCAACGCCACCAGCACCAGCGCCACCACGCCCGCCCCAAAGGTCGGTGCCCCCAGCGGCACATCCATGGCCGACGCCACCAGCAACCCCGCCGCCGCCAGCCCAATGCCCGCCAGCGCCATCCACCCGGCCGCCTCCAGCCGATGGGCCTCGCGCACCTCAGCCACTTCGCCGGCAAGCTGTTTGCGGCACAACCACCGCAGGCAGACGAACGTCGCCGCCACCGCCGCCACCGACGGGAGCAGGAACATCCGCATCCACGTCGTCAGCCGTGGCAGCTGCGTCCCGAAAACCACCAGATTCGCAGGATTCGAAATCGGCAGCAGAAAACTCGCTGCATTCGCGATCAGCGCGCACGCCAGCAGGTGTGGCCGCGGTTCCACCTTCGCCCTCCGCACTGCCGCCAGCACCGCCGGGGTCAGCACCACCGCTGTCGCGTCGTTCGACAGCAGCGCCGTCACCACGATTCCCACTCCATAAACCCACAGAAACAGCCGCCCCGCCGAGCCGCGCGCATGGTGCACCGCGATATCCGCTACCCAGTCAAAGACGCCTTCCTCCCGCGCCAGCTCCGCCAGCAGCATCATTCCAGTCAGGAAGAGGTACACATCCACGCCCTCCCGGATGGCATGGACCGCTCCGCTCACCGGCAGCAGCCGCGTCGCCACCAGCAACACCGCCCCGCCGCCAATCCACACCCACTCCGGAAGCCCGCGCGGACGCACCAGCATCAGAATGATGCTCGCCAGCGAGACGGCCCAAATCAGGAACATGACAATCATGTAAGGAACTCAGGCTCCGATAGTTCGCGACAGTTGGATGCCCTCGCATTACACTAAATCGGGCCTGCTCCCCAACACGCCCTTTTTACCCTGGCGGAACCATGCCGCTGGACGTGGAGTCAGAGAATGCCCGCACTTGAGCGGCTCTATTACGCCGATTCGTTTCTGCAGTCTTTCCCCGCTGTCGTTGCCGATGTCCGCGAACTCTCCCGTGCCGACGGCGAATCCGTATGGCAAATCGCTCTCGACCGCACCGCCTTTTACCCCACCAGCGGTGGCCAGCCCTTCGATACCGGCCTTCTCCGCACCGTCTCACCCGGCGGTGCCTCCCTCGAGATCCCCATCGACTCCGTCGAGGAAGACGACAGCGGTCAGGTCTGGCACTTTGTCCGCAAACCCCTCCCCATCGGCGCCAAAGTCGAAGGCCACATCGACTGGCAGCGCCGCTTCGACCACATGCAGCAGCACACCGGCCAGCACCTGCTCTCCGCCGCTTTTCTGCGTGAGCTGCACGCCCCCACCGTCTCCTTCCACCTCGGAGAATCGGTCTCGACCATCGACCTTGCCGGCGGCTCCGTCGCGCCCCACAGCCTCGAACGCATCGAACGCCTGTGCAACGAGATCATCGCCGAAGACCGCCCCATTTCCATGCGCTACGCCTCCCGCGCCGAAGCCGAATCCATGCTCGCCGCCGGCGAGCTGCGCAAGCTCCCTGAGCGCTCCGGCGACATCCGCCTTGTCGAGATCGAAGGCATCGACCGCAATGCCTGCGGCGGAACCCACCTTCGCTCTACCGGCCAGATCGGCGGCCTGCTCCTCCGAGCAACCGAAAAAGTCAGCCGCGGCGTTCGCGTCACATTCGTCTGCGGCCTCCGCGCCGTTCGCGCTGCGCGTGCCGATGCCGCCATCCTCAGCCAACTCACCTCTGCCCTCTCCGCCGCTCCCGCCGACATTCCCGCCGCCGTCGAGCGCCTCCGATCCGACGCCAAAGCCTCCCTAAAAGATCGCCAGCGTCTCCGCGAAGAGCTCGCCGACTACCACGCCGCGCGTCTCGCCGTCGAAGTCCAAATCGAAAACCGTCTCCGCATTGTCGACCGCCTCTGGAAGGATCGCGACCCCGAGTATTGCCGCCTGCTCGCCTCCCGTCTCACCGCAGCCGCTCCCTCCACCGTCGTCCTCTTCTGCTCCGAAAGCACCGAACCCGCCTCCATCGTCCTGGCGCGCAGCCTCGACTTCAGCTTCGACTGCGGCCGCCTCCTCAAAGAAGCCCTCTCGCAGCTCGGCCTTCGCGGCGGAGGCTCGGCCGACTTCGCTCAGGGCGAGGTCCCCCTCCAGCAGCTCCCCGCTCTGCGCGCCTCCCTCGTGGCCGCCGTCCACAAAGCCGCGACCGGCGAGGGGCGCTGATCCCGCGTAGCGCCGTGCCCTCGGTAACGTCCTGCGCTTCCCCGCGTTGGCGCGCCAGGGCGTCATACCGTAAAATCAAAAAGGTCTTTCCCGCCACCGTGGGGCTATAGCTCAGCCTGGGAGAGCGCCTCGTTCGCAACGAGGAGGTCGTCGGTTCGAGCCCGACTAGCTCCACCAATCACTCCAGCGCAATCGGCTGTATATACGCCCCGTCGCCCGCCGAGTCCCACACCGAGAACCGCACCCACTTCTTCCCCGTCGCGTCGAACGGAATCCGGAACGTCTTCGTCCCGAACGGAACCGTATCGGTGAGCGAAATCGTCTTCCGCTCCACCGTCTTCCCGTCGCTCCACACCAACTCCGCGAACTCCAGCGGAAACGTGTACTCGACGCTCGCCGTGTAGATGCGCTGCGCTCCCGTGCCCTCCACGCCCCAACTGTGGAACAGCACCTCGCCCGTCGTCCCAAAGAAGTTCCCCGCGCGAATTCCCTCCACCACCGGCGCCCAGCTCTCGTTGTACAGCGGCACCCGATCCAGCTTGAGATAGTTCACCGTCAGCTGCGGATAGGTCTCGTCGCCCGGCCACTTCGTGTACGTGTCGCCCTCCGCGATCAGGTACTTCGGCTTCGGCGCCCAGTTGCTCATAGCGTCGCCCGTCCCAAAGCACCGCACCGGACACAACTCCTTCTCCGACAAATCCACCGGCAGCGACTCCCACGACGCGCCAATGAACCGGTCACTCTGGAAGAAATCCTTGTCCTTGTATGCCGCCGGATACCCCTCCGAGCTTTTCGTCTCCGGATGCGCCGTCCACAGGATCCCCTGCTCCTGATTCACAAACCGCAGCACGTCTTCCGCCGACCCCAGGTGAAACACCTGCCCGTACACCGGATCGTTCCCTTCGAACGTCTGATCCGCCGGCCGCGGCTCTGCATGCGTGAAGTACACCGGCTTCGGCGTCATCAGATACCAGTGCCCGCCCAGAAATGAATTCACCTCCTCGGCCGGAATCACCAGGAAGTTCTTGTCCGACAGCCGCGCCGCCGCCTCGAAATACACCTTCTGCTCCGGCAGCCGCTTCGGTCCCGGATCGTGCGGATCCGAGTCGTCATGAAAATCGCCGAGGTACAGGATGTTCACGCCCAGCCCGCGAAATACCGACATCGCGTCGATCCGGTAATCCACGTCATTCCGATCCCGCAGCTGCTCGTTCAAATCCAGATGGAAATGCCCCGTCAGCACCTTGAACCCAGGCACCGGCTTAAACACATCGTCGTGCGTATACCGCAGCACTGACTCTTGCGTGCTCCGATCTCCGCGCGGGCTCAGATAGTAGTACACCGCCATGTGCTGCTCGGTCCCCGGCGGCGCGTTATACAGCGCGAAGTTTTCCCACTGCTCCTCCGAGATCCCCGACCGCCGCTTCCACTCCTCATCCGTTACGCCCCACGGAACATATCCCTCCCCGCGCTCCGGCTGCATCACACCCAGCGAGAACGAATCCGCCGAATCCTTACGGTAGTACACGTAGCCCAGGTTCACCTCGTTCTCGCGCGCAAAGAAAAACTTGTGCGGCGGCGGAAAGATCCCCAGCGAACCCTTTTCCACATCGAGAATCTCAAGCCGATTCCGCGCCCGCAGATTCACCACGCCCGTGTTCGGCTCCCCTCCGAACGCGTAGCTCTGCCA
>PMAM01000191.1:14506-15945 GCA_003152595.1 Acidobacterium sp.
GAACGTCACGCTCACCCGATCGCCATCGCTCGCCAGCTTGCACGTCGTCGTCGCAAAGCTCGACGTCCCCCGCCGAATCTCCTCCTCGTGTCGTGGCAGATCGGTCGTATGTCCCTTGTGCCCTGGAACCACCAGGGGCGAGTCCCAGAACGTGTTCCACTTCCGCTTCTCCTCTTCCTCAGGGGAATCGATGCCGAGCTTCTTCAGGTTCTCCACCTGCTGTGGAGAGATGCGTCGCTTACCCGTCGTTACCTGGAACTCCGGCGTCAGATCGCTCCCCAGCACCATCCACGCGCCACCGCCAGACCGCGCCGCCAGCTCGCGCACCACTGGTTGCCCCTTTTGCAGCGCGAAGTTCGCCCGTAGCTGTTCGTTTCCCTCACCGGTCCAGGTCAGCGTCACGCCGTTCGCATTCGACTCGGCGCTGATCCCGCTCACCGCCCGATAGCCGCTGCGATCGCAACCCTTCTGCCCCTGCGCCCCAGCGCAACCCGCGATCGTCAGAACCAAAACCCGGCACACAACTCCACGTTTGCCCGTCATCTCCAACCCTCCAGCGGCTGCCCCGATGATCTTAACCGCTCAGCCGCCCGGAGGTCAGACCTCGTCCCCGGAACCGGTCTCATCACCCCACAATCCCGGCTTACGGCACGGATGAGACCCGCCAGCGAAGCGGGGCTCAGGATCTCATCGGAGCGTCTGCCCCATAGATGAGACCGGTTCTATGCCGTACTTCTCCCCCAGAAACCGCTGCACCCGCGCCGGCAGCACCGCCGCAATCTCCTGCCATGTCACCAGCCCCAGCCGCGTCCGCAGCGCCGCATCCCTCACCGCCTGCATCACCTCGAACCATCGCTCCGCCAGATCCGGCCGCCGCCCATCGCAGATCACCACAAACCCTCCACCACGAGCCTGCGCCGCCAGCACGCACCGGATGAGCTGATACGACCGCACCACCCCCTCCGCTACCGGCAGCCGCTCAACGTCCAACACCTCCTCCAGGTCCCGATACCGCTCCACCAGCCGCAACGGCGCCCGCTGGAAATCTCCCTCCGTCAGCTTCGCCTCTACCAGCAGCCCGCCCAGCCGCATGTCCATCTCGGTCCGGTCGCACCGGCCATTCTTCAGCGGAATCTCCGGCCGAAACCCAAACTCCGGCCGCAACCCCACTTCAATTCCCAGCAGCGCGCACACCCGCGCATTCCGCAGCACGCCCGGATAGCAGAACACATTCATCAGCAGCGCGTCGGAGCTGCTCGCGCATTCCAGCTCGTATCGCTTGCGATCCTCGGCTCGCGGAATATAGCGGCTCGCCGTGTAGCTCTTCGTCAGCCGCTGCTTCCACGCGGGATTCGCCACGATCCGCGCATAGGACGCCGCCAGAAAGTTGCCATGCCCACCATCCCCATTGCGAAAGATCACGCTCTGCGACGCGCCAT
>PMAM01000115.1 GCA_003152595.1 Acidobacterium sp.
TGTTGAAACCTCACAGCTAGCGGTATTCCACCGGAATGCCGCGCGTCGATGAGTGAGTTGGCGATTTGGCATCAACCCAGATGGATCAGTGACGGAAAACCCGTTTTTCAGGAGCTTTCCCTCGAAAGAGCGATGCACCGTCAAGCAGAACGGCGTTGCGGGATCACTTTACCGTCTGTGAACGCTGAGCGTTTACCACGCGAAGCTCCAGAAATAGGCTGACGATCCGAACTCAGACCCCCTGGTTAGGTGAAGGGGCATTCCCGGCCATTTCGAGGCTCGCAAACAGATCCGCTGCGCGAAGGACGACCGTCGCCACTGCGGGCAGGTCATTTCCATCAATGTATAAAGCGCAGGTCATGAGGGCAAGTGCGTTAGACGCGTTGCGAAGACATATCCGATTGACGAGTGGCCCGGTATCTTGCCCCGAATACGGGCCCATGCGATGGGCGATCTGCATCAAGCCGCCATGCGTTAGATCATTCAGCGCACCTGTTTGCGTAAATATGCGCCGTAACAGGCCGCCTGCCTTGTGATGACCTTCGATGGCACCCATCATCTGGTCAAGCCCAGGCCATCCCTTATCCTTGCCGCGCTCAGTCACCTTGTTCTCAACGTTATTGTCACTCGCGACCAGCAGAAGCCATGTTCCTCGTACGGCACTCTCTACACAACTTCTCAGCAGGGCAGCGGCGCTTGAAGTCCGCGAGAAAAGGAGCAGCAGGCAGATCGACGATACATGTTCAGAAGTTATCTCATACAGCGAAGCGGAATAGACACGCCGGTGGTCGATGGTTGTCCATGGGTAGCCAGAAGGCTTGATGTTCTTCCGAAACTCCAGAACCCGGTCAATATCTCGACGTAATGGGCCGTCCTTCAACATGGGATTTAGGGAAACATCCTATTATCAACCATCGTCGTTCCCATACACAGGCAAGCGATTTCTTGACGACGTGTCCAATCGCATCGAGCAAACGTGCCGGTAAGTCGCCCCTCAAGACTCGAAATGATGCAGACTTCTTAACAAATCGCATTTCAGAAGCTTCGATCGGTACCGCGAAGTCGGCTTATGTTTACTGACCTGCGACGACGTCAGACTTCAACTGTTGACTTCAGGCCAAAATCACTCATTGACGGCGGCCGAAGGCGTTGAAAGGGCGGAAATGCAGGTCCATGCCCATTCGATCAGCCGATCGATTGCTCGTCCGCGGACGGGACGGGCGGTCAGCCAGGCGGAGAAAGCTGACGTTTCCCGAGCCTAAAGGCCGGCGATTTTCGAGTTGCCTGTTCCCCGGCCTAAAGGCCGGGGCTTCTACCGTCGTCCCGCTCGGGCGGGACCGCTTCGCGAAAGGGCCCGGACATTCGGTCGGAGCCCTGGTGGTGGATGACCACGCAGGTTTGTTTCACCCCGTGCGTGACGCCCTCATTGCGGGGGAGGAAGAACAACCGCAGATCCTTCCGCNNTGCGAAGCATCAGGATGACATCGAGTAGTTGGGAGGGGGTTAGAGCGAGGCCGTTGCGGTGGGCTCATCCTTATGGAGGCCGGCGTATTTGGCGATGCCGACCATGGTGAAGACTTTCTGGAAGTGCGGAGTCAGGCCGAAGATGGCGACTTTGCGGCCGGTTTTGTCGGCTTCCATGAGCATCTGGATGATGAGCGCGATGCCGCTGGAATTGATGTAGTCGACTTTGGAGAAGTCGAGCAGCACAGGGCCGTCGTTGACGGATTGCCAGGCGCCGAGGACGGAGTCCTTCGAGGTGCTGGAGATGTCGCCGCTGAAACGGAGGACGGAGATGGAAGCGCCAGTCGCGCCGGAGGTGCGGTCNNCTGTCGTGCACCCACTCGGCCTCGTCGACGAGAGCCTGGATAAGGAACATGCCCATACCGCGAGGATCCTCTTCGCCATGGACCTTGCGGTCGATATCCGGTTTCGACGGCGGCTTCTCGATGCCTGTGCCGTTGTCGACAACCTTGACTTCGAGCTCGTCGGCCGTAGCGGAGAGGACGACGACGACGGAGAGCTTCTCGTTGAGGTGATTGCCGTGCTCGATAGCGTTGATGCAGGCTTCGGCGACGGCGGTTTTGAGATCCTCGATGCGCTCGGGCGGGAAGCCCATGAGCCTGGCGACGCTGGCCGCGGTATCCATGGGGACTTTTTCAAACCCGAGACGCGATGGGATGCGAAGTTCCACCGACGTGCCCGTGGTCGTCGTCATGGACATTCTCCCATCAGGCGCTCATCCGCATTAGAGCCAGCGCGGTCATATCGTCTTCCTGCGACTCATTGCCGGAGAAGCGGCGCAGTTCCTGAAACAGCGTATCGAGAATAGCAGCACACTCCGGAGCGGTGCACCGCAGGAATGAGTCGAGCAGGCGCGCGGTACCAAATTCTTCATCGCCGCGAAAGACCTCGGTGAGGCCGTCGGTATAGAAGAGCAGGCGGGAGCCGGGAGGGAAGTCGGCGAATTCCGATTTGTACTCGACGATGGGCAGAATGCCGATGGGCGTGGCGCTGGCTTTGAGCTCGTGGGTGGTTTTGTCCGGGCGCACGAGGAAGCCAGGATTGTGGCCGGCATTGACGACTTCCAGCTGATGGTTCCTGGGATCGAGTTTGAGGAAGATCCCCGTCACATAGCGGCAACGGGTCTCGTCGCTCTCGGCGCAGTGCTGGTGGTTGAGGCGCGAGACGAGATCGGGGAGGGGAAGACCGGCGCCGACGCTGGCGCGGAAGGCGGAGCGAAAAGCGGTGCTGACGATGGCGGAGGCGAGGCCTTTGCCGGCGACGTCGGCCACGGCCATGACCTGGACGCCATCGGGAAGACTGACGATGTCGACGCAGTCTCCGCCGACTTCGAAGCAGGCGCTGTAGCGGACGGCGACCGAGTAGCCGGCGATTTGGGGCATGTGCTGGGGCACGAGGCTGCGCTGAATGGCGCGGGCGGCGTGGAGGTCCTGCTCGACGCGGGCCCAGGCGAGACTGCGTTCGTAGTAGCGGGCATTTTCGACAGCGATGGCGGCCTGGAGNNTTATCGTGGAGGGGAAAACGGAAGCACCCGTCCCACGGTTCGGGGGGCATTTCACCGCAGGCCATGCGCGGTTCTGTGTTCAGCGCACCGGGCAGCTCGAGCTCGCGCACGATGACACGCAGGATGGTGGAGAGGACTTCCTCAAGGCGGATGGTGGCGTGGACCTGGCGCGAAGTTTCGAGCAGCGCCTGGAGACGCACGATCTCCTGCTGCAGATCGAGAGTGTCCACGGATGGCGCGGATGGCATTGGTGTCGCCATGACTATCGCTCGCGTGCCTGGGGAATCTGGAGCTTTTGGCGCAGGGGAATTGGTTCACTGTAGCACACGCGCAACAGGAAGCTGAAGGGCGAAGGACGACGGCGTGTGGGGCGGCGGAAGACCTTGCAGGAAGGCGATTTGTCGGGTGTGGGTTCCGATTTGGGCAAAAGAGCTCAGAGCGATACAAAGGGACGGCACTTTTGGCTTGAGGAGACGATCATTTCAATTGACCAACGGATGGCGAGAGAGTCCGCTACTTGCTGTGGGGTGAACCTGGCCGTCCAGCGTCGGTTTTTTCCGCACTTTCGCAGTTGCTGAATTGGCGTGCTGGGAGGAGGCCGGAAATGTCTGCCGGGTACTCAGGCGAGGGTTGAGCGGCTTGATTGTTGTGCGTGAACCTGGCGGGGTCCGATGGTTTGTGCCAGTTGAGCGTTTGAGGTTGTGGGATGAATGACTTGGAAGACCTTCACCGTCCGAGGCTTTCCTCGGAGGCTAAAGCCGATTTCATTTTGCTTCGCCTTATGGGCAAAACGGCGCAGAGTGGGAAATAGTTTTCCCAAAATGGGGCCGAGGAAGGACAAGGACGGTACTTTTGGCTGAGCACAGGCGCAGATTGTGTTGATCTTTGAGCGAAAATAGCTTTTGCTTCTTGCTGTGGGGTGAACCTGGCGGTCCGGCATCGGGGGGTTCTTGCGGACTTCGGCCGGCTGCTGAAATTGGCGTCGTGATTACGGGGAGCCGAAATGTCTTCCGGTACTCAGGCGTGGGCGGAGCGGCCTGACGGATGCAAGGGGGTGCCTGCCGTGGTTTGTCCGATGAGAAACTTGCGCGTGAAGCCGGAGGGATCGGCGGAGATGTTCACCTGCAGCGTGCCGTTGGCGTCGCAAGTGTATTTCTCGCAGATGGTGAGGTCGATTTGATCCGGGATCCGCTGGACCGGGAACGAAGAGAGGTCGGGCGCGCTTTGCAGTCGCGGGTCGAAGGGGAAGCGGATCTGCTCCCAGTTGGTAATTTCGCCGAGGGGCTGGCCGCGCTCGTCGAGCCTGGAGCACTCGAGGTAGCGGAAGTGGCCGACGTTGTGGGCGGGGCGATAGGTACGCTCGCTGGAGAGCGCGGGCTCGCCGGGGCGCGGAAGCCGGGAACCGCGCGGGAAGATGAGGTCGAAGACGATGGTGCCGCCGGAGTCGGCTTCGCGCCAGATGCCGAAGTTTTGATTGAACTGGTCGCGCAGGGCATCGGCCTGAGCTGAGGCGCGGATAGCGAGGCCCACGGCGCTGGCTGAGCGCATGTAGGCGGAGCGGCGGACCTTGCGGCCGAAGGTTTCGCGGAGGATGCGTGCGACAGGCGGGAGCTCGGAGCCGCCGCCGGTGACGTAGAGGGTATCGAGTGAAAGGCCGGAGTGATCTGCAAGGAGGCTTTCGACGACTTCGCGCGTGGATTCGATGAGGGGCCGGCAACCCTCGTAGAAAGTGTCGACGGGAATGGTGACCTGGGACCAGCCGGAGCGGACGCGCTCGAGATCGACGGTGACCTTGCGCGTGTTGGGATTCAGGGATTCTTTTTTCTCGCGGCACTCTTCGAGGAGGTGATGGCGTTCGGCGGCGGTGAGGTCGGCGTCGTGGCCGGCGGTTTCGAGGGCGAGGTCGGCGAGGATCCGATCGAAGTCGTCACCGCCAAGATTGGGGATGCCGTCGGAGGCTTCGACGGTGTGTTCGTCATCACCCAGGGTGACGAGGGAGACGTCGAAGGTGCCGCCGCCCATGTCGTAGACGAGAAGGCCACGTTCGGCGCGGCTGCGACGCTCGGCGCTGTTGCGGTAGGCGTACTCGATGGCTGCGGCGGAGGGCTCATTCATGAGGCCGAGCACGGTGAAGCCCGCGCTCTGCGCGGCTTCTTCAGTGAGGAAGCGCTGATTGCTGTTGGCGTTGGCGGGAACGCCGAGCACGGCCTCGAGCGGCTCGCTGGTCTTCACACTGAGGTTGGAGTGCTCCAGAAGCTGAGTGCGCAGGGCGGACATCATTTCGGAGAGGAGGAGGCGCAGGGGAAGGTTTTGGCCGCCAGCGTGGAGCTCGGTGTGCGGGCCTGCGTTGCGCAGAGCGCGCTTGAGAGAGCGCAGGACGGTCCAGCTGTCGTCTTCAAGCGCGGCGATGGCCTGCCAGCCATAGAGGCGAGTGCCGCCCCGGACCGCGACGACGGGGGAAAACCAGTCGCAGGCCTGCCCGTCGGGGGTTTCGAAGTTTACCAGGGGGAAGTTGCCTCGGTCGACCGAAGCCACGACGACCCGTGTCGTTCCGAAGTCGATGCCGATTCTCATTGGCTTCAGTTTACGACGAAGTTATCAGGTGGGATCGCGTGGAAAACGGGGACAAGACCACAGGGAAGCACGGTGGCGCGTGGTAGCGTTCTATCGGGCGGGCCAAACCCGCTAGAGCGATGCGAATTTTCTACGGTTGTGCGATTTTTCTCGGAGCGTTTTTGCTCTTTGCGGTCGAGCCGATGGCGGCGAAGCAGCTGTTGCCGGCGTTGGGCGGGTCGTCGGCAGTGTGGATCACGTGTCTGGTGTTCTTCCAGACCGCGCTGCTGCTGGGTTATTTGTACGCGCACTGGCTGGGACGACGATCGTCGGCGCGAGCGATGGCGATTGTGCACCTGGCGCTGCTGGTTGTGGCGGCGGTGCTGCTGGTGGTGGTGGTGCGGCCGGACACGAGCGGTGCGTCAAGCCATCCGCAGACCGCGATCTTCGAAGTGTTGATCGTGACCATCGGGTTGCCGTTTATGCTGCTGGCTTCGACAAGCCCGTTGCTGCAGCTTTGGCTGGCGCGTGAAGAACACAGCGGCGTGCCGTGGAAACTGTTCGCGTTGTCGAATGCAGGATCGCTGCTGGCGCTGGTGTTGTATCCGACGGTGATCGAGCCGCACCTGTCATTGGGCGTGCAGCGGAAGGCGTGGGGATGCGGGTTTGGGCTGTACGTAATTGTGTGTGCTGCGATTGCGTGGCGAGCGAGAAGAATGAAGGCAGTGCCGGAAGCGGGCGCGAGCCAGGAGCCGCGGAGTTCGACGCGGGCGAAGATGTTGTGGTTTTTGCTGCCGGCAGGCGGGGCGATCCAGTTGTGCGCTGTGACCAGCCACCTGAGCCAGAACATCGCGGCGATACCGCTGCTGTGGGTGCTGCCGCTGGGCGTGTATCTGCTGACGTTCATTATCGCGTTTGAGGCGCCGCCGCTACGGTATCGGTGGATCATCGCGCGGCTGCTGGTGGTGCTGCTGGCGTCTCTGGCGTGGATGCTGTCGAAGACCGATGTGACGATACCGATCCAGATCAACATTGGATTCTTCCTGGCAGAACTGTTTTTTGCCTGCCTCTTCTGTCACGTGGAGACGTACGCGCTGCGACAGGAGAATCCGTCTGAGTCGACGCTGTTCTATTTGCTGATCGCGGCGGGCGGAGCGGCGGGAACGATCTTTATCGGGATCATTTGTCCGATGGTCTTCGACGCGAATTACGATGTCGCGCTGGCGTTTCTGACAACAGCGGCGCTGGCAACGATTGTGATGTGGGACAAGGGATGGGCGCAGCGGCTGCTGTGGGGAACGGGGACGGCGCTGCTGCTGGCGCTGGCGGTGATGCTGCACATTGTGTATGCGCGTAATGCGGTGGTGGAGGAACGTAATTTTTATGGCGCGCTGCGGGTGAAGGAATCGCATGTGCCGCCGGGTGCGGAGACGGTGCGCACGCTGATGCACGGCACGATCGAGCACGGTACGCAATGGTTCGCGCCGCAGTTCCGCAGGACTCCGACAACGTATTACGCGACGGACTCAGGAGTAGGGCTGGCGCTGCGCTTCTGTTGTGGCGACAGGGCGCGCAATGTGGGCGTCGTCGGGCTGGGAGCGGGTACGCTGGCCGCGTATGGCAAGCCGGGCGATCGGATGCGGTTCTACGAGATCAACCCGCTGGTACGGCCGATTGCGGAAAACTTATTTACTTACCTGCGTGAGTCTGGAGCGAAGATCTCGTTCGCGGAGGGTGATGCGAGGATTTCGCTGACGCGGGAGGCACCGCAGGATTTCGATGTGCTGGTGATCGATGCGTTTTCCGGAGACGCGATTCCGGTGCATTTGCTGACGACGCAGGCGATGGCTGTTTACCAGAAGCAGATCGCGCCGGAGGGAATTCTGGCGTTTCATGTATCGAACCAGTATCTGGACCTGACGCCGGAGGTGGCGGCTCTGGCTGCGGCGTCGGGGATGGAAGCGCGGGTGGTGGACACGCCGGCGCAGGAGTGGCGCGGGGAATATCGTGCGACGTGGGTGCTGGTGTCGAACAACNNTGCTGCCGCTGCTGCAGTGGCGTTTGCCGAATCAGTAAAGGGACCGAACGCAATGCGAAGTTTCATAGATAATGGTTCGGCGACCCCATGTCACTGAAAACGGAGCAGCGAGCCAAGAAAATCCTCCAGGTTCTTCTGCAGCACGGGAATGCGTCAGTGGACGAGCTGGTGGGCTATCTGGAGGCGTCAGCTCCGAGCATTCGCCGCGATCTGGCGCGGCTGGAAGCGCGGAACCTTGTGCATCGGACGCATGGCGGGGCGCGGCTGGCGGGGCAAATGCAGTATGAGCCGTTCCGGTTCGACTCGTCGTTTCACGTGCGCGAATCGCGATTCGCAGAGGAGAAGCGGCGCATTGGAATGGCAGCCGCGGAGCTGATTCGCGAGCACGAAACGGTGGGGTTCACGGCGGGAACGACGCCAACGCAGGTGGCGCGCTGTATCCGGCATCGCAATTCGATTCACGTGATCACGAACGCAGTGAATATCGCGATGGAACTGAGCAATCAGCCGGCGCTGAACGTAACGCTGACGGGGGGAACGATGCGGTGGGCGGGAGCGTTTTCCCTGACGGGACCGACGGCGATGGAGATGCTGAGCGGAGTTTTCATGGACAAGGCGTTCATCGGAGCGTGTGGGGTGGATGCCAAACGCGGCGCGACGACGATCGAGCCGGATGAGGCAGCGGTGTTTCGGGCGATGGTTCGCCAGGCAAAGCAGGTGATTGTGGTGGCCGACTCCAGCAAGATCGGAATGCTGAGTCCGGCGCTGATTTGCGCTGGCAGCGAGATCGACATTCTGGTGACGGATTCCGGGATCGCTCCGGATGCGCTTGAGGCGTTCCGAGCCAACGACATCGAGGTGCTCGCGGTATGAAGTGGCGGTCGCGGATTATCTGCGTTTTGGCGATTGGATTTGCGCTGCCTGCTTTTGCGGCGAGCCAGGCAGCGGCGGCACAGGGAACGAGGCCGGTGGCGCTGTTTTACATGACCAACGATCCGAATTCTATCCGCGATTTTTTTGCGCATTCGTCGCAGATCGACCTGCTGGTGCCGNNGAGCTTTCATCTGCTCGCGACGAACGTTACAGCGCAGGCTGAAATGAATGCAGCGCTGATTCGCGAATGCAAGCTGCATGGTTATTCCGGCATTCAGTTCGATTTAGAGAACGTGGAGTGGACGGATCGCGACGCATTGAGCGCGCTGGTGATCAACAGCGCGGCGGAGCTGCACCGCGCAGGTTTTCAGCTGAGCATCGCGACGGTGCCGAATGCGCCGGGATATCCGGGGACCGGCGGGTTTGCGAAGTGGATCTACACGGACTGGCGCGGGGCGTACGATCTGGCGGCGATCGGCAAGGCGGTGGACCTGGTATGCCTGATGACGTACGACCAGAACACGCGCTGGACGACTCCGGGGCCGGTTGCGGGATGGCAGTGGACCGTGGACAACATGAAATATGCGCTGGCGGTGGTGCCGAAGGAGAAGCTGTCGCTCGGCATTCCTCTTTATGGATACCACTGGTACACGGGTGCACCGATTGTCACGCCACCGGTCCACGAGGGGGAACTGCCGACGGAGAAGCCCAATCCGACCGCGGATTACATCAGCGCGCCGGATGCGCTGCTGCTGGCGCACGACTGGAGCGGCACGGTCCAGTGGGACGATGAGGATCACGCGGCGTGGTTTTACTTCTATCGTGACCAGATGCGCGAATGGGTTTTCTTTACCGATCTGCGGACGTTTCGCGAACGTTATGAACTGGCCCGACAGAACGGGCTGGAAGGTTTCTGCTCGTGGGTGCTTGGCGAAGAAGATCCGGCGATCTGGGGAGTTCTTCCGAAGCGGCAGCGATAGCAAGCGACTCATCGCGGCGCGGGGCGCGATCGCGGTTCTGACTAGAGAGAGGAGAGCATGCAGCATTTCCTCGGCGTGGATGCCGGCGGCACAAAGACGACGTTTGTGCTGGGCGATGCGAATCGCGAACTGGCGCGCGTGCAGACGGGCACCATCAAACGGATGAAGGCGGATGCGGAAACCGCTGAGGCCAATCTGCGGAATGGGCTGGACGAGCTTGGGGCGAAAACAGGAATAGATTCCGCGGAGATCGTGCGGTGCTGCATTGGGACGGCGGGGGAGACGGTTCCGCTGGTGGTGGACTGGCTGCGTGAGGCGTTCGCGCGGCATGTGGGCGGTGCCCTGATCATCGTGGGCGATGTGGAGATTGCGCTGGACTCGGCGTTCTTTGGGAAGCGCGGCGTACTGGTGCTTGCAGGGACCGGGTCGAACGTGGCGGGGCGCGCGGCGACGGGAGAGATTGTGACGGCGGGAGGATGGGGACCGGCGCTGGCGGATCAGGGGTCGGGACATTTTCTGGGACTGGAAGGGCTGCGGCGCGGTTTTCTGGCGATCGATCAGCGGCGGGCGACGCGGTTGCTCGATCTTGC
Source organism: Acidobacterium sp. (assembly GCA_003152595.1). Taxonomy (GTDB): domain Bacteria; phylum Acidobacteriota; class Terriglobia; order Terriglobales; family Acidobacteriaceae; genus Palsa-343. Next base: position 10,063 of record PMAM01000115.1, read on the forward strand.
GCTGGAATTCTGGAAGCTTGGGTCGGTGGGGGAGTTGATTCAATTCGCCAACGCGAATCCGGCGCCGGAGTTTTCGAAACTGGCTCCGCTGGTGGTTGCGGCGGCGGAGCGTGGCGATGCGGTGGCGAAGGAAGTTGTTGAGCAGGGAGGGACGGATCTCGCGATGCTGGCGGGTCTGGTGATCGAGCACATCCGCGAGCTGGAGGGAGGCACGCGCGCGGAGTTTCAGGTTCCGGCGGTGGCCTTCGCCGGCAGCGTCCTGGAGCGAGCAGTGCCGGTGCGAGACGCGCTGATCGCGGAGCTGCGCAGGCTGTATTCAGGGATTACGGTATCGGACAAGCCGGCCGATCCGCCTGCGGGTGCTTTGTGGAGGGCGCGGCAACGCTGAGCGCGTTGTTCCTTGCGATGAGTTCTCCGATTGCGCATTCCATCCATTTGCGGGCCGCCGATCTGGTGCTGGTCGCCGTGTATCTGGTGGGGATCACGCTGTTCGGGTTGCGCTTCCGGAAATCGCGCCAGAGCTCGCTGCGGTCGTATTTCCTGGCGGATCGCAATTTGCCGTGGTGGGCAATTGCGCTGTCGATCGTGGCGGCGGAGACAAGCACGCTGACGATCATCAGCGTGCCGGGGCTGGCGTTCTCCGGCGATTTTGGGTTTCTGCAGATTGCGCTTGGATACCTGTTGGGGCGCGTGGTGATCTGCATTCTGTTTTTGCCGCGCTACTTTCGTGGCGAACTGCTGACCGCGTATCAACTGATTGGACAGCGCTTCGGCCGGCGGTTGCACCGGTTCACGGCTGGGCTTTTCCTGGTAATGCGGGCAGCGGCGGAAGGGGTGCGGGTGTTTGCGGTGGCCATCGTGGTGGGAGTGGCGATCGGGACCGGGGATGTTACGTCGATCGCGATCTTGTCGGTGCTGACGTTGCTTTATACGTTCGAAGGCGGTATGACGGCGGTGATCTGGACCGATGTGGTGCAGATGTTCCTGTACGTGGGCGGCTCGCTGGTGGCGCTGGCGACGGTGTGTCATCGGATTCCCGGAGGGTGGGGCGGATTGATCGCGGGAGCGTCGGCAGCGCACAAACTGACGATGCTGCATTTCTCGTGGTCGCTGGCGGAGACGTATACGTTTCAGGCCGGCGTCATCGGGGGATGCTTTCTCACGATGGCGAGCCATGGGACGGATCAACTGATGGTGCAGCGTCTGCTGGCGGCGAAGAATCTGCGCGAGTCGCGGGTGGCGCTGCTGGCGAGCGGGGGCGTGGTCTTTTTTCAGTTCACGCTGTTTCTGCTGATTGGCGCCGGTCTTTTCGTTTATTACAGACATGTGGGAACGGCACCGGGGTTGAGTCCGGATCGGCTGTTTCCGACGTTCATTGTCGAGCAGATGCCGGTGGGGATTGCGGGGCTGATGATCGCGGCGATTCTGGCGGCGGCGATGTCGAACCTGAGCGCGGCGCTGAATTCGCTGGCATCGACTTCGGTGGTGGATTTCTATTTGCCGCGGTATCCGGAAATTTCCGACGCGATGCGGACGCGGCTTTCGCGGCTGATGACGCTGGTGTGGGCCGGGGTGCTGTTCGCGCTGGCGATGTTTTCGCGGGGCGGCGGTCACGTACTGGAGATCGGGCTTTCGATCGCTTCGGTTTTGTGGGGCGCGATGCTGGGCGTGTTTCTGCTGGGCACGATGAGCCGGCGCGCCGACGAGCGGGGTACGCTCTGGGGCATGGCGGCGGGGGTGGTGGTGAATCTGCTGTTGTGGCTGCAGCCGCGAGCGCTGGCGTTTTCGGTTGGAGGGCATGGGTGGTTGATTCCGAAGATTGCGTGGACGTGGTGGGTGCTGATCGGATCCCTGGTGACGTGTCTGGTGGGATACACGGTGAGCGTGCTGTTTCCGGAGGGTGAGAGACCGAGTGAGGAGATGATCGTCGGATGAGGCGTGCGGTTCGCATCGGTGTCGTGCTGGTGTTCGTTGCGTGGTGCTGGATGGCGCGGGCGCAGAGCGGCTTTGCGGCCATCGATCAACTGGTCGATCACGCGGTGGAGGAGCATCTGCTGCCGGGAGCGGTGGTGGTTGTGGGGCACGACGGCCATGTGGTTTTTCGCAAGGCGTATGGGATGCGATCGCTGGAGCCGACGCGGGAGGCGATGACCGTCGACACGATCTTCGACATGGCATCGCTGACGAAGTGCCTTGCGACGGCAACGGCGGTGATGCAGCTGTATCAGCGGGGAGATTTTCGATTCGACGATCCGGTAGCGAAGTATCTGCCGGCGTTCGCGGCGAACGGGAAGCAGGACATCACGATTCGGGATCTGCTGACGCACTACTCCGGGCTGCCGCCGGATCTGCCGCTGGCGGAGCCGTGGGAAGGCAAAGGGACGGCGTATCAGATGGCGTTTGCCATCGCGCCCGCGGGTCCGCCAGGAGAGAAATTCGTCTACAGCGACATTAATTTCGTTGTGCTGGGCGCGCTGGTGGAGAAGCTGTCGGGGATGACGCTGAATACGTACGCGGAGCGCTTCATCTTCGAGCCGATGGGGATGCGGCATACACGTTTTCTGCCGCCCGAGTCATGGATCCCGCATATCGCGCCGACGCAATACGAGCATGGAACCGCAGCGTACGGCGTGGCAGGGCTGCCGACAGGCCCCGGCGATGTGATGTTGCGCGGCGTGGTGCACGATCCAACTTCGCGGCGCATGGGAGGCGTCGCGGGCCATGCGGGGGTCTTCAGCACGGCGGACGATGTTGCGATCTATGCGCAGAATTTGGCGGATCGGCTCGCAGGGCGGCCGAGCCGGTTTCCGCTCTCACGGCGCGTGCTGGAACTGATGGTGAAGCCGGAGCAGCCGGCCGGCGGAAAGGCGCTGCGCGGGTTTGGCTGGGATATCGATTCACCCTACTCGAGCAATCGCGGTTCGATATTTCCCGTGGGGTCATTCGGGCACACGGGTTTCACGGGGACATCCTTGTGGATAGATCCGGCGAGCGACACTTACGTGGTTGTGCTGGCGAACTCGGTTCATCCGAATGGGCCGAAGAGGATCACGGNNAGCGGCTCGGTCCCAATATGCAGCCGTCGATGGGACTGGCTGAAGAGAGGCTGAGCCAACGGGGCTTGGGCAAATCTCCTTGCGTGGCTGCCGGGGTTGCAATATGATGCCCCCACTATTTCCCCGGGCGTACGTTTTTGCGAAGTCCAACTTCAGGTGCCGCAATGAGCGTGGGCATGTGTCGTGATTCTGTGAGAATTCGTGGCCCCTTTGGGCAGGCGAGACCCTGGTCGAAGGCGTGGCTTCCGATGGCATGCCTGGCCGCGCTGGCTCTTTGCGGTTGCGGGCCGAGACGGGTGCGAGCCGACTTCAAGAATTATGAGAGCGCGTATGCGCAGACATCGAACCGGGAACTGCTGCTGAACCTTGCGCGGCTGGAGAACCGCGATCCCACGTATTTCTTCAAGCTGGGGCAGATCACGAGCGCTTATCGCATGCAGGGTAGTCTTCTCGGCAGCGGACAGATGACGTCGTCGAGCGGGGCGGTTCAGATCCCGAATGGCGGGGGCTCGACGGGACTGATTTACGAGAACGACCCGACCTTTCAATTCATCCCGGTCAACGACGATACGAACGCGCAGCTGCTGCTGAAACCGATCCCTCCGGAGACGTTCTATGCGCTGTACTCGCAGGGCTGGCGGGTGGATCAGCTTTTCCGGCTGCTGGTGGACCGGATCGAGATCACGCGCACGCCGGGCGGGGGCGGGGGCTGCTCGGTGGAGACGATTCGCAATATGGTGCCCACGAGCTACGCGACGCCGGAGGATCAGGCGGCGCTCAGCCGGTACGTGACGTTTCTGCGGCTGAGTGCGCTGGTTTACGAACTGCAGAGGCGCGGCATTCTGCTGCTGCGCGGCAAGAGCACGTTTGTGCCATTCGACAAGGATGCGGTCATCAATGCGGGATCGGAGAAGAAGAGCGCAGGAGAGGAGACGCCCGACGGCGCGGCACCTGCGAAAGGAGATCCTTTCCAGCCGAAGGACGAAAACGACGCTGTTTCCAAAGACAATCTCTGGGTGAAAACGCCTGCGGGATGGTTGCTGGGCCATAAGGTTTTCTCGGCGGTTTTCTATCTTAGTCCGCTGCAGGTGAAAGACGAAGTGGGGCCGGATGGGACGAAGACGCAGACCCTGGTTTCGGACCCACAGGCGGTTGCCAAAGAACTGAGCGACGATCTGGAGCCAGGAGGTTCCCTGGCGGCGCTCCGGGAGGGGCCAGCTCTGAACACCATGCTGAGCGTGATGGCCAGCGGGTTTTCCCTGGAGGGAGCACCCGACCCCCAGGGAACACAGCAGGGTATCTGCCCGGCCCCGGGGACAGCGGCGGCGCATCTGTTCCTGCGTTCGATGCTGGGGCTGATGGCTGCGGCGGCGCAGGAGGAAAAACCGTTCCTGGCTCTGGCTGGATCGAATCCGACGATCCCGACGAATCCGCTGGAAAGCCAGGCGGGGCCTGGAAGCCTGCAGCCTGCGCCTCCGGCGCCGTTCAGCCAGGAGGTTCCGAAGATGGAACAGATGCCCTTGCTGTATGTGGACTGGTCAGGAGGCGAGGGAGCAGCACCGCCGGCGCATACGCCTCCGCTGATTGAGCTGAGCTACCGGAGCAGGGATTATATGGTTGCGGATCCGAGCCAGGCACAGGATCCGAACGACGAATACTGGAACCGGGATATGTTTCGCCTGATCGGAAGCCTGACGTCGCAGGTCACAGTGGACATCTCGAAGTTCCCGCTTCCGGAGATTCTGCAGCTGCANNTGGCAGACATTCCGCCCGGAATGCGCAAGTGCCGCCATTGGGTCGGAGGTGGGAGGCGGCGTTTCTAGTATTTGCGGAGCACTCCAAGGACTCTGCCCTGAATGGCGACCTGGGCGGCGGGAACGAGGATGGGGTCCATCTCGACATTCGCAGGCTGAAGCCTGACGACGGAGCCTTCGCGGTAATAGCGCTTCAGGGTGGTCTCCGAACCGCGCACCAGGGCGACAACGATTTCGCCGGAGCGGGCCGTCGCGGTGCGTTCGACGAGGACGAAGTCGCCGTCAAGGATGTGCTCGTCGCGCATGGACTCGCCGCGGACCTGGAGGGCGAAGACGTCGCGATTGCCGACAATGTCGGCCAGAGAAATGGTCTCGGGGTTTTCAACGGCTTCGACGGGATAACCGGCGGCAATGCGGCCGGCCAGGACCAGGCGGTCGACGCCGCGGCCTTTGGAGCGAGGCGGCAGGACGTCGAGCGAGCGGCTGCGATTGTGCGCGCGGGCGAGGAGGCCTTTGTTCTGCAGGTTAGTGACGTGCTTGTGCACGGTAGCGAGGGAGCGAAGGTCGAGACCGCGGGCAATTTCTTCGAAGGATGGGGAATAGCCGTTTCTCTGCACAAAGCCGGAGATGAACTCGAGCACTTCCTTCTGCCGCCGGGTGATCGCCATAGCGGCCATTATAGCGAACAAAAAGCGAATGGGTGAAGGAAATCGAGGAGCCGTCTATTTTCGGTTTCCCATTCCGGCACCTGGGGGAAGGTTCATTTCGTAACGGGAATGGAGTTTGGATTTCTCTCATAATTTTCTTCACGCAGGTGGGGAAACGCGAGAAGGTGGGTCTGGGAGAAGCGAGGATGCGGTTGCTGATAGCGGAAGACGATCCGGCGCTGGGAAGGTTTTTAGCGCGCGGCATGGAGCAGGACGGGCATGAGGTAACGATGGTCACCGATGGGGAGATGGCCATGGAGGCAGTGCGGAAGGATCTTCCGGAGATGGCGGTGCTGGATCAGAATCTTCCGCGGCGGGACGGCACCGAGGTGCTGGAGTTCCTGCGATCGGTGACGGAAGATGTGCCGGTTCTTATCCTGACGGCGCGGAGAGAGCCGGAGGTGAGGTTGCGCTGCCTCGAGATGGGAGCCGACGACTTCATGCAGAAGCCGTTCTCGTTCGCCGAGCTGCGCGCGCGCTGCCGGGCTCTGCAGCGGCGGAGATCGCCCGGGCTGGTGCTGCGTCATGGGGATGTGGAGATGAAACGGGTGGAGCGTTCGGTAACGTGCCAGGCGAAACCGGTGACGCTGACGACGCGGGAGTTCGCATTGCTGGAGTACCTGATGCTCCACCGCGGGCGGGCGGTTTCGCGCGCGACTCTGCTGCGGGAGGTGTGGAACATGAGCGAAACCGCGGGGACGAATGTGGTGGATGTGTACATCAACTATCTGCGGCGGAAGCTGGAGAACCGCACGGTTGCGGAGAGCGCCGGCGGGACGGGAAGCCGCGGTGCGGAGACGCTGATCCGGACGGTGCGGGGCGTGGGATATGCCATCGGCTGGGAGGCCGGGCCGGCAGCGACACCGATCTATGCGTGAGGGAGAGCCATGGGAACAGCAGCGCAGTCGAGGATAAGCAGCGGAACACGGACGGCAGTACTGGTGAGCGCGGATGTTGCGTTTCGGGAACGATTGCGGCGCGCGCTTGCGGAACTGCGATGGCAGGTGCGGGAGACGACGGGCGGCGCGGAAACGCTGGCGTGCCTGGAGGCTTCGCCGGCCGAAGCCGTGGTGCTGGACTCGTGGCTGCCGGATCTGGAGATCCAGGAGTTCGTGACGGAGTTTCGCAGGGTGCACCCGGATGTCGATCTGGTGATGGCGGATGCGTCGGAGGCAGATGGGTCCGAAGTGAGAGGCCCGCGGCGCAATGAGGTGCTGCTGGCGCTGCGGCGAGCGCAGGCTACGGACGGCGCGATCTGGAATACGGCGCCTCGGACGATCGAGGCCGGCGGATTTCGTGAGCGTGGAGGTTCACAGGAAACAGCTGCGGCACGCCCGGCAGAATGCGCGACGACCGCGGGCCGCGCTGCAGAGGAAACTTTCGCTGGTCCAGCTGTAGCTGCCGGCGATGCTGCTCCATGGGGCACGGGATTGCCGGAATTCGTGGGGTCGCATCCGGCCATGCTGGAGGTGAGCCGCAGAATCCGCCTGGTGGCTCCGCGTGCGACGCCGGTGCTGATCGAGGGACCGACGGGGAGCGGCAAGGAGTTGGTGGCGCGCGCTCTGCATCGGCTGAGCCCGCGGGCGACGCGCCGGATGGTGGCGCTGAACTGCGCGGCGATCCCGGAGGGCCTGCTGGAGGCCGAGCTGTTTGGGCACACGCGCGGCGCATTCACGGGGGCGGTGGACAATCGCGCCGGACGGATTGAGGCGGCGCACGGTGGAACGTTGTTTCTGGATGAGATCGGGGAGATGCCGCTGGGGCTGCAGGCCAAGCTGCTGCGGTTTCTGGAGACCGGGGAACTGCAGCGGGTGGGGAACAACGACTCGATCCGCGTGGACGTGAGGATTGTGGCGGCCACCCATCGTCCGCTGGCGAAGCTGGTGAAGGAGGGGACGTTTCGGGCGGACCTGTATTACCGGCTGGCGGTGTTTCTGATCCGCACGCCGGCCCTGGCCGGGCGGGAGGAGGATGTGGGGACCCTGATCGGGCACTTTCTCGCGAAGATGGGGAAGAGCAGTCCGGCAAAGCAGATCAGCGAAGCGGCGCAGGCGCGGCTGGTGCAGCATGGGTGGCCGGGGAATGTGCGGGAACTGGAACACGTGCTTGAGCGGGCGTGGATTCTTGCCGAGGATCGGCCGCGGATCGACGCCGGCGAGATCGAATTCGACGAGGAAAGTTAAGGAAGTTCTCATGGTGGAGCGAGCGGGGTGGAGGTTTCGGTGCAGAAGGGTGGTTCGCGAGGGCCGGCGATGCAGATTGTGACGCCCATGGCGGAGGCGCTGAACCGTTACCTGGATTTGTCTTCGCTGGAACTGAAGCTGACGGCTCAGAATATGGCGAACGTGGACACGCCGGGATACCGGACGGTTGGGTTCGACTTTGCCGAGGAGATGTCGCGTTCGCTGCAGGGGTCGAGCGGCGCGGAGGGCCCGGGGGCTGCTGGACCAGATGCTCCCGCGCATACGGGGCTGGTGGATGGGTTGCTGGAGCGTCCGGACGGGAACAACGTGTCCATGGACCGCGAGGGAATGAAGATGGCCGAGGCGCAGCTGCAGTTCCAGACAGGGGTGGCGCTGCTGAAGCATGAATTCTCGCGCGTCGAGGATGCCATTCGTGACGACCAGAAGTAACAGCGGGTTGGTCGGGAAGGTGTGCGGCTTTGCGTGGATCGATGTCTGAACGGGTTAGAAATAACGGGCGCGATCGCTGCCGGAAGGACGAAGGGCGATGAATCTGCTGGGCGTGATGGAGGTGAGCGGGTCGGCATTGCAGGCCGAGCGCATTCGGGCCGAGGTGGTGGCAGCCAATATGGCCAATGCCGAGACCACGCGCACCGCCGATGGCGGTCCGTATCGGCGGCAGCATGTGGTGTTCACGTCTGAGGCGCCGCAGGAGAGCTTCGGGGGACAGTTGTTGGCGACATCGGGCGAGACCGATCAGCGGGTGGGAGGGGTACGGGTGGACGCCGTTGTGGCGGATCAGGGAAGCCCGCTGCGCCGGTACGATCCAGGGCATCCGGACGCCGACAAGGACGGGTATGTGTCGTACCCGGATATCAATCCGCTGACGGAGATGGTGGATCTGATGGGAGCGACGCGTGCGTACGGGCTGAACAGCTCGGCGGTGCAGGCGGAGAAGGGCATGCTCACCGCTTCGCTGGAGATTCTGAAATAGGAGGTTCGCGCATGCAGACCGCAGGGATTGGAAGCTACGTTGCTCCGGCGCTGGTTGTGCCGGCCGCGGGATCGGCTGCGACGGGGGCGGCCCCGTTTGGCGATCTGCTGAAGAACGCCATCGGCGGAGTGGACGGACTCGAAGAGCAGGCTTCAGCGGCGGTAGAAGGAATGATGCAGGGGACAGGCGTGGATGTGCACGACGCCCTGATCGCAACCCAGAAAGCGGATATGAGCTTCGAACTGGCTCTGGCGGTGCGCAACAAAGCAGTGGCGGCCTACCAGCAAGTGATGGGAATGCAGTTCTGAGTGTCAGGCGGGTGACAAGGGATGGCCGACAAAACTGAGAAACCGCAGACCGCTCTGACGGTGCAGCAAAGGGCCGGAGCGCTGGCTGCCGAGGCAGCGACGCGCTTCCGCAATCTCGACGCGGCACGACGGAACCGGTTGCTCGCGGCCATCGCGATCGTGGTGGCCTGCTTTGGCGGGCTTCTGTGGTATGCGTCGCGGCCGGACTGGCGGACGTTGTATGCGGGTCTGGATCCGGACGACGCGCGCCAGGTCTCGCAGCAGCTGACCACAGCGGGAATCCAGTTCGATGTTTCTCCGGACGGCTCGACGGTGCGCGTGCCGGCACAGACCNNATCGCCACGCTGGCCTCGGTGCAGTCGGCGCGCGTGCACCTTGTGCTGCCGCACGATTCGCTGTTTTCCAGCGATCAGCGGGAGGCCAAGGCTTCGGTGGTACTGCGGCTGCGACATCGCACGCTCTCGAGCGACGAGGCAGAGGCTGTGGCCAACCTGGTGGCCAGCGCCGTGGACGGTCTGGGTCCGGAAAACGTGGTCCTGGTGGATGCGGCAGGGGGCGGTTTGCTGGGACGCCGCGGGGCCGATGCGGCTCTGGAGTCGCGCGAACAGGAGATGGCGGCAAAGCTGGTGGAGACGCTGGAACCGGTGGCGGGACCGGGAAATGTCCGTGCCTCGGTCAACCTCGACTACGATCCGAACTCCGCCGATGAACTGGACGAGACTTACGATCCGGCGCAGACGGCAACTCTTTCGATGCAGCGCAACGAACAGAATTCCGGACAGCCCGTCGCGTCCGGGATCCCGGGCACTGCGAGTAACGCGCCGAACGTGAAGCCGCCCCTCTATCCCGCGCAGAATGCAAACCAGCAGAATGTGAAGCAGGAGAGCGCAACCTACGGCGTTTCGAAGAAAACCCGTCACAGCATCGAGGCGGCAGGAAGAGTACGGCGGCTGACAGCGGCGGTTCTGATCAATTACCAGCGGACGGGGGACGGCGCGCAGACGCGGTGGCAGCCGCGTACTCCCGACGAAATGAAACAACTGAACGACCTGGCGCAGTTGTCCATCGGATTCGATGCCTCGCGCGGAGATCAGGTGACCGTGGCCGAGCTGGCCTTCGACGGCGATGTGGCTCCGCCGGAACCGACGCGGGTTCAGAGGGTGCTGGTCGGCGCGGCTCGCTGGGAGTCACTGCTGCGCTACGGCACGATCCTGGGTGCGCTGCTGCTGTTTCTCCTGTTGGTAGCCCGGCCTGTGGTTCGTGCGCTGACGTCGGCGCCTTTGCCGGCAGAGCGACAGAGGATCGAGCAGCGAAAGGCGCACGCGCAGAACGTTTTCGAGCAGGTCGCGGAAAGCGTCAGGAGCGATCCGGCACAAAGTACGCGGCTGCTGGAAAGCTGGATTCGGTCGGAGTAAATCATGGCATCCGCAGCTGCTCGTCCCATTGCCGGCGCAGGTCATGCCCTGAGTGGAGTGCGCAAAGCTGCGATCTTTCTGGTGGCATTGGGAGACGAAATCGGGAAAAAGGTTCTGCAGAACCTTTGCGAAACGGATGTGCAGCGGCTGACCGAGGAGATCGCCGAGCTGCGCAGTATTCCGCCGGAACTCTCCCTGGAAGTGGTGGAAGAATTCCACGAGATGCTGGATACGCAGCAGTTCATGATGCACGGCGGGCTTGACTACGCCACGAAGTTGCTGGTGGATTCGTTTGGGAAACAGCGGGCCGAGGATTTGCTGGCGGTGGTGAGGCGGGCTCAGGAAGCCAGCCAGAGCGATCTGACGGTGCTGCAGCGCGTCGATCCGCAGCAACTGGGCAAGTTTCTCGAGAGCGAGCACCCGCAGACGATCGCGGTGGTGCTGGCCCATCTGGATGCAAGGAAGGGATCGACCGTCATCGACAGTCTCAGCGAGGAACGGCGCGTGGAAGCGATCCGGCGGCTGGCGGCGATGCGGCAGTTTTCCCCGGAGATGGCGCAGCGCGTGGCCATGATTCTGCACCGAAGGCTGGAGAACATGGGCGACACGGGGCGCAAGGCATATTCGGGATTCAAGGCGGTCGCCGATCTGCTGAACCGGATGGAGTCCGAAGAGGTCAAGAAGATCCTGGATGAGGTCGAGGCCGCCGACGCAGCGATGGCGCTGAATATCCGGAATCTGATGTTCACCTTCGAGGATCTGGTGACGGTTCCACCGGCGAGCATTCGGGAAGTCGTGGCGGCCGCCGACAAACGGCAACTCGCCCTGGCGCTGCGCGGCGCGCAGGAAGAGCTGCGCGCGCATGTGTTCGCAGCGATGTCGTCCCGTGCCGCGGACATGCTGAAGGAGGACATGGAGGTGATGGGGCCGGTACGGGCACGAGAGGTTGCCGGAGCTCAGGGGGAGATCCTGGCTCTGGCCCGCAATCTTGAAGCCGAGGGCAAAGTGATCCTGAAGCTGGAACAGGGCGATGATTTTCTGACCTGATGTGTACGGAGGGTCGCTGGTGAGCAGGAACGAAGCGGAAATTCGGGCGCTGGAATACCCGGCGTCCGGCCAGGCACAACCTGCCGTGATCGATCTGCAGCCGAGGCCCGGTCTGGCTGACCGTGTCCGCGAGCTGGAGGCGCAGCTGGAGAGCAGAGACCGGCAATTCGCTCAGCAGCTGGAAAGCGCCAGGCGGGACGCGATGGAGCAGGGCCGGCGCGTGGCGGGAGGCCAACAGGCTGCCTTGCGCCAGGAGTGCATCGCGGAGCTGAAAACCGCCGTCGGCGAGTTTCGTTCCCAGCGAGACGAATACCTTTCGCGCGTGGAGCACGAGGTGGTGCGGCTGGCGCTGGGGATTGCCGAACGGATTCTGCACCGGGAGGCGCAACTGGATCCGCTGCTGCTTTCGGGAGCGGTGCGGGTGGCTCTGGGACAACTGGCAGAGTCAACCGAAGTACGGCTCCGGGTGGCGGCCGCGCAGAAAGAAATGTGGGCGGAGATGGTGCGCCTGATGCCGGGGCTTCCCCTTCGGCCAGAGGTCCAGGCGGACGAAAGACTGAAGGAGTGTGAGGCGGTTCTGGAAGCCAGTCTGGGCGAGGCCGATCTGAGTGTGAGGGCGCAGCTGAGCGAGATTGAGCGCAGCTTTTTCGATACCCAGGAGGTGGGGGCCGCAGGCGGCGCCGCTCCGGGTCGAGGTGCAGCGGACAGAAAGCGGGGATGAGTGGATCTGCTTGGAACGTACTTTGCCCGGCTTGGCCGGCGTTCGCCGTTTCGATGGTGCGGGCGCGTGGTCGAAGCGACAGGCCAGACGATCGAGTCGGAAGGGCCGCCCTGTTCGGTTGGGGAATGCTGCGAGATCCGCGATACGGCCGGGACCGTGCATGCGGCAGAGGTGATCGGTTTCCGCGGCACGGGTATGCTGTCGATGACGCTGGGTCCGGCAGACGGGATTCGTTACGGAGATTCGGTTGCCGCGCTGGGAATGACGCCGCGGGTGGAAGTGGGAGAGGGTCTGATCGGACGAGTGATGAACGCGACGGGCCAGCCGCTGGATGGCGGGCGGAGGCCGGTTCTGCAGGCGACGGTGGCTCTGGAGAGGCCGGCCCCGGCACCCTTCGATCGCGAGCCCATTCGCGAAGCGCTGGGCACCGGGATACGGGCGATCGACGGACCGCTCAGCGTGGGGCGCGGACAGAGGGTCGGCATCTTCGGCGGCTCCGGTGTAGGAAAGAGCACGCTGATCGGAATGATGACGCGGAACAGCGAGGCCGATGTGATCGTGGTCGGGCTGGTTGGAGAGCGCGGACGCGAAGTCGGTGAGTTTCTGGAGGAGGGACTGGGCCCGGAAGGGAAAAAGCGCGCCGTGGTTCTGGTATCGACCTCGGACCAGTCCGCGCTGCTGCGGATGCGGGCGGCGCTGGCGGCAACCAGCGTGGCGGAATATTTCGCAGGCATGGGGAAACAGGTGCTGCTGGTGCTGGACTCGCTGACGCGTTTTGCAATGGCGGCCCGGGAGGTGGGCCTGGCGGCGGGAGAGCCTCCCACGACGCGGGGCTACACGCCCTCGGTGTTCAGCCGGCTGGCGCGGCTGGTGGAGCGGGCCGGACGGTTCCGCAACGGCAGCATCACGGCCTTCTACACAGTGCTGATGGAGGGCGACGACCTGCAGGATCCGCTGGTGGACGCGGTGCGCTCGTATCTGGACGGGCATGTGGTGCTGTCCCGAGCGCTGGCCGCCGAAGGCTGGTATCCGCCCATCGATCTGCTGGAGTCGATCAGCCGCCTGATGCCGGTGGTGATCGACGAGGAGCACGCGCGCGCGGCAGGCGTGATCCGCCGACTGCTGGCGAGCTGGGCGCGCTCGGAGGATCTGGTGAGGATCGGCGCGTATAAGCCGGGGACAGACCGGGACATCGACCGCGCAATCCAGTACCGGCCGGCGATTCGGGAGTATCTGGTGCAGGGCGCGAGGGAGCCGCAGAATCTGGCCGATACGCGGAGCCGGTTGCTGCGGCTGGTTGCGTCGATCGAGGCTGCCGGCCCGGTGGCGGCATCGTGAATCGGTCTCTGAGCCGCCTGGTGCGGATCCGTGAACTGGTGGAGGATCGGGCGCGGCTCGATCTGGAGGGCNNGGGCCGATGGCGGAAGAGTGGCGGCTGAAGGTCAGAGATGCCGAATTGACGGGGAGCCGGGAGGCGCGCCTCGGGGCGCTGGCAGAGGCCGCGAAGCCAGCCGTGGATCAGGCGCGGGACGAACTGGTGGAACGGCGCCGGGATCGGCGCCAGGCGGAGATCCTGCAGGCGGCAGCGGCGCGGAAAGAAGAAAAGCGCCAGCTACGCCGGGATCAAAATCGCACCGATGATTGGTTTCAGAGCCGTTCCGGACGCGGGAAAAGGCGAAGATAAGGCGCGTCTCAGATTGCGNNGCGCTGGTGCGACAGCAGGTGCATGGCAGCGAAGCGCCCTCTTTGGACGTGCCGACTGCAATCGGCGCAACGGCCGTCTTCAGCCCGGTCACGACGCCACCTCCAGGAACGACGGATCCGACGAGCGTGTTGCCGGTTCGGCTTGCCTCGAGTGTTGCTGCCGATTCGCCGCAGCCGATGATGGGCGCAGGACGTGCCTTTGCGGGAACGGCCGGGACAGACGGAGCATCCGCAACGGAGCCGGTGAGCGGCAAGCGCGGAGAACTTTCCGTCATGGACGGCGAAAGGAGGGCGTCTCTGCGGGAAAACGAAGGCGCCGGGAGCCCGGCCAGCGGACCCTCAGCCATCGTGGCTCAGACGCCGAGTCTCGCCGGGGATGCAGCGGCCGTGCGCGGGGACACCGCAACCGGAAGGATCGCCGAATTGACGGATCCGTTGCCGGGTCCAGCCGTCGAAGTGCAACCCGCGATGACGACAGAAAAAACCAAATTGCCGATTGGGACCGAGGTACAAGCTTCTGCGGCCGTGCGAAGGGCGACGGTGGGAGAACAGGTCGCCGGGGTTGGCGCGGCCTGCCCGGTTGCGGCGAGTCCGCACGCGGGTTTCCCCGCAGCAGCCGACGGGAACGTGGCGCAGCCGAGCGGAGAAACCGGGGCCGAGGTTGCTGAGAGCGGGATCGTTGTGCCGCAGAGCACCGGGAGCGCCGCGGGATCTTCGGATTGGCTGACANNGCGGGAATAACGCGGGTGCGACGCAGGCAGCCATTGTCCACCATCACGAAAAGAAGCCGATACCGCGGCGCTCAGCGGCCGGGGAATCGCAACCAACGATCGCCCTGCCGTTCCGACAGCAGGCGAACGCCGGCGTTGCGGCTGCAACAGCCGGAAAGCAGGAGAACCTGGCCGGGACTTCGGGAGCGAGCTCCCCGGCGAGCACGGTGGTGCCGGGCCCGAAACCGATTGAAACGAGAGCGAACCTGCAAAGCAATCCGAAGACTGACGTGCGCTGGACCGGAGCCAGGGCGGGTGCAGCCTCGCCAGGCCAGCCAGCCTCCACAACACCCGGCGATCTCAAGACCGCGACGGAGCCCGAGTCCCGGCTGAGTTCGGGGGGGCCCGACGTCCACGCTGGAGGGACGACGGAACGCCCGGCGACGGAGAGCGTGGGGAGCCACCGCACTGCGGAAGCTCAGAATCCTGACGTGGTTTCGGCGCCAGACACGCCGCGGAATTCAGGGGGAGAGGCGACGACCTTTGGCTCACTCGTTGGAGCACAACCGATCCACGCAGCCGGCGGACCAGGGAACGCACAAGGACCTGCGCCCATGGCGGTTGCGGCCCCGGCTCACGTTGCGGCCAGCGTCACCTTCGAGCGCATGGATACAGCGGCTGCGCCTCATGTGATCGAAAGCACGCCGCATCGGCTGGCGGTGGGCGTGGACAACGGAGGACTGGGCTGGGTGGAGATTCACACCAGCAGCGCGGCCGGACACGTGTCCGCTACGCTCACCTCCGGTTCCGCGGAATCCCACCATGCGATCGCGACGCAGCTGCCAGCGGTACGGGAGTTTCTTGCCGGAGAGCACGTACAGGTCGACACACTGGCTTCTGAAAGATTTTCCGCGTCGTCCGGCGGACAAAGAGGTTCTTCCGGCGACCAGGAGGGCGGAGGCGGACGACGTGCACCGAGCATCGAGCCGAATGGGCAGGCGCGGCCGGCTGCGCCGGAAACGGATTCGGAAGAATTGTCCTACATCAGCGTGCGAGTCTGAAGGAGCGACGAAGGAGGAGTGAGATGCAGATATTCCCTGACACGAGCGGCATTGGAGCTGCAGCGGCAAAGGCGGCGCAGGCGCAGGACACCGGATCGCCGTCCGGCACCGATGCATCCTCGACGAATACGGCTACGGTGACGGCCAACGATTTTCTGCAGTTGCTGGTTGCCGAGATGAAGAATCAGGACCCAACGGCGAATACCGATCCCAACGAATACATCAATCAACTGGTGCAGGTGAACAGCCTCCAGCAGCTGATGCAGATCAACCAGGACCTGGGCGGCGACACAACGGACAGCACGGGAACCAGCGGCGACGCGACCGCTGGGGGCGGCGCGGCAAGCCAGCCGGCGGGCGCAGTGTCGGGGGGCAACCTGAGCGCGGGAGATCCTGGGAATACGGCGAGCGCGGCCACCCGGGTGGCGAGTGCTCTGGGAGCGGCGACCAACCAGGCGAATCCGTTAACCCCGAACGCTGCCGGTACAGGGGCCGGGAATCCGTTCGAAACCTTTGCAGCGGCGATGCACAGGCGCGCTCCTGCGGCTCCAACCACAACCACCAGCCCGGCGCGGTGAAGACGCGCGGCCATTCACTATAGGGAGCAGCTATGTCTTCTTTTTCAATTCCGCTGACCGGTTTGAAGTCTTCGTCCAGTGAGCTGAACACGATCGCCAACAATCTGTCGAACATGAACACCACCGCATTCAAGAGTCAGGACGAGACGTTCAGCGATCTGTTTTACCAGCAGATCGGAACGACGGGCTCGGGGGATCCGCTGCAGGTGGGCGCCGGCACACAGGTGGCGGCCACAGAGACCGACTTTTCGCAGGGAGGCATCGACTCGACGGGCAATGCCTCGGATCTTTACATCAACGGCAACGGCTTCTTCGTGGTGAAGGGCTCCGACGGGACGACGGAGCTGACGCGGGACGGCAATTTCACCACCAGCGGCGGTGATCTGGTGACCCAGGATGGACAGAACGTGATGGGCTATCCGGCGACGAACGGCACGGTGAACACCAGTGCGCAGCTGGCGCCGATCCAGCTGCCGGTGGGTCAGGTAGAAAACGCGAAGGCAACGACGACCCTGTCCATGACCGCCAACCTGAACGCATCGGATACAGTGGGCACGACGGTGCAGGGCCAGGTGCCGATTTACGACTCGCTCGGCAACAGCCACGAGGCAACGGTTTATTTCACCAAGACGGGGACGAATACGTGGGACTACAGCTTCTCGCTCGATCCGAAGACGCTGAGCGACACCTCGACGGCGACGACGCGGACTCTGACGCCGACACTGAGCGGCGGTAATACTTCGATTGTGTTCGATGCCGGAACGACGATGGATCCGTCGACCAGCTTCACGATCAGTGACGGCACGACGCCGGTGACTGCGCCGACACCGACATCCGGCGAGGCGCTGAGCACCTATTTGACGACGCTGCAACAGGCCCTTTCGAGTGGAGGCAGCACGGCGACGGCCGGTGTGAGCGGGAACACGCTGACGATTACGGGCGGCACGGTGGCGGGCAATGTGGTGGAGGGGGGTCTGACCACGTACGCGTATAACCTCGACGCCGGCACCACGGTCGATCCCTCGACCGGCCTGACGATCACGGGCACGGACTCCAGCGGAAACAGCGCTACGATCCAGGCGCCGCCGATCACGCCGGGTGAGCCCCTGAGCGCCTACGCCACGGCGCTGACGACGGCTGTGGGCAACGCACATATTCCGGGGGTCCAGGTTGTGGCGACGGGGACTGGCCTCAGCATTTCCGGTCCTGGGATTTCGCTGGGAGGCAGCCTGACCGAGAGCGCTGCGGGGACGGCGTCGGCCAATGCCTCAGGGTCGCTGACATTCGATTCCAACGGCAATCTGATTGCGCCGTCGACGAATGTGGTGGGCATCCAGCTGGGCGGGCTGACGGACGGAGCGGCAAACCTGGGCCTGAGCTGGGACCTCTACGGCACGAGCGGCGCGGGAATGATCACGCAGAGCGCGGTGGCTTCGACCGCCTCGACCAATCCGGTTACGGGGACGACCCAGGACGGCTATGCAAGCGGCAGTTACCAGGGTTTCAGCGTGGATGCATCCGGAGTGGTTTCGGCCAGCTTCAGCAACGGGGAGACACAGGTGGTGGGCCAGGTGGCGCTGGCCAATGTGGCGAACCAGCAGGGGCTGACGATCGAGGCCGGGAACAACTACGGGACCACGACGGCCTCGGGAACGGCGACGGTGGGCATAGCCGGGACGGGAGGATTGGGGACGCTGGAGGACGAGGCGCTGGAGGAATCGAACGTCGATATATCGACGCAGTTCGCCAATCTGATCGTGGCGCAACAGGCCTTTCAGGCCAGTTCCAAGGCCATCACCACGTTTGACACCATCTCGCAGGACACGATCAACATGATTCACTAAGCGCCTGGGGTTGCAGCCCCGCTGAGTATCTCCTGATAGAAGGCTTCATAGAGGGGGATGATCTTTGAGGCGCAGTAGCGGGACTGGGCGGTACGGCGCGCTGCGTCGGCCATCGCAAGGTAACGGCTGGAGTCGCTGAGAAGTTCCACAGCGGCTCCAGCCATTTCTTCGACGTCGCCGACCGGAAAGAGCCGGCCGGTGACGCCGTCTTCGATGAGTTCGGGAACGCCACCGACACGCGTCGCGATGGTGGGTACGCGGCAGGCCATGGCCTCGAGGGCGACGAGGCCGAAGGACTCCAGTTCGCTGGGCATGAGCAGCAGGTCGGCAAGCGGCAGAATTTCCGAAACGCTGCTTTGCTTGCCGAGGAAGTGCACGCGGTCCTGAATGCCCTCGCGATGGGCGAGCCATTCGGCGGCGGAGCGGTCGGGGCCGTCGCCGATCATGAGCAGGCGCGCCGGCAGCTCGCGGGCGACGCGGGAGAAGATGCGGATGACATCGGCGGTGCGCTTAACGGGCCGGAAATTGGAGAGGTGGACAAGGATTTTCTCGCCGGGCTCCGCATAGCGAGCACGGCCCGCGGTGCGAACGGCTTCATCCAGAGGCAAGTACACATCGCAGTTCACAAAGTTGGGGATGACGTGAATGGGCCTTTCGGGATGGAACTCCTGGATCGTCATGTCCCGCAAGTAATTCGATATGGCGGTGACGCCGTCGCTCTCGTCGATGCCGAAGCGGGTGATGGGTAGATAGGAATGGTCGAGGCCGACGAGGGTAATGTCGGTGCCGTGCAGGGTGGTGATGAAGGGCAGGCGGTGATTTTGCCGGAGGAGCATCTGGCGCGCAAGATAGGCGGAGATGGAGTGGGGAATGGCGTAGTGGACGTGCAGCAGGTCGAGTTCGTAATAGGCGGCGACTTCGGCCATGCGCGTGGCGAGCGCTAAATCGTAAGGGGGGTATTCGAAGAGGGGATAATTCGAGACCGGAACTTCATGGAAGGCGATGTCCTGCTCGCGGCCGCGGAGGCGGAAGGGCTGGGAATAGGCGATGAAGTGAACCTGGTGGCCGGCGGCAGCCAACTCGATGCCGAGCTCGGTGGCGACGACACCGCTGCCGCCATAGGTTGGATAGCAGGTAATTCCGATCTTCATAAATGGCCAGGGTACAGGGTACAGGTTGAAGGGTACAGAGTAAGGATGCAGAATTCGGGCAAAGGACGCGCTTCAGGAATCCGGGAGGGCAATTGCGGGGATGGGCGGGCGAAGCGCCGTGGCAATCAGGGCCGCCAGCAGAAAACCCGCTGAGGTAAGGGTGAGGGCAAAGCCAAGCCCGGTACGCTCGGAAACCCGGCCAATGAGCCATGGGGAGACAGCACTGAGGACGCGGCCGATGTTGTAGACGAACCCCATGGCGGAGGCACGGATCGCGGTCGGGAACAGTTCGCTGGTGAGGATGGCGAAGCCGCTGAAATAGCCGGTGCCGAAGAATCCGACGATGGGTCCGATGACGAGCAGAGCCGAGGGATTGCTGACCGAGGCGAAGATCGGCACCATCACAGCGGCGATCAGAAGATAAACGATGTAGGTGGACTTGTGGCTGAAGCGGTCGGCGATGTAGCCGAAGCTGATGTAGCCAAGGAAGGTTCCGATCTGCATCACAATGGTCCACTCGGAGGTCATCACGATGCCGAGACCGCGCCCGCCCTGCGAGGCCGGCATCGACAGGAAGCGCGGCACCCAGGTAAAGAGACCCCACCAGGCGAAGAGCGAGGCGGCGTTCATGGTGGCGCAGACGAGGGTGCTGAATCCGAGGGGTCCGCGGAACAGGCGGCTCCACTGCGGGCGGGAAGAGTGCTCCTGACGCCAGACTGCGGGTTCGTGCAGGCGCGACTGAATCCACAGGGCGACGAGTGCCGGAGCGGTACCGACGAAGAAGACCGCACGCCATCCGAAATGCGGCATGATGACGGCGACCAGGGCAGCGCCGAGGGCGTAGCCGACAGCCCACGAACTCTGCATAAGGGCCAGCGCTTTGCCGCGGTGGTGTGCGGGCCAGGTCTCCGCGACCAGAGCGGCGCCTGAGGCCCATTCGCCGCCCATGCCGAGGCCGAGGACGATGCGGCAGGTGAGCAGCGCCATGGCGGTGTGCGTGAGGCCGCAAAGGAAGGTCGCGATGGAGTAGATGAGGATGCTTGCGGAAAGTGCGCGGACACGGCCGGCGCGATCGGCGAACCAGCCGAAGGCGATGCCACCGGCTGCCGCGCTGAGCAGGGTCATCGACATCATGGCGCCGCTCATGGCCGCGGAGAGATGCAATTCGCGCTGCACCTGGCCGAGGACGAGGGCATAGAGCATCACATCCATGCTGTCGAGCATCCAGCCGAGCGANNGCCGTCATACCACGATACGAGAGCACTGCGATTTGCGCACCGCGATTGATACGGGTGGGACGTTTACCGACTGCGTTTCCCTGGAGAACGGAGAGCTGCGCGTTCTGAAGGTGTTTTCGACGCGGGCGGATCCGGCGCGCGCGGTGCTGGACGCGCTGGCGCAGATTCAACCGGGCAGAGAGGTCGAGGTTCGGCACGGAACGACGCTCGGGACCAATGCGATGCTGGAGCGGCGCGGAGCACGGGTCGCCTTCGTGACGACGGCAGGCTGTGAAGACACCATTGCGATCGGGCGGCAGACGCGAGCGGCGTTGTATGACTGGTTTGCGCCTGTACCGGTGTGCATCGTGCCGGGTGAGCTGCGCTTCGGTGTAGCGGAGAGGGTGAGCGCGGAGGGGAAGGTGCTGCGTGCGCCAAGCGATGCGGAACTGCAGGATCTGACCAGAGCTGTTCGGGAAAGCGGGGCCGAGGCGGTCGCGGTATCGCTGTTGTTCTCGTTCGCGAATCCGGAGACGGAGAGACGAATCGAAGCGGTGCTCAAGGGTTTGGGGATTCCGATTTCTGTTTCGCATCGGATTCTGCCGGAGTTTCGGGAGTACGAACGGGCATCGACGACGGTGGTGAACGCCTATTTGGCGCCGCGGATGCGGGAATATCTGCTGCATCTGGAGGAGAGAGTGCGCGCGGAGCACGGCGGCGCGGGCGTCAATGTGATGCAGTCGTCGGGAGGGATCGTGTCGGCGCGGCTGGCGGCGGAAGAGCCGGTGCGCACGGTTCTTTCAGGACCTGCGGGAGGGGTGATCGGGGCGTGCCGTGTGGCGGCGTGGGCGGGATTCGACCGCATTATCGGGCTTGACATGGGGGGAACGTCGACCGATGTGTTTTTGTCCGACGCCACACGCGGCGGTGTGCGGCGGACGCGGGAATCTGTGGTGGCCGGAGTGCCGGTGAGCGTGCCGATGCTGGAGATTCACACGGTGGGAGCCGGCGGCGGATCGATTGCCCGCTTCGACGAAGGTGGAATGTTACGTGTGGGGCCTGAATCCGCGGGGGCCGATCCAGGGCCGATTTGCTTCGGGCGGGGCGACGACCACGGAACCCAGGCCACCGTGACGGATGCCAATCTGCTGCTGGGGCGTCTGGATGCGGAGAGCTTTCTCGGGGGCAGCGTACCTTTGCATCGAGATCGGGCCGAGAAGTTGATGCGTGAGCAGAAAGGCGTGCTGGCGTCGGTGGAGGATTTTTGCGCCGGCATTCTCCGAGTAGTGGAGACGGAGATGGATAAGGCGATCCGTGTGATTTCAGTGGAGCAGGGGTTTGATCCGCGCGATTTCACCCTGGTGGCGTTCGGGGGCGGCGGGCCCGTGCACGCATGCGCTTTGGCGCGTGCGCTGCGCATTCCGACGGTGCTGGTTCCAGCGATGCCCGGGGCACTGTCGGCGCTGGGAATCCTGGTGGCGGATGTGGTACGGGATCATGCGCGGACGGTGATGGTGGCGGAGGATGCGATCGCAAGGCTGGAGCCGATGTTCGAGGAACTGGAAGAAGAGGCGCGGAACGAATTTGCCGCGGAGGGGCTCTCCGGATCGACGGAATACTCGCTGGATCTGCGTTACGCGGGACAAGGGTACGAATTGAATGTTTCCTGGAATCGGGTTGCGCCTGCCGATGCAATTGCTGCGTTTCACCAATTGCATCGGCAGCGGTATGGGTTCGGCGATGAACAAAAGCCAGTGCAGATTGTGAATCTGCGACTGCGGATGACGGCGGCGGCAGAGCCGTATGCACCGCGGCGGCGAGAGTTGGCGCCGGGGGATGGCAGCAAGGCGTGCTATGCGGAACGGCCGATTTACTTCGATGGAAAGTTCGCGCCGTCGCGTTTGTATCATCGCGAGGGGCTTGTTCCGGGGGATGTAATCCGCGGCCCCGCGATGATCACCGAGTACACGTCGGCGACGGTGCTGCCGCCGGACTGCATTGCGGCAGTCGATGGTCTCGGCAACCTTGTGATCACGATTGGAGTGGGCGCATGAGCGGGCCAGTGGTCGACCCGATCGAGCTGGCGATCTTTCGCAGCGCGGTGCATTCGGTGGCGGAAGAGATGGGTGCGGCGTTGCGGCGCACGGCGCTGTCGCCGAACATCAAGGAGCGGCGGGACTACTCGTGCGCGGTATTCGACGGCGAGGCGCGCGTGATTGCGATGGGCGATCACATGCCGGTGCATCTGGGGTCGATGCCCATGTCAGTGGAGGCAGCGGTAGCGGCGACGAAGTTCGCGCCGGGGGACATCGTGGTGCTGAACGATCCTTATGCAGGTGGCACACATCTGCCGGACATCACCATGGTGCTGCCGGTGTTTTTGCCGGACGCAGAGAAGCCGGAATTCTATGTGTCGGCGCGCGCGCATCACGCGGATGTGGGTGGGGCGTTTCCGGGATCGATGGGACCAGCGCGGGAGATCTATCAGGAGGGTGTGCGGATTCCTCCGGTGCGGATTGTGCGCGGCGGTGCGGTGGATTGCGACGTGCTGAACCTGATTCTGCTGAACGTAAGGACACCTCATGAGCGTGAGGGCGATCTGGCGGCGCAGATCGGCGCATGCCGGGTGGGAGAACGGCGGATTCAGGAACTGGTGGAGAAATACGGCGCGGGCCGGCTGCGCGTGCTCGTCGACGAGTTGTTGAACTATTCGGAGCGGCTCGTGCGGGCGGAGCTGCGGCGCATGCCAGCGGGTGAATTTGCCGCGGAAGACTGGCTGGACGATGATGGCGTCGATGAGCGACCGATCCGGATCGCGGTAAAGATGCGGATCGATCCCGAGGCGGCGACGATGCACGTCGATTTCAGCGGCTCGTCAGCACAGGTGAATGGCAGCGTGAATGCGGTGCGGGCGATCACGCTGTCGGCATGCTTCTACGTGTTGCGCTGCCTGTTGGGGCACGATGCGCCGGCGACGGCGGGGATCCTGCGACCTCTAATGCTGGTCGCGGAGTCGGGCAGTATTGTCGATGCGCGTCCGCCGGCTCCGGTGGCGGGCGGGAACGTGGAGACATCGCAGCGGATCGTGGACGTGCTGATGCGAGCGCTCGCGCAAGCCGTGCCCGACCGAGTTCCGGCAGCGAGCGCGGGGACCATGAGCAATCTGACCATCGGCGGGATCGATCCGCGAACCGGGGAGCCCTTCACTTACTACGAGACGATGGCCGGAGGCATGGGGGCGCGTCCTGGAATCGACGGCATCTCCGGAGTGCAGACGCACATGACGAATTCGCTGAACACACCGATTGAGGCTCTGGAGTATGCGTATCCATTTCGCGTGCGGCAGTATGCATATCGCCGAGGATCCGGGGGCGAGGGGAGATTCCGCGGTGGGGATGGGTTGATCCGAGAAATCGAGTTGCTGGCTCCGGTGCGGGTGACGCTGCTGGCGGAACGGAGAAAGTTCCGGCCGTGGGGTTTGCAGGGCGGCGAAGCGGGAGCCGCGGGTCGAGCGACGGTGACCCGGGCGCGGACCGGAGAGGAGGCCGAGTTGCCGGGCAAATGCAGCGTGCATCTGGAGGTGGGCGACGTGCTGCGGATCGAGACTCCGGGTGGCGGGGGCTGGGGAAACAGCCGGCATTCCGAGAGCGCGGGGAAGGATTGAAGGTCGCGTCCAGACGATCGGGAAATCGGCAAAATTGCTGTGTGCATGCAGCTGAAGCGGATGAGCGTCACCAGAGAAGTTTGGCGGCGAACTGGATCTGCCTCGATGTGGTGGAGGTGCTGGTCACGATCCCGGCTGTTGGCGAGACTCCCGAGGGCGTGAAGACAACGAGGTTGGGCGTATTGAAGTTGGAGTGGTTGAGGATGTTGAAGAACTCGGCGCGGAGCTGCAGGTGGAGGCGCTCGCGGAGTGCCGTGTCGTTGTACATGGAGAAATCCCACTCGGCGATGCCGGGGCCGGTGAGCGAATCGCGGCCGAGGTTGCCGTAGAAGCCGGAGCCATTGGGTGGGGCGAGGAAGGCGGCGGGGTTATACCATTCGCTCACCTTGCCGGCGATGGGGTTGCCGTGGAACGCAGGATTGAGGAAGGGGCGGACGGGGTTCTTTGTGTCCCCATTGTTCGATGGGTTGTAGCTGAGCTGCGGGGTGAAGGGAAAACCGGACTGCAGGGTGACGATGGAGTTGGCGGTCCAGCCACCGATGAGGGCGTTGGTGACCCGATCCTCATTCGCAAGAAGGCGCTGATGACGACCCAGGGGAAGTTGCCACAGTTCGCTGATGACGCCGGTGTTGCGGACGTCGTAGGTGGCGGGGCCCCAGTCGGCGCGGAGATCAAACGGATTGGAAACGAGGCCCGGAGCGTTGCCGGCAGCGGTGGCGTTGAGGGAGTCGCCATCGTCGAGGGCTTTGGACCAGGTGTACGTGCCNNGCAGGAACAGCGGCGCCGGCGAGTGGCGAGGGGAAACTCGCAGGGTACGCAGCAGGGCACGAGGAAGCGGGGCAGACGGTGGGCGTGGGCTCATTGTCGTCGAGGGAGACGATCTCGTGATAACCGTGCGAGCCGATGTAGCCAAGGGTGAGGGCGGTGTCGGGCGTGATTTGCTGTTCCAGGCGCAGAGACCAGGAGAGGAGAGTGGGCGTGTTGAGGTCAGGCTGAACGCCGCCGGGCGCAATTTTGGCGTTGGCCGGCACGGGGGAGATGGGCAACGGGAAATGGGAAACGGGGAGATTGGCGATGGAGTACGACGGGTTGAAGGGCGCGTTCTGATCCATGCGATAGCCGAGCGCGTCCTGCAGGTCGTTGTACATGCCGAAGCCAGCACGGATGACGGTGCGCGAAGAGAGCGGGCTCCAGGCAAGGCCGATGCGAGGTTGAGGCAGGAACGTTGCGTTGTTTTGGGTGAAGACTGAGCCGCCGATGTGAGGGGTGGTTTGGATGACGTTGTTCACGAAGACGAAGTTGGCGGCACGGCCGTGGGCTTCGTTCCATCCTGTGGTGAATTCGTCGCGGAATCCGAGCGAGACGGTGATTTTCGGGGTGGCGCGCCAGACATCCTGGAGATACCAGGCGCCGAGGAGGGAGCGCCAGTTCATCTCGGTGGGGGCCGGGTCGTAGAGAAAGCTGCCCGCGGTGCCCTGGAGGAACTGCTGGAGGCCGGTGAAGGTGGCCTGGCCGAACTGAGTAAGGGCGAGGTCTTCGTTGGCCTGGAGTTGCTGGAACCATGCGCCGATGCTGAGATCGTGGCGACCGCGCGTGAGGGTGACGCGGTCTTCGTACGTGTAGAGATTGCGGGCGATGTGGAGATTGCTGCCGGTGTTGGAGCCGGCGAGGGAGACCTGGGCGGAGGGATTGGCGGCCGCGCTGCCTCCCACGACGACCGTACCGATGGGGTGACTGCCGAAGAAGCCGGGTACAGAGGCGGCGGGAGTGTCCGGGGTGGGCTCGCCGGTGTAGACGTACACGGCGCGGGAGTAGCCGACGCGGCCGACGTTGAGGAGGAAGGGAGAGAAAATGTGGGTTTCCTCGATGCTGGCTACCTGCTCGCGCAGGGACTCGAGGTCGGTGCTGAAGAGGTTGGCGGAGGTGGGGGTGACGTCGCTGGAGTCGTCGATGGTGTAGACGCCGGTGAGGGCATCGCGGGCGGCGAAGTTGCGGTCGAGGCGAAGGGTGCCGAAGTCGTCGCGGATGGTCTGGAGCGGAGAGTTGAAGACCTCAGCGATGCCACCGAAGTCGGGCGAGGCGGTGTCGGGTATCGGCCACAGACTCAGGAGCGGGGCGACGCCGGCAGCGACGCCGACGTTGACGAGTCCTGAAGCAGGGCAGGGGTTAGGCGCCGGCGTGACGAGCTTGCAGGGGAGATAGCCGTTTCGGGCGTTGGCGTCGGGAACCAGGGCGACGCCGGCCTGGTGGAGGTGCTGGCGGAATCCTTCGTAGTTGCCGAAGGCGAAGGTCTTGTCTTTCTGGAGAGGACCGCCGAGGGCGCCGCCGAACTGATTGCGCTGGAAAGACGGGATGGAAGAGCTATTGAAGTAGTTGCGGGCATCGAGCGCGCTGTTGCGAAGAAATTCAAAGGCGGAGCCGTGGAGCTGGTTGCCGCCGCTTTGCGTGACGATGAGGACATGGGCGCCGGGGCGCTTGCCGTATTCGGCGGAGTACGAATCGCGCAGGAGGTTGAACTCGCGGACGGCGTCGACTCCAAGCAGCTCCTGGCTGGTTCCGCCCGGCTGCATGTTGTTTTCGGCAGCGCCGGTGAACTCGACTCCGTTGAGGAGGAAGAGATTTTGCTGGGGGCGGTTCCCGGAGACGGCGAAGTTGTTGCCGACGGTGGAATTGGAAACGCCGATGCCGCCGGTCTTTTCCGCAGTGAAGTTGACGACGCCGGGATTGAGAGCGAGGAGCAGGTCGAAGCTGCGCCCGTTGAGGGGCAGGTCCTTGACCTGGCGTTCGCCCACGAGGCCGGAGATGTCGGCGGTAGTGAGACTGATTACAGAGGCATCGGCGCCAACGGTGATCTGCTGGCGGACGTCGCCGATGTGGAGCTGGAGGTTGGCCGTGGCGTCCTGAGCGACGTTGAGATGGATTCCGGTGCGAAGCTCGTCGGCAAAGCCGTCGTGGTGGGCAACGATCTGATAATCGCCGATGGGCAGAGAGAGAAGGTGGTAGAGGCCGCCGCTATTGGTGTTGGTGGTTCGGACGGCTCCGGTGTTGAGGTTCTTCACGGTGACGGTGGCGCCGACCAGAGCGGCACCGGAGGCATCGGAGACGGAGCCCGAGAGGCTGGACGTGGTTTGGGCGCGTACAAGAGGGACGCCAGCGAGAGCCAAAAGGAAAAAGGCAAACATGACAGACAACGCAGCGCAGGTGGAGCGTACGAAGCGCAGGCGGGGGATGCGTCGCGCGGGCAGAATCACGGCAGCCTCCTGGGGATGCTTACCGTTCGACGGGGAAACGGGATGGGGCCGGAGCGGTGAATCTACGATTTTACACGGATGGAATCGGTAGATCACGGCGGATAACGATGGTATTGGGGCGGCGCCTGTTCGCGCGGTCCGCTGGATGAGTCGAAATCGGGACGGATACCTGATCCTGCGGACATTTTTGCCTATAGAGGAAAACGGAGGCGCCGGCGAAAAGGCCGTCGTAGTCCAACGGTGTTGCTGAAGAGGCTTGTCCACGGCTTCGTGATGGCTCTGCTGTGCGCAGGGAGTGTGTGGGCCGCGCCTCGTCGCGGGTCAACGCTGGGCCGGATCAACGAACTGAGCTATGCGGAAGCGAGCCGGCACATGCCGGTATCGGTGACAGCGACGGTGACGTATTTTCGCTCCTACGAGAACCTGCTGTTTGTGCAGGACGGGGACGTGGCGATTTACGTGAAGACGCCGGCGAACCTGAAGCTGGTGCCAGGCGACCGTGTGCTGATCAGGGGAACGAGCCACGAGAGCTTCCGCAGCTATATTCAGGCGAGCAATATCACGTTGCTGCACCACGGAGCGCCGCCCGCGCCGGTGGCGGCTACCTACCGGCAGATGATCCGGGGGGAGATCGACTGCAGGCGGGTACGGGTGCGGGCGCTGATCCGCGCTGCCGATCTGACGCCCAGTTCGATTTTTCTGGTGCCGGATACCTATCTGCAGATGCTGGTGGACGGGGCGCATGTGGACGCCCACATGGACAACCGGGATGGGAGCGTACTGAAGGACCTTCTGGATGCTGAGGTGGAGATCACCGGCGTGGTGTCAGGGCATTTTGACAACAAGATGCAGCAGACCGGGGTACTGTTCCACATCCAGTCGCCGGGAGACGTGAAGGTGTTGCGGCGGTTGAGGGTCGACCCGTGGTCGCTGCCTGTGACGCCGATGGACCGCGTGATCATTGGGTATCAGATGCGCGATCTGAGCGAGCGGATGCGGGTGCGGGGAACGATCACTTACTATCAGCCGGGCACGGGACTGGTATTGCAGGACGGCGGCAAAAGCCTGTGGATCACCGCGCAGGCCTACCAACCGCTGAAGGTCGGAGACCTGGCGGATGCGACGGGATTCCCGGACGTGCAAAACGGATTTCTGGCTCTGGAGAGGGGCGAGGTGCGGGACAAGGGGATAGCGGCACCGGTAGCCCCTGCGGTGTCGACATGGCGGGGTCTGGCGCAGGGCGGGAACAGCGCGCACAGCCGGGTCTTCGATCTTGTCGCGCTTGAGGGACAGGTGGTGACGGAGGTCCGGCAAGCGACGGAGGACGAGTATGTACTGACAGCAGACGGCCATCTGGTGTCGGCGATTCTGCGCCATCCTGGTTCGCTGAGCCGCACGCCATTGCCGGAGATGAAACAGGTTCCGGTGGGGGCGCGGGTCCGGGTGACGGGGATCTGCATGCTGGCGAATGCGGATCCGTTCTATGGCGATGTGCCGTTCAGCATCGTGATGCGCTCCTTCGACGATGTGGTGATCGTCAAGCCGGCGCCATGGCTGGATGTCCGGCACCTGCTGTATCTGGTTGGGCTGCTGCTGGCCGTGGTGTTCACGGTGGGAGCGAGGATCTGGAGCATCGAGCGAAGGATGCGGCGGCAGACGGCGAAGGTAGCGGAGATCGAGAAGCGCCGGAGCAGAATCCTGGAAGGGATGAATGCGAGCCGTGCGCTGGCGGACATCCTCGCGGAGATCATGGACCTGGTTTCGTTCCAGCTGGAGGGGGCGCCATGCTGGTGCGAAATCGCGGACGGAATGACGGCAGGACGGAAGCCGCAGGATGCGGTTGAAGAGGCGCAGGTGGAGCGTCATCCGATGGTGGCGCCGTTTGCGCCGGAGCTGGGAACGATCTGCGTGCTGTGCAATGACTGCAGCGGGTCGCGGCAGACGGAGGCCGTGTCGATGGCGGCGGGGCTGATCGCGCTGGCGGTTGAGACTTCGCGCCTGCACGCGGACCTGGTGCACCGCTCGGAGTTCGACCTGCTGACGGACATCCATAACCGGTTCTCGCTGGAGACGGCTCTGGGTGGGTTGATCGAAGTGGCGCGGGGGGCGGGAACGGTCTTTGGCCTGATCTACCTCGACCTGAACGAATTCAAAGGAGTGAACGACCGTTACGGGCATCGATGCGGCGACGCCTATCTGAAGAAGGTGACGGCGCGGATGCAGGGGCAGCTGCGTCCCGAAGACACGCTGGCGCGCGTGGGCGGTGACGAGTTCGCGGTGCTGGCGCCCAGGGTGCGCTGCCGCGGGGAGGCAGAGGAGATTGCCTTGCGTCTGGAGCGTTGCTACGACGATCCGTTTGCGGTGGATGGGAACATCATTCGCGGTTCGGCGAGCATTGGGCTGGCCCTGTATCCGGAGGACGGAACGACGAAGGATGCGCTGCTGAACGCGGCGGACGCGGCGATGTATGTGGAGAAACGGATGAAACAAGGCGGGTGCCATCCGGCGCCGGCCGAGGCGGAGGATGGGGCACACCCGGTGAGATAGCAGCGAAGGAAGGCGTCAAGGCCGGACGATACTGCCAGTGCAAATCACGCCAGTGACTGGATCACCGGTATCAGCGCGCGGTCGAGTTCGTCGAGATCGGGCGCGCCGGGGGCCACTTTGATGCCCTGGAAAAGGTTCCACTCTTCGGAAAACTCGAGGGTTTCGCCGGGCCATACGGTGCGGCGCGGTCCCATGAGCTCGACTTCCTGGAAAGCTCCCTCGACATAGACCTCGGTGTTCACCTGATAGTCGGGATATGTGGCGCGATTGTGGTGCGTGAAGCGCTTGACGAAGAGTTCGTCGCCGAGAAGATGGGCGCACCAGCCTTCCTTATTGCGGAGACCGAACTTCTGCGCGTTGCCGCGTGCCGGATCGGCGCGAAGAAGGATGTATTTGAGACCGAGGGTGAAGCGCGGATCCTGCAGGTCTGTAAAGGCGCAGAGGGCAAGGGGCTGCGTGACAGGGGCATACTCATCGTGGGTGTGGAAAGGGACGCGAGGAACAATGCCAACGCCGGAGCCGACGATGGTGATGGCCCAGATGGCGATGTCGATGGGCCAGAGATTGCGGCTGGTGACGGTGTGCTCGAGGTGAACTTTAGAGCCGGAAGGAGCGAGGGTGATGCGGATTTGCTTTTCGATGGCTGCGCCGTCCGCGGGTTTGTGCAGGGTTACGCTGAGGTCGCCATGGATCTCGTGCTCGATGGGTGAGTTGTCGGGCGCGTAGGTGGCGGGGAAGAGCTCGGGCCAGACCCAGAGGCGATGGCCGCCGTAGGGCTTCCAGGATCCGAGGGCGGTCTTAACGGAGCTGTCGGGGAAGCTGCCCAGGTGATTGCGGCCTCCGGTAGGACCGTAGAAGAGGATGCGCGGGCCGACAGCAGTCGTGACGATCAGGTCGATTGTGCCGTTGGAGATCTTCAGGCAGTCAGGCAGTCCTGCAAACGACACAGTTTCAATTGCCATCGCGATGCGCCTCGGTTTCGAGCGAAGGATGAATGCGAGGATCATTGTAGAGGATGGCTGTGCCTCAGACCGGGACAGTTCCGGCTCGCATGACGAGCGCCCGAAACTGCAGAATGAGTTCTACGAAGACGCGGAGCGTGCTCTGGAGACGAAGCCTTGAAAAGGCGTGGAACAGGGGACTGTGAATCGTAACCGTCACTGCTACATATTCGACTACGCGGCCCGGACGTCTTCGATTAGAGGCGGGCCACCGGAAGTTGCACAGGCGCTGGTGCACGCGGCGTTTTCGAGCCGCCATTTGCACATAAATACCCGGATTTACACAGAAATAAAGGAGTTGCGGGACGAGGATTCTGTGGCATGATTCTTTCAACGGAGGAGCAATCCTCCCGAAGAAGAGAGCAGAACGAAGCGGTCAGGAGAGGCGGCAACGCAGCTCAGGGGGCTCACGGGAAACCGGGGGTTCCAGCAGGAGGCCGGGCAACCGGAGGCCTGCGGACAGCGGCGAACATGCTCACACGTCAGATGGGTTGACGGAGGCGCACGAGAGCGCGGGCGCAAGCTCGCAGGCTCGGGTGAAACCGGCAGCAACAGGGCGTGATCAGGTAGCCGAAGCCAGATCTTCGATAAATCGGAAGAAGGGGCAGGAACCCGCAAGGGGACCTGCCCCTTCGACTTTCTGGGAATGGAAGCCCGTGGCCTGCAGCCGGCAGCTAGAGGCCGGAGAGGTCGACGGCGCCGGTTGGGAGAACAGCGTCGTCGAAGACCAGGGCGCCGGGCTTCTGCAGGTTGGTGACGGAGTCCAGCGGCGAGTGCGCTGTGAGGATGAAGCGGGTGCGGAAACCGGGGCGGATCTGACCGAACCTGTCTTTGAATGCCAGACGTTGTGAGGGGACTCCGGTGGCGGCGTTCAGGACAGTGAGCGGCGCGAGACCGGCGCGCTCCATCAGCTGAAGCTCATAGAGAAGGCCGAGGCCGTGCGGGACACCGTACGAGCCGGCATCGCTGCCGGCGAGGATGGTGACGCCGAATTGATGCGCCTTGAGCAGGCTGGCGGCGTGCTGATTGAGGATGCGTTTCAGGTTGGAAATGACGGTGGCGTCGTAGCCCATGAGATCGGCGTGATCGAGCTGCTTTTGGACGGGTGCGAAGGTCGGGACCCAGGCGATGTTGCGATCGCGCATGCGGGCGAGTTGATCGTCGCGGACGAAGAAGCCGTGCTCGATGGTGTCAACCCCGCCGTCGATGACGCGATCGATGCCAATGTCGCCGGAGGCGTGCACCATGGTCTGTTTGCCGTGGGCGTGGGCGGCAGCGACGAGGGCGATGATTTCTTCCGTGGTCATTTGTGGTTCGGAGGTGACTGCACCTTTCTTGAAGTCAATGATGCCGGTGGCGATCAGCTTGATGCGGTCGGCGCCGGCGCGGATGCGGGCTTCCACGCATTCGGCGGGCGAGCCGTACTCCTCGAGGGGCTCGGCCATGAAGGAGCCGTAGTGGCCGCGGTGGTGGATGGCGGCGCCGGGGCTATCGATGTAAGGCATGAGGGGACGGCCGGGGCTTGCGGAGAGTTGGCTGAGGGCGAGGCCTACGCCGTCTTTGTCGCCTGCGTCGCGGCAAGCGACGATGCCGAGGTGGATGAGTTTTTCGAGGCGCGAGCGAGCGAGCTCGCGGAGTTGGTTGGGGGATTGGTGGAGCGAGGCTGTGCGTTGGGCGGGGTCGAGTTCACCCCCTTCGAGGAAGAGATGGGTGTGGGCGTCGATGAGGCCGGGGAGGAGCGTGTGGTTGGGGAGGTCGGCATCGGGAGCTTGCTGTTCGGGATTGAGAAGATCGCGGGGAGGAGACTGTTCGCCGGCGAAGAGTATTTGATTCTTGTCGTAGACGAGGTGGGCGTTGCGGAGAGGTGTGGCGCTGACGCCATCGAGGAGGGTGCCGACGCGGAGCCAGATGTGGCGGTCGCCGGTTGCAGCGGGGATGGCGTCTGTCATTTCAGAAGTCAACAGGCTGGGCTTCGGCGCAAATGGCCATAACGGCTTCGATCTGGCGGAAACCGGAGATGTCGATGGTCTCGCCGTCGAGGGGGCGGCCCTGGTCAAGAGCCTCGCGGAGTTTGGCCACCATGGGGTGATCTTTGGGGAGCGGGCCGGCGATTCTGTCGGGATTGGCGATGGCGAAGTCGAGACCGGCTTCAGTGCCGAGGGTAAGGTAGGCCATTTCGAGTTCCTCGCGGACGCCTTTAGGCGTGCCCCAGGCAAAGTTGGAGAGACCGACGACCATGTGAGCGCCCTGCAGGTCGGGATCGGCGCTGATGAGGCGCATGGCATCGAGTCCGATGTTGACGAGGCCGTAGGTGTCGGCGCCAACGGGGGCGAGGCCGGGATCGATGAGGATCTGGTCGAGGCGGCGGCCGGCTTTGGTGGTGAGGATTTCAACAAATTGCTTTGCCGCGCGCAGGGAGTCCTGCGGATTCATGCACTGCGCGGTTCCGCCGGGCGCGAAGGTTTCAGACGCCATCACGATGACCATTGTGTCATGGTCGCGGACGAGGTCGATCATCTCATCGAGGCGCTCGCGCGAGGCGGCGATGGAGTTGAGGATGGGCGCAGGACTCTTGCTGCGATCGTAATGCTCGAGTGCGACGCGCTGATAGTCGACCGACGGATTGTCGAAGCAGAGAGGCGTGGGCGTTGCCTCCTGGATGGCGGCGATGACTTCAGGGAGGAAGTCGAGCATTTCCTGACGGCGAACCTGGAGTTGCTGGGTGCCGTCGAGGTTGAGGTCGAGCCAGGTGGCGCCACCCTCGGCCTGTAACCGGGCGAGGTGCTGATAGCCCTGTGGGTCGCGGTTGAGGAAAGCTTTGCGCGCGCGGGCGAAGGAGTTGTTCATCAGCTCGCCGATGATGTTAAGAGGACGGGTCATGAGCGGACGGTCTCCGGTTTGGGAGTGACGGATTCTGCAGGGGCGGCGGGCGTGGAGCGGCCGGGGTCGGAGGCGGCAAGGTGCTCGCGCTTCGCGGCGTGGTCGCGGCCAAGCCAGTTGTTGGCCCAGGCAGAGGTGCGGCGAAGGCGCTGGTTCTGAATGACCGGGACGTGGTCGAGGAGGGTCTGCTCGCGGCCGTCGTGCTGCAGGCGCTCATACGCGCGGAGCCAGATGCAGTCGCCATAGCCGTCGACCTCACACTGTCCAGCGCGAGTGCCACCGCAGGGGCCGTTGCGCTGGTTCTTGGCGCACTGCGATTCGGGACAGAGGTAGGCGATTTCGGGCAACGAGCAGTCGCCACAGTCCTTGCACTGGTAGAGGGCGGATTTGCTGAAGTGTTCGAGGGCGCGCAGGGGCGCTGGACCCTGCATCGGGTCGCGGGAGTGAGCGCAGAGTTTGGCGCCGAGGCGGGCGAAGGGCGTGGAGGGCTCGAAGATGAGGTCGTGGGAGAGCTTCGAGATTTGCCAGGTGACTGTTACATGTTTTGAGGGCGTGCGCAGGCGCGGAGTTTCGCGGGCTGGATCGGCGAGGAGCGTGCCAGGGTTCTGAGCGAAGAAGAAGAACTCGCCGGGGCGGGAGAACTGGATCTCGCGGGCGAAGTGACGCCAGTCGTCGGCGGCGAAGGTGCGTTCGAGGGCGAGGATCTTCTCGATGGAAGAGAGGTCGTGGACGCCGCCGAGGTAGGCGCCGCGGAAGCCAAGGCCGCGGTAGATAGCGATCTGTTTGGCAGCGAACTCGTGGAAGAAGGCTTTGCCCTGGTCGGGTGAGGCGGCTTGCCGGCGGCAGAGGTCGGCGAGGGGCTGGGTGAGAACGACGCCTGGGATGCGGCCGGAGTGGAAGATCTCGGCGACGCGCGGATTGAGGACGTAGACGTTGCCGATGAGCGGCGTTGGACGCAGGCCGTGTGCGTCCATCCAGGCGCGGAGCTCGGAGATCTTGCGCGAGTCGAAGCCGATCTGGTTGATGATGAACTCGGCGCCACACTCGACCTTCTTCTGCAGCTTGAGGTATTGCGGGATGAGCTCGCCTTCGCGGAGCTTGAAACTGGAGGTGACGGCGCCGATGGTGAAGTGGGTCTTCTCCAGCGGCTGGGCTTTGGCGGAGGCTTCGCGGGGATTGAGGCCGCGATTCATTCGGGACAACAACGAAATGAGCCCGATGGAGTCGATATCGGACACGGGCTTCGCCAGGCCTTCACTGCCACCGACCGGGTAGTCGCCGGTCATGGCGAGGATGTTGTAGAAGCCCTCGCTGTTGAGCATCCAGGCTTCGGACTCGAGGCCGTTGCGGTTGAGGTCTTTGCACGTGAGGTGGATGACGACCTCTTTGCCGGCGTACAAGATGGGGCGGCCGAGCGCGAGGGGCGCGAGTTGCGGATTGCCGCCTGCGTTGTCGGTGATGGAGATCCAGTCGATGGAGGAGCTGGCGGCGAGATCGGAGGCGAAGGCGCGGGCTTTGAGGGTGGTGCGTTCGTTCATGGAGCCGCGCACGGAGACGAGCTCGGCCGCGATGAGGAAGCGGTCGGCCTCGAAGAGCTTCTCGCGCAGCGTCTTCATTTGTTCGGATACTAAACAAATTCGGGCAGGGCTGTAAACGGGAGATTTCGGGGGATGGGCACTGACCAGCATTGAGCCCGCAGGGCCCCCCTCCCCCCCAGAGTGGGACCGTGGCAAACAGCTGAAACTGAGGGGCTTGCTGGAGGGTCGTTTGGGACTGTGGCAAGCTATTGAAAATGCAGTAGTTGAAAAGGCCTCTTCGGTCGCGAGACACCGTTTTCGTACGCTGCGGGTTCGTCAGGGTGGCACGAGATTGACATGCTTCCGGCCAAAGGAAAAAGCCGCCCAGGTGAGGCCTTTTAAATCTTTCCCTCTATTATCAGGGGGTCTTAGGAAGCAAAACGCT
>PMAM01000026.1 GCA_003152595.1 Acidobacterium sp.
GGCAGGGTGGCTCGGCCCCGTTATTGCCTGTCGGCTCGTCGACGATTCGACATTGTGCCCTGTTTCTGCTGACTTGCGCGTAGTTCGCGAAGAGCCTTCCCCTGGCGCTTGAAGATTTGCCGGCTGTTGTCCAACCAACAAAACCGCAGCAGCGGAAAGGACGACCATGGGAAGGCTCACTGCATTCGTTGTGCGCATTACCTTATTTGCCGTCAGTTGTGCGATCCTTCTACCCCAAAGCAAGGCACAGCTCGCTCCCATCATCGAGAGCGCGGTGGTCAATTCCACTGCAGGAACCGTGACCATTCAGGGGTTAGGTTTCGCTACGAGCAAAAAGCCAACTGTGTTTCTGGGCGCGGTGCAGCTAACCGTTACGTCTTTTAGTGCGACCACGATCGTCGCCTCGACAGCTGCTGTAACCACGCCCGGGTCGTATCTCCTGACGGTGGACGGTACTCTTCTGCCTGGGCTCTTCGAGGTGACCTTAGGGGCCGTTGGTCCCCAGGGTGCGATGGGTCTTCAGGGGCCGATCGGTCTAACCGGACCTGCCGGTGCAAAGGGCGCCACAGGTGCTACGGGGCCGTTGGGGTTGACAGGACTTACCGGAGCGACGGGTGCTACGGGTTCTCAGGGGCCGATCGGTCTAACCGGACCTGCCGGTGCAAAGGGCGCCACAGGTGCTACGGGGCCGTTGGGGTTGACAGGACTTACCGGGGCGACGGGTGCTACGGGTTCTCAGGGGCCGATCGGGTTAACGGGGGCGACAGGCGCCACAGGCGCTATGGGGCCGTTGGGTTTGACGGGACTGACTGGCTCTCAAGGGGTTCAGGGTATTCCCGGGGTGATTGGAGCGACTGGCCCGCAAGGTTCCCAGGGACTACAGGGTGTTCCCGGGGCGATCGGATCGACTGGCCCTCAAGGTACTCAAGGTCTGCAGGGACTTGCCGGTCCGACCGGGCAGACAGGCGCGGTTGGGCCTGCCGGATCGCAGGGTGTGCCTGGTCCGAACGGGGCAATCGGACAGCAGGGTAGTGCAGGATTGCAGGGGCCTGCCGGATCGCAGGGGGCGACTGGGCCACAGGGTCAGGCCGGTCCGCAGGGAACTGCCGGCACCGGGCTGACGAACGAAGGCGCCTGGACTCCCGTGCAGTATCAGGCGGGTGACTACGTTTTCGACCGCTCGTCCGCATCCCCGAGCGTGATCAGCATGTGGATTTACCGTGGGGGCGGTACCGCCGCAGCCACGGTCGAACCATATATGTCGGATCAGTGGGTGGAATTCTCGGCGCCGGCGGGTCCGCAAGGTATACAGGGCGCTCAGGGGCTGATAGGTCCCGGGGGGCTGCAGGGGATTCCGGGACCTCAAGGGACGACGGGCGCCCTCGGTCCAGTGGGCCCGCAAGGTTCTACCGGGCCACAAGGGCTGCAGGGCAACCCAGGCCCCGCCGGACCCCAGGGAACACAGGGATTGCAGGGCACCCCCGGCAACAGCGGCGGAACCGGTCCGCAGGGTTTGCAGGGCCTGGTGGGGCCTGCCGGTCCGCAGGGCGTGCAGGGGCTTTCGGGAAGTGGTTTGAACAATAGGGGCAACTGGCTGGCGTCTCCTGCGCCGCCTTACGCAGTCAACGATTTCGTCTTTGATCGCTCCAGTGCTTCCGCCACCGTGATTAGTATGTGGATCTTGAGGGGCGGTGGCAGCAGTCCGTTGACCGAGGAACCGTATCTTTCAGATGAATGGGTCGAATTTACAGCACCGGCGGGTCCCCAAGGTCCCACAGGGGCGACTGGTCCCGTCGGAGGTTTTGGGCCTGCCGGACCGCAAGGACAGACCGGGCAAACGGGTTCCACGGGGGCGGCAGGTCCGGTCGGACCAATCGGGCCTGCGGGTGTTACCGGCGCCGTTGGCCCGGCGGGTCCGCAAGGGACCGCGGGTCCCACGGGTCTTACAGGTGCACAGGGGCTTCAGGGACTCACTGGGGCCCAAGGCTCGACTGGGCAAGGGTTCAACTTCCGCAATACCTTCGATCCCACGGCGGTCTATTCGGCACTTGACGTGGTAACGAATGGAGGTTCGACTTTTGTTGCCTTGAATAGCAATGGTCCATCTGGCACACCCCCGGGGGCCGCAACGGGCAGTTGGGCAGTCCTTGCACAAGCGGGAGCGCAAGGTCCGGCGGGGCCCATCGGTCCGACTGGCTCCCAAGGTTTGCAGGGTACGCAGGGCGTAGCTGGCCCAACGGGGCTCATTGGCCTGACGGGATCTCAAGGACTTCAGGGTGTTGCCGGCCCAACAGGGCTGACGGGGCCAACCGGTTCGCAAGGCGTACCCGGCATTGGCCTCGGAAATATTTTGAATTACGCGGTTGTCGCCGGCGTGAACGGACCGGTCCCGGCGAATACCTTCGTTTACCCGGATCCTGGGACCGCAATGGAAGAAGTCCAGACATGGTGTCAATCTAGCGTTTGTCAACTGCAAATCATGCCAGGCATCTACGGGATCTATAACCTTAACTTGTTGCCCAACGTGGTGATCGTTGGTTCAGGAGAAGCAACCACGACGCTTGTCGGTACGGGTGGTGGTGCGGCCATTACAGCCGACAACGGGAGCTTCAGTCTGCACTCCCTGACCCTTGTTGTTGGTTCCGGCCTCACCGCTGTACTAACCCAGGCGGGCAGCACGCTGACATTGGACCACGTTGCGATCCCGTCAGGCAATTTAGTTAACAGCCTGTCGGGCGTCACGAACATCACCAACTCCTCAGTGCAAGGCGTCCAGAACCTCGGGACGATGTCGCTGCGCAACGTAACCGCCTTACCTGGCCCCGCAGGTTCATCAGCTGTATACAACGAGGGAACAATCACCATCGACGGCAGTCTGTTGAATGGAATGAGTATTCTGGCCCAAAGTACCTCGACTCAGATCAACCAATCCCGTCTGGTCAACTCCATAACCATTGTTCAGAATGCGCCAATTTCGAGCTTTGTGTTGCAGATTGGTGGCAGTCAGCTGTCGGGCTTCGTTTACCCATACCCCTTTCCTTTTCCCACACCTGGGGGAACGATAACCTGCGTGGCTAGCTACAACTTGTCCTACGTCGCACTTTCGTCGCAATGCCAATAGGCCTAAACGTAAGGTAATTCCCCGTTGATGGCCCTTATTGCGTGTCATCAGGTGTCCACTTGTTTTTGGTGGACACCTGATGAATGCATCCTCGATTACCCGATCATTCGATCACGATAGCAAATGGGCGAACGAAACTTCCGGATCGTCGGCAATTCGGAAGTATCGCGTAGACCACCCGGGTGTAGTCGATTTTGTAGCGGCCAGAGCCTCCGAGAATCTCACAGAGCTACAGAGACCCACAAGGCGGCCGCAACAGGTTCAATCGAAAGCCATTGGGATCACCAAATCTCAACAGGTTTCAATAGGCTCTGGCGCTCGGTTCGGGACCAGGTTCCCTACCCAAAACCCCTCACGTAGAATCAATAGGTTGCCGCAGGGCACCCGGTGGAGGTCTGTTGATCTCGGTGGATCTGACCGCTACAAAATCGACGACAGTATTGGCTTCAGGAAACACGGCGGGCCGATTCTCTTAAATTTACTGTAAGTTGTCGGGCGGGGGAGGTAGGGTCGGCCGCCTGGTGTGAGGCCAAGGGATTGCCTGGCCTCAATGATTTTCACATTCATCGACCGGGGTATACCATCCGTCGAATCTCAAGCCACTACGCGCTGTCGAACTTACCGAAAGTTCGGACCGCGTCCGTCAGAGGTGGGCGATAACAAGATCTCCGCGATAGGTTTCATTTGGGTTACGGGAGCGGACCGGACGGACTGAGGCTCTGTGCGGAATTTACAAGCTGAGAATCGCAAGCCCTTACCACAACGGCCTCCGGGTTATACTGGGCGCCCCCCCTTCTACCGGCCCAAAGTGCAACTGTGATTTTTTGCTGTCCCAACTGAACAACCCGAACCTGAGAAGAAGGAAACCCTCCTATGCCTGTGGTTCCTGGAACGAAGGTCTCTGCAGCTTTTTTCACATTTGGCTCAACGCCTCCGCCAAAAGCAAACGATCCGAAACAGTACCCACCGATCTATTACGGCTCCGGCGAAGGCACGCTGACCATAGCCTCGGTGAACGCGGGCAATTCCCAGACTTTGGCGGTCGGTCTGGGGGGAGTCAATCTCCAATTTGCTTTGGAACTGGGCACGGACCCGGGTGGCGCCGGTCAGAAGCACGTCAACAGCGGCTCGGACGATTACCAGAGCCGGCATAACAAGCTACTGGCCCAGGCTGGCAGCGGCGGCTCGGCCAGCGTGAGCTACGCGATCGACGACCCTTCCGCTTTTTCCTTCGTTCAGGCATCTGTGGTCAATCAGAAGCCCACGTGGCACGAAGGCGTCTGCTTCGTCGACGTCTTTTCGACAAAGCTTTATCCGGCGGGAAACTCCCTGAATGCGGCCATGGTCTACGCGGCGCCTCCTTATGGCGACAACTACGCGAACGAGGCGGACTTCCTCGCCGCTATCCAGGCGATGGCGGTCAACATTATCAGGACCGTTGGCAGCTACAACACGCTTGCGAAAAAACAGAATCTGCCCGTGATTCAGGGGCTGCGCAACACACTCTTCAGCTCGGGCCTCTACAACCGGTCCATGACGAATGTGGATTCGGACAAGATCGCGAGGGCGATTTTCGCCGGGTTCCAGTCGGAGTTGCTAGCTCAGGACGCGGGGCTCGTGGAGCTTCAGTTCCCTGTTGGGCGGGGTGCTCAGGGCGCACTCTTCGGTCCTGTGCAGGACGATTTGACGCAGGCTTCGGTCCCAGGTCCGGCGGCGAAACCCGGGCGGGCGCCGATCGCGAATATGTTTCCGGGGAACAAGGGCAGCAGACCGGCGCAAGATGAACACGACAACGA
Source organism: Acidobacterium sp. (assembly GCA_003152595.1). GTDB lineage: Bacteria > Acidobacteriota > Terriglobia > Terriglobales > Acidobacteriaceae > Palsa-343. Next base: position 4,918 of record PMAM01000026.1, read on the forward strand.
CGACGACGGCGACGCCGTTGAAATGCAGTCAGTGGGAGACCAGGCCGGCTCAGACTCGGCGGTTGGGAAGATCCAGGTCGACACGAAATCCGGACAGAGCGGACAGCAGGAGGTCACGAACGAAGAGGCCACGGTCGAACAGGAGTTGGCCGGGGGCAATCCGCCGGGAAACTATGGGAAATTACCAAAAGCGAGGAAGCCGGCGGACCAGGCGGATCAGTACATTCCGGCCAATGCTGCCTGGGTCGACGGTGAAGCCGCGAAGTCGTGCTGCTTAAACGACCAGGGGGGCTACAGCACGTGCTGCAAAATCGTGACCGCCATCAGCGTCGTGGGAGGCGTGGTTGCAATCACCGCGACATTATTGTGGGCCTATGTGTTTGGCGGGGCCAGGACGCCTGTGCCTTCAGGCATCGGCGAGCTCGATGCCAACGACGAAACCGCGACGGCCAACGACCTGGATCCGACGGTGGATGTCGATCTTGTGTCGCTCAATGCGCTGAAAATGATCGAGAATATCACGTTCTCGATGCCGACCTTCACACCGCCGCCGGCCCAGGGTGCGGGGGGGACCTGGAGTGTTACGCCATCCGTCCACGCCCTGTTCACGCCTGACAAAGGCGAAGTGGGCGCCTTTTCATCCGTCTCTGTCCAATACGTTCTGTCCGCAACCATTCAGGGAACTCAGGTCCAGAGCGATCCGAAGACGCTGACCGTAAACTTCAACCCGACCCCAGCGGTCAACATCCAGCAGACGGCGAACGACCGGACAAGCCTCGTCGATATCGATGTCCCGTCGCAGTATCCAAATTTTGCGGGCAAGGTCCAGTTGCAGAAAACCACGGGCGGAACCTGGATAGTCGATCTCTCCAACAACCATGTCAAGTACACGCCCGACTCGACTCTGACAGGGACAACGGCGCCGGCGACCTATGTCCGGGTTACCACCTGGGGCGCTCCTTCCAGCCCCGCGACGATCACAGTAACTCTGCCGGCAGCCATCAATCCGCCACCGCCGCAACCCACGGGCACGGCGACGTTCCTGCCCAACGATTCCACCACCCAGGGCGACTGGCTCCATGTCTATGGCGCCGACGGATACGCGATCGCCGGCGATAAGACCTCGAATCCCAGCTATGTCACCCCGGTGCTCTCGACGCAGACTGTGTCCTCTTTCACCAGCACGAAGGCCGGCATCGCTTTGGTGAAGGCCTCCGATCCGACCGCGACGGTAGCAGCCGCCTGGTCCGCTGCCTCGCCGATCGAGATCGATCTGTCCTGCAGCGACAGCACAACGGTTCACCAGGTCGCGCTCTATTGGGCGGACTATGACCCGAAGGCCGGCGGTCAAACCGTCGATGTGCTCGACGCCAACGGTGCGGTGCTGGTCACGCAGTCGCTGCCCGCAACCCTGACCGGCGGCTTGTACCTCGTGTGCAATATCAGCGGTCACGTCAAGTTCACGATTTCCAATGCAGCCGGCAACGCCATTTTGAGCGGCATCTTCTTCGGCGGACCAGCGGTGAGCGCCACGTTCGTCAAATCCGATGCCAAAACCCAGGGCACCTGGCAGAGCGTGTACGGCTCCGACGGATACACCATCGCCGACGATCAGACCAAAAACCCCAGCTACGTCACGCCGTCCATTACGCCGGCGACTCCGTATGTGGCGGCCCAATCGACCACCGATGTCCGCGCCCTCCAGAAGGTCTCCAAACCAGCCGATCGCGTGTCGGCCACTTGGTATGCCAACTCGATCGGGAGTTCGGAAGCAGTCGTGATCGATCTGCCTTTCTCGGACTCCGCCGTCCACCAGGTCGCCATCTACTGCCTGGACTGGGACAACGCCGCCATCGTACAGACCGTCGATGTACTCGACGCCAGCGGCTACGTGCTGAATACGCAAACGCTCTCGTCCTTCAGCGGCGGGACCTGGCTGGTGTGGAAGATCATGGGTCACGTGCGGATCCGCATCCGCAACACGGCCGGTGATGACGCGACGATGAGCGGCGTATTCTTCGATCCTGCTCCAACAACAACCATGGCGTTTGCGGCCGTCACCGCCGCGCCGGTGGCGTGGGACTTTACCGTTTGGATGACCGATATGCCCCCGAGCGTAAAAGTAGACTTCCTGCAGCGCTGCCAGATCCCGGCGGGATTCAGATCCATCGAACTCAGCAACGGCACCAGCGACATCACGGTGCCGAAGCAGGGCCGCTGGTCCCTGGAATCAACCGGCACGCCGCCCACGATAGATGTCCTGTTCCAGCCGGACGCGAGCCTGCAGTTCAATCAGGCTTATTCGATGAAGTATCGCGTGGTCGACCAGAAAGGTGTGAAGTCCAACGAGGCGACCATGACGGTGGACTACTCCGCCTTACCCCTGCTGATGCCGACGGCCGGTAATTCTCTATCCTGGGCCGATCCGCGCTACGGCAAATTTGCCGCCGCCGACGTGCTGAAGAACTGCTCCGCCGCTTTCGGAATCAAAAAGGGCAGTGTCGTCCTGTCAGGAATCCAGGACATTCTGCAGGGCAATCCCGAGCCGGACGTCTATCTTCGCAACGATGGCAAAGCCATGAGCGTGCAGGGCGAAGGCATCTGGATGGTGGACGACAACGACCTGGTGGTCTTTCAGAGCGATGCCAATCTGTCCTACCCGCCCACTCCCGCCCTCTTCCGCTTCAGCGACAGCAAAGGGTACCCGTCCAGCGACGCCGTGGTCGCGTTCGATTCCAGCCTGGCCGACGGCATTGCAAAGGTGCCCCCGCTTCTTGGCAAAATGACTGACGCGGACTTTTGGCAAAACTATACGACGAACGTGACGGGGACTAAGTCCGACCCGTTGCCGGAGCAATTCGTGGCGATCACGCAGATGCTGGCGGTGATCACGCGCACCCTGGGCAGTGTCGGTCCTGAGCCCGATTTCGATTTCGACTCCAACTACAACCAGTGGGACGGCGGCAAATGGGACGATCTTCAGAAGTTGTGCGCGAAGATGGTCGCCTCCGCTGTCAGCAGCACCGCGCCGCAGTTTGCCGCGCGTTACTGGCAATTGAACCTCATGGTCCGGATGGCGTTGAAGGCGTTTCCGCCAACATAACCGAAGAACTCGGTCCCCGTTCAGAGAGAGGAAGTCTGGATATGCCCGATTCGAAAAGGCTGCTGGATATGGCGGCCAACACCGCTATCCTGGGCGCCTTCGCGTGCGAAGCAGCGGAGATCGCTGGACTGATTGGAGTTGCGCAGTTTGCCCTCGATCTGGTCTGCCCCGATGCACAAGCGCCCACGCAGCTCGCTCCGGTCAATGACGCGTATCTCAGTGCAGCATTAGACGACCTGAAAAGCGAAATCACGGACGCGATGTGGAACCTGCAACTCAAGGTTCATACGGATGCGGTCCTTCATGCGAGCAGCGCCTATTGGGGCTTTCTGAAACAGTTCCAGCAGATGGACATTGATAAAGATCCCAATTCGGATGCGGAACTCGATGCTTATTTTCGGACCGGAAAATCTCAGGAGTATCCGCTGGTTGTTCTCGACAATGCCAGGCTGTACATCACAACGGATGCCGCTGTCGATAAGGACCTGACCCCTCTTCAGGTGGCGGAGCATTACACGAAAACGATCGGGTTGTACGCGCTGATCGGCAGCACCCTGATCGCGTACCTGAAGACATCGGTGGCCTGGAGGCGGGCCAGGGTGATGTCCCCTTATCTTCAGTACGCCAAGTATCAGGACGCCCAGGCGAAGTGGGACAAACTAACTCCCAAGAAACAGCATGACCACCCTGAATGGAAACCGGCGACGGTGGTGACCGATCCAGACCCGACCGGCAAAAATCCCCTCCCAGACTGGGAGGACTGGATCAAGAAGGAGGAATCCGGTGTTCCGAAGCTGATTGAAACCGTGAATACCCTGGTCGGCTACTCGGAGGGAACTCCGGCTACCGCGACGGCGCCTGCCACCACCGGGCTCCAGGTCGAGATGGCACAGCACTGGAAGGCAGCCATTGACAATATCTGGAATCGGCTGCAGAAGGTCGTGGTGGCGCCCCAGGACCCCAGAGGAATTTACTACATTTCGGGCGTCAAAGATCCCGGACCCTTCTGGGTGGTCGACACCGAAGTAGGTCGCCCTTATAAGGAATACACCGTGGCCGCCGGCGATACGTTGACCAGTATTCGCTCGAATCAATGGGCACTGGCGAATCCCGGCCCCAGCTTCGAACCCGCTGACCTGTTCTTCATCAGCCTCGGCGTGTTCGATAAGTATGGTCTGATGACCGGCTTTCCGTCGATTGACGACGTGCTGCAAAACACAAATTTCCTGAAACCCGGCATGGTTCTCAGGATCCCCACGCCCCACGAGATCCCGCCTTATTCCCGCGACCTGGCGGATGCCCAGTACAGTTGCCGAGCCGGAGCTCTTCTTGCCTACGAGTGGGAGAACTCGATGGACCGGTTCGCGTTGTCCGGCATTACGGAAGCCGACATCACCGATTTCGGCAAGACGATTCAACTGTGGAAGCGGGCCAGGGCCAGCGTGCAGTTCAAGCCTTACCCCGTGCAGGCCGGCGATACCCTGCTCAGCATCGCCGGGGGAGACGCGGTTCTGGCGGACAAAATCTACAAATTCAACAGCGATACTCTCAGCAGTCCCACCCAGCCTCTGGTGGCGGGACAGGTGATCAACATCCCCGACCCATCGGTACTTTCCGACATCCAGTAAGGAGACGCGCGTGGCTCTTCCCAACCAGAACACGACAGGAACTGCGATTCCGGTAGCTTTAATCTCGGAGTGGACCGCCGGCCGTCTGATCCAGGCCGTTCAGAAGGACACCATTACGCTCGACGATGGCACCGAAGCGTCGCCGGTGGATTTCTTTGCCGCCTTGTTCGAGGTGCCCGATGATCCGATGAATCCGCCTCCCGGTTCCTATTTTGCGGTGATGATCCTGAACGCGCTGCGAACCCCGCTCAGCCTTGTTGAGATGTCGACCCCGCTGGTTCACGGATACCAGGACGCTTACCCCGCGGTGTCGAATCTGAAAGGGTCGACTCTCACGATGCACGAGATACCCGCCTCCCGCTCTCACCCGCTTGACCCCACTGCCACCCGCTACGGCGCGGGGATGTGGGGATTCAGCAGCGCCGGGAATGGCGTAGAAGGAGCCGTGGCGTTGTGCTACAACGGCAATCTCACCGACCCCTCGACCAAGCAGGCCGTCGGCCCGTTTGTCGGCGTGTCGTGGCGTTTTGGCACGATCTTCTGGTCGGATCGATACGGCGTAACCGCGGACGTGGCCGGAAAATACAGCAGCCTGGACGGTTTTTATCAGAAGACGATTGTTTCAGCCTCCGACAGCACCTTCAGCGAAATCGGCGGGGACGTCGCGGTCATGTGCCGCTACGCTTACCGCGATCTGCAGTCCGGGCGGGGGGTTTGTTCTTGTCTGATGGTCTATGTTCGCTACAAATTACCCGGCGAGTGACGGAAACCCAGGAGCCCGGCGTTACGTCGCGGTGATCGTGAACGCGCGGCGAAGAGCGATGGAACTGTCAGAGGGGGTTTCTCTTGCACCGCGGCCAGAACCGATGTCCGGCGGTCTGCGATCGGACACGAACGAAGTTGAAGGATCATAGGCCGACTTCCCTCCGCTTGCTCCCCCGGATTGTTCGCATCCACGTCGGCAAAACTAGAACCGCCGTCGTGATGGCCACCGCCTTGCCTGCAATCCTCGCGAACAGTATCCATTTCCGTTATCCAATCGCCTGGAAGACGGCGCAGGCAAGACTCTGGGGGAAGGCCTCGGGAATAGTTCCCGACACACGGGGTTGCATTCCCTAGGCAAAGCCAATCGGGTCGATCTTAGGATGTGGAGTTTTGATGGCACGCGCTATCAGTCAGTCCGATGTGCTTCAAGGCATTACGCGCCGGATGCGATTAGAGGAGAAAAGGCAACGGATGAAACTGACAAAACCGCGGTGGCTTCTGAGCACCCGTGCCAATAGCTAAGCTCCCTTCCAGCCAACCGCAAGCCGTCTTCCGGGGCGGCTTGCAGACGTTTGCGGCGATGTCGGGCATGGTCAGCGCGACGGGCGAAGAGCATGGTACTCGGACCGGGGGTCTATGGACACTGGACTGCCCCCCGAAGTGAGACATTGTTGTAGTCGAATTTGTAGCGGCCAGAACCGGTAACGCCGTCATCCAGCGCGGTTCGGGAAGCAGCCGATCTGTTTGCGGAATTGGAAACCCGGATTGACGCCATCGAAGGCTCCATGGGACCGCGCCTGATTCAGTAGGAATTGTCCTCCGGGGGCAATCCGATCAGTACGCACACGACCTACCCACTACGACCTTCGTTCTTCGTCGCGTGGTGCGGCAAGTAGCCGGGGCATGAATAGGCCGCATCCCGGTTAGGGAGGAATGAAATGGAAATGTCATTGCCGCAATACATCGCATCAAGACGCGAGTTGGACAATTTGGCCTTCCAGCGCGTGTACGCAATTCTTCTGGTCCGCGGCAAGATTGAGCAGGGCACGCCGCTACAGCACGTGCGGGATGCCTGCACCCAGGCTGTCCCCATGCGCCCGCGATCCGCTCAGATTGACTAGGTGGCGCGAGGGAATACGGAGACGCCGAAGAAGTGGAGACATCCGCTTAGGCGATCCAGTTTCCTCTGGAATGCGATCAAATCCCCGTCCGACATGATGAGCGGTCTGCTGCGCCTCACCAAGTCGATGTAATTTCTATAGGCGCTCACAATCGTGTTCTCCAAGATCTCTTTATTCCCTCGAACATCTTCCAGTTCGGTGAGAGCTAGCGCCAGGTCTGCGTCTGTGAGGAGAACCTCGACTGCCTGTTTGTTATATTCATCAATCTGCACGTTGACCTGATTTCTCAATTAGATCAGCGTGACTGAGAGCGGGCTCAGATGGCTGTGACAAATATCACACGTGGCTATCACACTGTGGCTCTTGATGGTCGATACCGTCTCCCGGATTGTCGGCATTACGGCAGTTTCGCGCACAAGTCTCTCACCGCCGGGGGTGGTCGCTTAGCCTTTCCGACCAAAGTGGCGCTCAAAGAGTTCCCGTGCCCGGCGCTCGCCCTCTTCGCTGAACACAACCGACTTCGCTTTCGACGTCGGGTCGGAGATGTACCCCTTGGCATGGAGACGTTCCATCGTCTCCCGATCGTGCGACTTCCACGCTCGCCGTGGACCCGCCGGTGTCAGCTACAGCAGTGCCAGAACCATCTCGTCCACTTTGTCGTGGTCGTANNGGGCTCAATCCCAATCCGATCATTGACTGCCGACCGGATGCGCTGCCGGGATCCGAGGTACTGCTCCGTAGTCTGAATCGAGACATGTCCAAGCAGAAGCTGGATCTGATCCAGTTCACCGCCTGCATTCCGACAGAGCCGCGCACAGGTTCGTCTCAAGTCGTGCGGTGCAAGGGCAGGGACACCGACTTGCGAAGCCGAAGACCGTACCACGTGCCATATAGCCTTTTCACTGATGCCATCCCCGAGCACTCGACCCGTACGGCTGACACGCCGAAAGATCTTCCCGCGATGGATCGAAGCAGAACTGAGCCAGGCAAGCAGTTCCACGTGCACCCAGTCGGGCATCGGGACCGTGCGGATATGACCGGCCTTGCCCACAAGATCGACGATGGCCCAATGGTCTTCTCTTTGCTGCAGGTCTTCGACTCTCAGGCTGGCGGCCTCATGTCTCCTCAATCCGCAAGCCAGGAGAAGAGCCAGCAGGGCACGGTCACGTTTGCCTTTCATTCGTGCGTTGTCAGGACTCTGCCACAACGAGCGAGCCTGCTCATCGGTCAGCCAGTTTCCCATCCGCACGCCATTCTTCTTCAGACCCTTCACCCGCCGAATCCCCGCAACCAGATCGGAACTGAGCAGCCCGCAATCTGCGGCCTCATAGGCCAGCCGCCGAACGGCACCCAGCCGAAGGTTGATGGTCGCGGGGGCCAATCGCCGGGATTCCAGGTGACTGCGATATCGAAGCACCACAATGCGATTGAACGCCAGCCGTGGCTCTGAACAGTACCAGTCCACGAACTCGTCGATCGCGTGCCGATACCCGCGCTGCGACTCAGTACTGCTCAGGCTGTTCAGAACTGCTGCTCGGGCATGTTCCAGATCGAGGAGTCGTAAAATTCTCCGGGGACGATTATTTCGGCGGTTCCGCGTCTGCTTCATGGTTCGTGGCCTCCCTCGCCAACGAGCCATGAGATGGGACTTGACGACCGCCAGATCGGGGCAAATTGCCGCAATGGCGAGGGAGGTAAACGACAGCGGATCAGAGATTGTTTCAGCGAGCCCCGTCGCAAACGACCCGAAAGCCATAATCAGCGTATTTGAATTCCGGCGGGATGCTGGAACGTGCCGAGCATCGTGAAATTTTGATTTGGTGCCGCCAGGAACCTCCGCGCGAAGCTTTTCTCTTGCCTTCTTCCGGTCCCTGCGGATTCCGATCAGACGAAATCGCATAGTAGTCGGGCCCGTACCAGTCGCTGCACCACTCATGCACGTTCTCGCACATGTCGAATAATCCGAAGGCATTCGGCTGTGACTGCCCGACCGGCTCAGGGCCGCTTTTCCAACGAGTATGGTAGGCCGGACGTGAAAACGGCGGATCATCGCCCCAGGGGAATAACATCCTCTCGGCACCGCCCCGCGCGGCCCGCTCCCATTCGGCTTCTGTAGGAAGGCGATAGTGCGAGCCGGTCATCGGCGAAAGCCACTCGCAATAGGCCACAGCATCAAACCACGACAACCCCACCACAGGTTGCTGGGGATGAGAGAAGTTGGGATCGCTCCAATATGGGGGCGGCACGTTCCCCGTGGCGTCCAGAAACCACGCGTACTCCTCAATGGTGACTTGGGTTGCCGCCATGGCAAAGGAATCCAGCCAGACGCGATGAACAGGGCTTTCCACACTCTGACCGACGTCGGATCCCATGGAGAACCAGCCAGCACCGATCTGAATCAGGAGCGGCTCAGTGATCGATACGCGACAGGCATTCGACTCATGACGGACCATCGGGAAAATCCTTCCATTCGATGTTAACTTGCCGGATGGGCAGCGTTCCCGGCGCACTCGCACTGATGGGGAAGTAATGCCGACAATGCGGGAACAACG
>PMAM01000244.1:0-24315 GCA_003152595.1 Acidobacterium sp.
CTGATAATAGGGAGATAGAAAGACAAAAGGCTCGCCGCGCGGCGAGCCTTTCTCTTTGCATCATGACAGGCCATAACCATTCCGACGCCCGCTGCCGCTGCCCCTCCAGCCCACGGCGCTATCGACGCCAGGCCTCAGGCCATCGGATCATCAAAAGTTGTCAAGTTTGTAAACATCGCTACGAATTNNAAGGACGCACAGCAGCGACTTCCTCAACCACCGGTACGCATTTCATTCCACAATAGATAGCCGCAACCTATTGGAGAATCAAATACATACCTGCAGCTCGAAAATCGCCGCCCCAATGGAATCAAATGCGTGCACGTCAGAACCCCCCTCTGGCCGCGCCTGGGGGCTTTTTTATCCCTGGACGGATACGCCGGCGAACGACAGCACCGCCACCCCGCGCACCGGCTGCCCAAACCACTGCGCCGGCTCGAACTTGCTCGACAGCAGCAGAGTCTCCAGCTCGGCCCGCGTCGCCGCATCGCTCGGCCCCGACACAATGTCGTAGTCGTAGACGCGACCCTGCTGGTCGACATACACCTCCACCGTCACCGGAACGCCCTTGCCGGAAACCGTCCCGGCATTGCCCTCAACGGTGGAATAGAGGAAGTGAGGGCCCGTTGCCATGCCCAGAGGCTCATTGCGCGCCGAAGCCGGCTGAGCGGCAAACGCCCCAATCAGGAACGCCATCGTGCCGACCAGCACGATCGAACTCGCCAGTCCCGCCGAAGCCTGCAGCAGGAACGGAGCGACCGTATTCTGCCAGCGCACCTTCCAGTTGGCCAGCGCGTTGCGCGGCGTCTTCGCAACTTCCTGCGACAGCGCCACCCGGATCCGCAGTGCCAGATCAGCCGGCGGACGCGCCGGACCGAGTTCCGCCAGCGACCGCTGCAGGCTCCGCCACTGTTCGAACTCACCGCAGCACTTCCCGCAGACGCGCAGATGCCCGGCAACCGACTGCATCGCAACCCCGGTCAGGTTTCCGTCCAGATAGTCGGAGAACTGCGAACGAACGCTTCTGCACGAACTCATAGGGCCTCCTCAGCGGAGCAGGCGCGTGTCGCTGGCGAACGCCGCGGTGGCCTTTGGCTTGCCGCTTTTACGAACGGCGCCAGCACATTCTTCAGGTGGGCCCGGCCGCGCATCAGCCGCGACTTCACGGTCCCCAGATTCGCGTTGAGTATCTCTGCTATCTCTTCGTATCCGAAGCCTTCGATGTCGCGCAATACCACAACCGTGCGGAAGGGCTCCGGCACCTCGCGCAGCGCCGCTTCCACGCGCGCCGCAATCTCGGCATGCGCCGCTGCATCGAAGGGCGATTCGTGCGGATCGACAAGCGCCTCGCCGGCCGGCGGATACTGCTCGTCGTTCTCCGGCTCGATGGTCACCTGCTGCCGCTGGTGCCGCGACCACCAGCGCCGCTGGTTCAGCGCCTCATGCAGCGCGATGCGGTAGATCCACGTGCGCAGACTGGCTTCGCCATGGAAATGGCCGATGCCGCGAAACACTTTAACGAAGACTTCCTGGGTGATGTCGGCAGCGTCGCCGGGATTGGGAAGGATGCGATAGATGAGGCTATACAAAGGTTGCTGGTACCGCGAGATCAGCCAGGCAAACGCTTCCTCGGAACCCGCTTTCAGCTGCTCGATCACCGCAGCTTCTTCGGGACGAACACCGATCACACCTGCCAGATTGCCCACTGCCGTGCCCGCCTGCATCCAAAACTCCCTTCAGCCTAGCAGGAACCGCATAGCTCTCGGAAGACTGTCCCGGAACCCGGCACGCCGGTTGGGCGCACCGGGCCTGATCCCGGGTTCAGTACCTCGCTCACTCTGTTCCGTTAGACACGGAAGGGAGGCGCAGGGTTCCCAAAAACCCTTCGCGCTGATGGCAGACGGGTTACTGCGGGTTCGAAGCGGGTTTGGGCGAGGTGGACTTTTTCGAACTGTGCTTAGGCTTCGTTTGTGTAGCGGGCCCATCGTCCACCACAGTGGTGGTCACTGGGGCTCGCTGCACCGCGGATGCTTTCGACAGCGCTGTCCGAATATTGATCAGGTCCGACTGCTGCTTCTGGGACGCATTCAGAATCGAATCCCCGATCGCCGATCGCGCGCTTTCGAGCGTGCTCAGCGCCCCCTGCAATGCATTGGCCTCCGTATCCGGAGCCGCGAGGTTGGCCGTCAGCACCACGCGCAGCAGCGTGTCGTACAACGCGTCCACATTGCGGTACACCGCGAACGCGGCAGGAACCGAGCCCGGGGACGAATCGGACTGCTGAAGAAGCCCGGCCAGCGTTCCGCTCAGGTCTCGCTGGATCGATGAAACATCCTGGTCGGCGGCGGATTTCACCTCGTTCGGTGCCTTCCAGCGCTTGGTATTGATGCCGTTCAGCGTCTGGCTCACCTGCGCCAGCGCCGGGCGCAGCGTGCCGCTGACAGAAATCGGCGGATCCGCAGCAGGAGCTGCTCCTTGAGCAGAAACGGACCACGGGAGCGCCGCAGTGAGCAGCGCCAGGGAGACGCGAGGGAAAAACATATGACCAGGACGATGCATCCGCAGAGCGCGCGGTTGCCAAAGGGCCACAGAACCACCGGCTTCCACACATGAATGTGCAGGGGCCGGTACTTCCGTTTCATTGACGAATGGTTCCCGCTCCATGAAAATAGGATAATCCCTCGTGTGGGCCTGTGGCGCAGCTGGGAGCGCGCTTCCATGGCATGGAAGAGGTCGTCGGTTCGATCCCGACCAGGTCCACCATCTCATTCCTTTCAAAGACTCGCTCAACCTTTGCGGACTTAGAGCGATCGGGCAGATCGACCTGCAGGGTCTCTGGTCGCAAATGTTCGAACGGCCGGCCCTCAGACACCGGCTTTGGCCAGCAGCTGCGCCCCCAGTGAGAGGGCCTGCGTGATGTGATCGATCACCTTGCTCATGTCGCCCATTTCGGCGACGGCTTTCTGGATCTGCTTGTTGACCGAGGTCAACTGCGTGTTCAGAACGGCTACGGTCGCTTCGTCGTCGGACAGCACCTGGTTGGCGGCCTTTTGATAGGCGGCCTCGGCGGCCGAGTACTTAGCGGCGAGCTGGTCGCGGGCCGCCTGGGTCCGGCAGGCAGCACGCAGCAACGAGTAGTTGTCGTCCAGCGTGGTGAAGGTGTCGAGGATACTCTCAAGAGCGTTGGCCACGGTCGTTCTCCGATCGGCAGCAGCTACCAGGCAGCGGCCTGGGCGGCCCATTGTTCAACGTTAGCGACGGTCAGCGGGGGCTTGGTGTACTCAAAAGGCTTGCCGGTGGCAAGAAGATGAATCCGGGAAGCCATCTCGTGCAGCGCCTGGCTCATGGAGGTCGAGGTCTTGTCGTACGCAGTGTCGAAAGCCTTCTGCCGGACGGCGAGCTGGGCCAGTTCGAGGCTCTGCAATTTCGCCCTGGTTTCCGCAGTGCAGGACCAGCTCATGCCGAGAGGCGTGAGGGGCTGCTGGAGGAGTGAGCAATTGTCGGCGGAGCCGGACTCGACCAGACTGGCGGCCAGATTGCCGGCGACGCGCGAATACAGCTCCTCTCGGGTCTGCCATACATCCGACTCCGCGTCGAACAGCGCNNGGCCGAGGAGGCCTTGATGGAGGCGAGACCGTCAATCTCGGTCTGCAGCTTTGCCGCCGCAGTCGCGACGTCGGCCGGAGCGGTGGAGTGGGTGAGCTGCGAGAACTGGCCGGAGACGGCGGAGAGTTCGGAAGCCAGAGCGGCGCGCTTTGCAAGGCTCGATTCTGCATCCGCGAGCAACTGACGGTTCTCCGCCGAGTACGGCTTGGCGTAGAGCGCCTCGTTGATCTGAAAGACGAGATCGGTATTGGCGAGGATGGTCCTGAGGCCGCTGTAGTAACCCGATAAAGCGCCCGCGGTTTCGGCCATCTGGCTGGCGGCGGAGACCGCGTCTTTGGAGGTCCTGCATCCGGAGACGAGCAGCAGCGAGGTCAGCAGGAGGCCACCAGCGACTCTGCCTGGCGAGCGACGCCTCAGGCTGCGTACCGGTTCGCGGAGAATCCAGCGCGGGCCAACCAGCGCAGCGCGGAGGGGATTGCGAAACCGGCGAGCGGGCATCCTTGTTTCCTGCAAAGTTTCCTGCAAAAGTGGGACCAACGTATCGGCATTCCCGGCCGGATGTCAAATGGGACTCGGCCGCCCGGCGCCGTCGCGCCCAGCTCAGAAGCTGTACCGGTACTCGATCCGGAACAGATTCCTGTACCAGATATTCGATGTCAGACTGCGTCCGTAGCCTGCGTAAATAGAGTTCCCGCCCAAGAAGCAGAGGCGCGTCCCGAGCTTCACATTGAAGATGTTGGCGCCCGCTCCCGACTCAACCTGGTTGGCCGAGTTTGTCTGCAAGCCTCCAAAAACATGCCAACCCACCAACTCGAGAACTGGAGCAATGCGGTAACGGTCACGCACCACCGCCTGATAACTCGGCCCCACACCATACGTCATCACGTCGCCGTCGAATTTCTGCCCCGCGCTGGCCACGCTCGCGTGGTAAAACGTCCCGCCGATCGGGTGCGAATCGCCCAGTTCCGCCTCGACCGCCGTCCGGTCCGAGAGCTTCTGATAGAAGAGCGCCATCGGCTCGAGACTGTAATGCCCGGTTCCAAAACCCTTGCTGCCATTCCCGGAAGGAAAGTCCGCCCGCAACTGGAAGGTGAGGTTCCTCGTCTCTGACGCGATAGTCCCGAATTTCAGTCCGGCCTGAACATCGCTGATCCCGCTGCCGCTGAACAGATCCGGCGTGCGCGTCGCGCTCGGGATAAATATCGGCTGGATCCAGCGGAAAGGAATCTGCAGAAATCCTGAAACCGACTTGCCCGCCGCATACTCCGCGTTCAGATAAAGCTGCTGGAAATTCAGCGTCCGCTGGAAAGCCGCCGTCGGGCTTACCGGCGCGCTGTGTCCCTGGTAGAAGAACTCCGCCAGATCGGGCCGCGGATCGTTGAATCCCGCATCGAAGCGCACCCGCACTTCATTCTGCACTGATGGATCGTCAATGTAGCCCACCATGCTGGGGTCGAGTTTCCTGCGCTGCATCGGCCGCGGCCCGGTGTTGTTGCGGGTTGATTTCGGTTTCGTGGCCTGTCCGCTCTGCGCGGTTTGCAGCGCTCTCCCGGAGAACAAACCGGAAAGCGGTAACCTCAGCGCCGGGGCGCTCATCGTCGGCAGCGGGCCATTCGGCAGAGAATCGCCAGGTTGCTGCGCGGCGGCGATCGCAACCAGACTACACAGTGCCGCCAAAACCGCGGCGTATCTCGCAGTATGGGCCCAGCAAGTTCGAGCAATCGCGTGCCGGGTGTTCATTGTGGGCGGTGCATCATCTTAACATGCAGCTCCCGCTGCAATTCAGCGTAATGTCTCTGCGCCTCTGCCTTATCCTCGGGAGTTAACTCGGTAAGGATAAGCGACAAACTCCCGAGTGCGATTTGCGCGCCCTCCAGGTCTCCGTTTCTCAGGTCCTCCTCGGTGAGCTCCACATAGTTCGCAGCCAGGTTGTAATACACATCGTGAAAAAGCGGATGGCTCTCATCAGGACCTCCGCCCTTCAGTCGCATCAGCAGCGCTCGCTCCCGTTCCGCCTCATCGAAAGACTCCATGGCTCCCTGCGCGAGCACGATTTCAGTACGCAGCTGAAGAATTTTGACTTCCTCAAGCGACAGCGATGGGGCGGGATTGGCCAGCGCCTCGACGATATCCAGCGCCGTGTGATTTCTCTCCGCTGCTCCCGTCAGATCCTTCATGTCCGCCAGCAGCATCGCCTCGTTAGCGCAATAGGTCGCCAACTCGTATCTGTATCCGCGGTTGTCCGGGGAGATTACCGTGAGTTCCTTTGCCCGCTGGACCGCCTGTTCATAATAATTTCGAGCGTCTTTGCTGTTTCCTTCTTTGGCGAGCAGAACGGCCAAATCGTTCTCCACTCGTGCCAGATCTTCCGCCGGGTCCGGAGAAGACTGGTCTCCACTATCTGCCGCTGGATGACTACCTATCGGCTGCAACAACCCCAGGCTCAGCCGAAAATCGGATTCGGCGTCGCCGCGATCGCCCTCATCGTCTTCCACGATGGCGCGGTTGTAATAAGTCCGCGCCAGTTCCTGCGTAAATCGCCGATTGCCAGGCGCGGCGGCATGAAGCTTCTGCTGAATTTCAAGCGCGGCAGTGTATTCCTGCACCGCCTGGCGAGCGATGGAAGGGTCAGGAGCGCTGGGGTCTCTGATCTCCGCGCGATACGTCTCGCCCATCCAGTTGTGGCAATAGCCCAGCCTTTCCGGGTATAACGTGTCCTTTGGGTGCTGCTTCGCGAGCAATTGAAATGCGGCGATGGCCAGGTTGTATTCAGCCACAGCCTGGGCGGACTTTCCCAGCAGGCGGTTCACATCTCCCAGCTGAGCATGGCCCCACGCCGCATCGGCACTCAGCGCCGCATTATTCGCTTTCTCTTTGGTGAACGATCGATAGAACGCCGCCGCCTTGGTCAGCAGCTCGTTGCGGAAGGCATCCAGATCGGGCGAATCGGCGAACTCCTGCGCCTGTTGCCGACCCGCAGAAGAGAGGCTCTGATCCACCGCTTGTTTGGCAAGAGACAAATTGTGTTCGGCGCGATTTTGCTCGCTCCATGCGATCAGAGCCAGCAGCGACGTCACCGCGAGCAACCCAGTCAGCGCTACCACAGCAGCGCGCTTCTGCAGCAGCCTCGTGCGCTTGCGCCGTGATGCCGCAAGAAAACGCGCCTCCCCCGTCGTCAGCTCGCGCCCCGGCAGCGCCGCCCATCGTACCGCAGCTTTCAGTTCCGCGCCCGTCGCCAGCAGGCTTTCCGGCTCACCCTCGCGCTCCCACTGCAGCGCTCGCTGTTCCACCGTGCTCAGGTGCGCCGCAAACCACCCCTGGTTATCGCGAAGCACCGGCTCGATCAGCCGATCGTGCGCCAGCTCATACCACGTAGCGCTGGCCCGTGTTTCCCCGCGCACCAAATGCGCATCGATTAGTTTTTCGATCAGCGTATTGTCGAGACCGCCGCTCTCTTTCGGCTCCCGTAGCCGCTGCACGCGGATGCTGCGCGCGATCAGCTCCTCCCCAAACCACCGCCGGATGTTGCGCTCCACGCGATCATCGGTGCCCGCGACTTTGCCTACCGCGCTCGCATAGTACGTGGCGAGCGACGCCGTAACATCGCCAAAGGAGATCACGTCCTCCTTCTCGATCACCGCCTGCGACGCCGGCATCCGCTCCCACAGCTCCCGGCACGTCACCTGCAGATGCAGTGGCTCTATATAAGGACCGGTCTCCGCCCTGAATTCTCCATCCGGTTGCTGCACCTGCATCTTCGCGAGGTCAGCCACCAGTTGCTGCAGCGCTTCCGGCGCGAACCGGCGTCCTGCCCCTTCCACCGATCGGCGAATGGCATCTTCCGCCCCCTCCCTCCGCAGCAAATCCAGACGAAACCGGTTCTTCAGGTGCGTCGGCAGCTCGTCTGCGAAAGGATCCAGCTGCGCAAGATAGTCCTCGCGCAGCGCAAAGATCGCCCAGATCTGCGGTTTCTGCAGCAGCGCGGCAAGCTGAGCGAAAAACTCCCTCCGCGCCTCAAACGCTGTTGGATCCGCGGTGAGAATTTCCTCGAACTGGTCGAAGATCAGAACCGTGTTCCCCGGCGTCGATCGTCGCCGCGGCCGGCTCGCCACATATTCCTCGAGCGCCATTCCGGCAATCGCGCTCTCGGCGCGCCGCAGGCCTTCAGGCACCTCCGCCTCGAAAGAAAGATTCACGCTCCGCACGTATCGGTTCGCCGCGCCATCGTTGCCCATCGGCAGGCTCACCCGCGCTGGCGCCCACACGTCGAACTGCTCCGCCAGCCGCGGCAGCAGCCCTGCCTGCAGCAGCGAGCTCTTGCCCGCGCCCGACGGAGAATGAAACAGGACGATGCGCTCCGCGCTCAGCAGGTAATACAGGCCGTCGATCTCCGCGTCGCGCCCGAAGATTGGCTGTCCTCGTTCAATGGGCCGCGGTCCGACGAAAGGATTCGCGGCGCTAGAACCACTCATCGCCGGCTCCCTGCGCCGCTACCGTCTGCTCCTCGCCGGCCTGCGCCAGCTGCTCCCTGAGCTCCGTCAGAAAGTCGCGCGGCGATCCCCAATAGATCGAAATATCCGGCGCTCCTCCTCCGCCGTGAAAGTAGCTCTCAATGTAGCGCCGTGCCTTGTGGGCGTCGGTCACGCTCCATTCGCTGGGATTCACCTGCACCCCGACGTGCGACAAATCCCTCAGCGTCCGTGTCCCCTGCCGCGTCACGATCATTCGGAACAGCGCGCGGAAGCGCCAGTCGTCGAGCTGAAATCCAAGGAAGAGCAGGGAACTTTGCATCAGTTGCCCCACCAGCGCCGGCAGCAGCAGATCGAGCCGCGCCTCCGCGATCAGATAGTCGAAGAAATCGTCCTCCGTCAGAACCAGTGAGTCCGGTTTTCCGAACATGCCGAACACGTGGTACACCCACGGTTTCTCCGGCGTGGGCTTCGCCGTCTTCGGCTCCGGCCTTCGCGGTACCTCTTCGCCTCGCCACGTCGTGAATACCGGCTCCGGATCCTTGCCCTCCGCCCGCAGCGCCCGCAGCATCATCGGCTGGTAGCTTGCATTCAGGTAAATCGACGCCGGCAGTTCGCTCAGCACGCGAAAAGGATGGCCGGCATCGGCCCGCGACCGCTCCACCGCCGCGTCCAGCAGTGCAGGCAGTGTGGTCCGCGGTGCAGCGCCTGAGGTCGCGTTGGAAAGCCTGCGACGCACCTGCTCCAGAAATTGATTCTGCACCGCGTCGCAAACGTAGCTGCGCTTCTGCTCTACTCCGATAAACTGAGCCACCTTGGCCAGGTCATTCCGATCATGACTATCCAGGGGAAATCCATGCTGATCGGCCAGCACCCGCGCCAGCTCCCGGGTTCCTCCCAATAGATCGTCGCCCAGCTCCGGCCCCAGAATCGGAATGAAGCGCCCCGCGCGCACCGACGCGCAGATCGACCTCCACTTATCGAATTCGTTTTCCCGGCTCCCTCCAAACCCCGGCTCGTACCAGATGCGGCCATCGCGCAGCCGCAGGAACAGCACCGGCATCCAGGCATCGTCCGCCTTGCGCACCTCGCCGCGCGCTACGGCCATCGCGCGATCGATCTGCCCGTCCGCCAGCAGCTCTTTAAAGAATCGCTTCATGAACGCCGCCGCCGTCGCCATGAAGATGTTGCCCTGCATTGCGATCACTGCGGGTACGCCCGCTTCGGCCAGCCGCGGCCCCAGCGCCGCCATGCCCGCGCCACCTTTGCCCGCGCTCTGGCACGACGCCAGCACCACCATGCGCGGTCTCTGATCCAGCTCGCGGATCGCCTGCACCAGCTCGATCCCCGCAACCGGCTGCCCGTCCTCAAGGAAAAGCCACGGCTCGTGCTCCACCAGCCGCCCGTGGCAAACCATGTACAGAATGTCGAAGTCCTCGCGCAGCTTCGCCGCGAGGTCACCCAGTGAAACGCCGCCTCCCGGTGCCAGCACCGTCATCTGAATGCCCGCCAGCGCCTCCGTCGCGCGCGCCAATTCACCTGCGACATCCACCGGTGCCAGCCCATATTTCTCTCCCGATGCCGGATTTGCGACCACCACCAGCGCCCGCAGCGCCCCCCGTGCTCGCAGTCGAATCGGCCGCCAGTCTTCTCCGCTGATCAGGAATCGCGAAACGATGGTCTGCTCGCCCGCGAACAACGGTGCTCCCGCCACGTCNNTCGATCGACAACCGCACCCGCAGGATCGATCCCTGCGTTGCCGCCGCCGCGCGATACTTCCCGAACTCCGCGCGCACCTCCGGTGTAAAGAATGCCGCGCTCAACGTCTCCGCGTAAGCCGCCGCATCGTCGCCCGCCAGCGCCGCAAAGTCGACGGCAATCACCGGCTCCGTTTTCGAGCGCTGTTCCGCCGCGTCGTCCGCGCTGTGGAACCGGAACCCCAGAGCGAACGACCGCTCGTCGCGCTTTCTAAACGTGATTTCGAGGTCGGAGTACCGGCTCATCGATCCGCACCCACCCTGGATTTTCCCATCAGGCCGCGGCTTCGATGGCGCTCGCCAGACGCCGCAAAGCCTCTTCCAGCGACTTCGCCGTGGAAAGCGCGCGCAGCAGCAGCAGCGGATTTGCCGCCGATGCCGACAGCGTCATCAGCGTGCTCGCCGCCGCCACAAACGCTCCGGCAACCGCGCTTCGCAACGCATAGGTTCGTTCCACCGATCCTAAGTGAAGTTGCGCCATGTACGCAGACAAATTCACGGTCGAAACTGAGTTGGCACCGCCCGTGTAGCGCACCAGCGTCTCAATCGTCTCCTCATCGCTGGCCGTGCGCACCATGGCCGTTGGCTTCAGCATCGTGAGCAGCGACTCTACCGTTGCCAGGAGGCTCGCGAATCCCTGGCGTGAGTCCGCCGCAAAGTCCACCGAATAACTCACCGCCGTTCCTGGCATCGTCGCCCCGGCGCGCGCGGCCACCGCAATCGCCGCAATCTGGCCGCACGCGGCCTGCACAGCTGCCACCTGCGGATCGCCCGCCATCAAAGCGACTTCACTCCCGGCACCAGGTTCGCAATCGCCAGAGCCGCCGTTTTCAGCAGCTCCACGCGATTCTCCAGCGCCTTGTCCACCATGTCAGAGTGAATCTTCCAAAGCGTGTCGTCCACCTTGCCGTCCTGTTCCGGCACGCACACCACTGTGTTGCCGTCGAGGCTCGCCACCGTCATCGCACGCAGCTTCGCGCCTGTGAACGTCCCGTTCTCAAACTTCACATCGGCGATGTTGTCGCTCACAAACGTGCTTACCCGCACGCTCGTCACCGTCTGGAACGAGTCCGCCAGCCACGATCCGATTCGTTGTGCCGCATCCTGCAACGAGGCGGCCGCGCCACGCACCGAATCGAGTACACCATAATCCGCCATCAGCGGATTCACCGCGCCTACCACGGGCGGCGTAGGGACCGGGGGTTGAGCACCTTGCGCAGACATTGTTTTCACCTCCAGAACAGGCCGGCGTGCCGGCTTCGAATCTTCGGCGAGCATCAGCCGTACCGCCGGATCGCCCACCACCGCATAACTGCGCGCATCATTGTTGGCCGTCCACATCCCCGTGGCCAGATAGGGATCGACGGTTGCGCCAAATTTTACGTCCTCCAGCATCACCGAAAGGTCCGAAGAAAGCTCCGCGTACCTTCCGTTGAAATACTCCACCGCCGAGCCCACCGGATGGCCTTCCATCAGCCGCTTCATCGTGCTCTTGAAAACTTCCGTCTGGCTTCCCGCACGATCCCAGTGGAACGACCATCCCCACGCGCGCTCCACATGCCCGATCGCCGCCAGCGCGCCTCCGCGCGGATGCGCCAGCAGTCGCTGCGGCAGCCTTCCCAGAAAGCTCCTGGGCGCAATCGCCGGCGGTGGCCCATCCGAGTAGTCGCTCAGCCTTGGCGTCCCCGCTCCAAAACACGCAAAGTGCATCGTGATCGTACCGAAGATACGCGCATCGTCGGCCACGTCAGCGCCTGCAAAGAAAAAGCTGTCCGGCACTGCTCCCTGATACGACGGCCCTGGCCAGTCCTGACAGAGCAGCGCACCCTGCTGCGCCAGCTGCCGCGCGTCGCCGTTTGGATAGCACATCCCGTGGCTCGCCGTGAACACAAACGCCGGAGCATCCTGGAGCACCTGCGCCAGGCGCGTCTTCGTCGCGTCGCCTTTCACGAACGCGTCCACCTTCCACCCCGACTGCTTCGCCGTCCACTCCGCCAACGGCTGCGCCAGCTCATCATGGCTCATCTGCGTCGCTGCATCGCCGTCGTTCGCCACTCCAAAAATCGCCGCCCTCTTCGCGAGCGCCAGCCCACCCGTCTCCGCTGCCACCACCGTCTGCGCATACGCGGCGTACTCCGCCACCGTCTCAAAGTGGATCCGCCCCACCGCGTACTGCACGTCCAGCTGATACTGAAACCGAAACGGAATCGAATCCGGATCGCCCACGATCAGCAGGTAGTACGGCACCACTTGCGGATCCACCGGCCCCGGCCCCGCACCATTGCGCTGCAGAAAATCCTGCTTGCTTTCTCCCGGTAAGTCCGCCGTCGCGCCCCGGTACGCTTTCGGGCCCACGTACTCCGTGTAGCGCTCACCCGCCTGCTCCTTGCGCAGCTTCAGCAGCGGCGACAGCGCCTCATAAATCGCCGGATCCGAGCCATAGGCAAAGATCACGCCCCACCCGGACTCATCCAGCTTCTTCGGGTCGACGCCTTCCTTCGGCGCATAGTGTGTCTGCGTGTCGCGCTGCCGCCGTCGCTTCAGCTCTTCAAAGTGGGCCCGCTCGCTCGCGCTGTGCGGAGCCATCCCCAGAGCAATCCGCGCGAACGCATCCACCGGCGTCGGTTCGATGTCGTACCGGCCAGTCGCGCCGTTGATCCCGTTGAAGACCAGCAGCACATCGGATCGCCCCATGATCTCTCCCTCGTCTGGACGCGAAACCTCGCAGCCGCACGCGCGCAGCCAGTCAACTGGCTCTGTTCAACGATTCAGGGGAACTGCAATCCCACTGTACGGGTGAGAGGATCACTTCCGCAACACACACCACTGACGCGGTGCCTGCTCCTGCAACGCACCTCATTGATGCGATCACCGTTTGATTTCGATGATCGCTATCCGCCCGGCGTATTCCCAGGGCCTGGAAAATCCGTGCCTTTTCCCGTCTGGATTACCAGAACCGGCGGATTCATGGCGGCGCCAAAATCGAACCGCGTCGGTGCTGGATCCTTCGGCGCTTTCGCAATCACTCCGTAGGAGCCGGCGCCGACGGAAGAAAAGGTGTAGGTGACGGACTTACCCGCCGCCAGATCCACACGCGCCCCCGGCTTCGGCGACAGGATCGCTGCCGTAGCCGGAGAGAAGTACAGCGCCGAGTCCGCGCCGTCCGCAGTTTTGAAAGTGACCTGACCACCCATTGTCACTGTCACTTTCGAAACGCTGGGTACGCGCAGCCCCATTTCATCGCGAAGAACGACCTCGGTTGCAGTCATGAGGCACGAATCTATCGGGTTTTACCTTTGGTGTCCAGTCTGTTGCGGCGCGAGTGCAGCTTTCAGTGCGCGCTGGAACTTCGGATCGGCTCGCAGCGAGGCCAGCTCCGGCAAATGTTCCAGCTGGTTGCCGTGAAACCCCAGCGCGATCGACTTAACGATAAGAGAAATCGCTTCGCTGCGGCGATGGAGGATTTCGTAACCGTCGCCGGCGGAGAACAGCACAGTCGGATCTTCGGGCGCCAGCGTGACAGCCTGCCGCAGCAGCGGAAGGCTTCGATCAGCGTCGCCAATGTAGGCGTAATAGCTGCCCAGTTCCGCCAGAAGAAATGAGTCGTTCGGTGTCTCCTTCCTTGCGACCTCCGCTAACTCAATCGCTTTCCGATACGCCTCCACCGCCTGTGCATGATCGCTGGGCACATTGATGTACGCCGCGCCCAGATTGCCCCACGCCACATAATTCGTCGGATTCAAATCCCGCGCCTTCCTGCTCATCTCAATCGCGTCCTGGTATTTGCCCTGCGCGCCAAATACCTCCGACAGCGTCGAATACGCCTTGAAGCTCGGCTCCATTTGCACGGATTTCTCCAGGTGCGTCTGCGCCTCTGCATAATTCTGCATCTGCAGCGCCACCAGCCCAAGGTTCAGCTGCACAATAGGGCTGTCGGGAGCAATCGCCTCCGCCTTGCGATACTGCGTCGCCGCATCCTGCAGCTTTCCCGCCGCGTAATCGTAGTTCCCCAGCAACAATGGCCATCGCCAGTAGTCCGGCTGCAGATCGATCGCCTTCTGCACCGCGGCAGCCGCATCGTCGCCGCGCCCCTGCGCGTCGAACACCTCCGCCTGGGCGCCATACGCCTCCGCGCTCCGCGGGTCCAGCCGCAGCGCCTTCTGCGCCTCCTGCATTCCCAGGTCTGTATGTCCCGCCATCGCATCGATGCGCGCCAGCGTCGTGTACGGCTGCGCCAGGCTTCCGTCCAGAGCGATCGCGCGATTGCACGCCGCCCGCGCCTCATCCAGCAAACCCGCCGCCCGCGTCACCCGATACTCCAGGAAATACGCCCGCCCCAGCCCCGCCTGCGCCAGCGCGAAACTCGGATCCTGCACCAGCACCTTCTTCAGCAGATCGATCGCATCCGTCACATTCTTCCGGATGTCATACCGCTGCAGCAGCGCATCGGCCTTCAGAAACTCATCGTTCAGATTTGCCGGCACCGCCTCTGTCGCCACGGTGCGATGCTCGCCCGGAAACCACGCGCCGCTGCTCACGCGAAAAATAAAAGCGGCCACAACCAGAACACCGGCAATCGCCGCTGCGACCCATCCCGTCCGCCACCTCGGCCTCGAGCCCCTGCTCTCAGCCTCGCGCCCCGCTCCCGTCGACGTCCCCAGCGTCTCCGCCAGTGCGCTCGACAGCGCCCCCGCACTCGCGAACCGCCTCTTCGGGTCCGGGTGCATCGCCCCCTCCACCGTCCGCACAAACGCATCCGGCAAATCNNGGTTGTTACATGAGTCGCGGTCGGCGCATCTTCGCCGCCCTTTTCCGCTGCCCGCGCGTCGTTTCCACGATCGCCCGGATACTGTCCCGTCACCAGAAAGAACAGCAGCACGCCCACCGCATACAGGTCGCTCGCTGCCGTCGCGCCTTCCCCGCGCAACAGCTCCGGAGCCATGTAGCGCGGCGTTCCCGCGAAATCTCTCTGGTTGCCGCCCAGCGCGCTTAGTCCAAAATCCATCAGCAGAATCCGTCCGCCCTCTTCCCGCATCACGTTTTCCGCTTTGATGTCCCGGTGCAGTAGGCCCGCGCGATGCACTGCGCTCAGCGCCCTGCACACGTCCTGCCCGATCAGCGCCGCCTCGCGATAACCGAACGGCCCCTGCTCGCGCACCAGTGCCGCCAGCGTTTTGCCGTGCACGAAATCCGTCCAGAATCCGACCCGCCCCTCGTGGCGGTCGACACCATAAACCGGAAGGATGTTCGGGTGGCGAACCGCGGCGAGCGCGCGCGCCTCGCGCAGAACTTCCTCGAACGGCGCCTCGGTCTGCGAAGGTCGCGGCACCAGGAGTTTCAGCCCGACCTCCCGCTGCAGATCGGGATCCCAGGCGCGGTAGACTTCGCCGAAGCTGCCGCAGCCCACCAACTCACGCAGCTCGAAGCTTCCCCAGAGCCNNCAGCATGGAATGCACCGTGGCTCGCTCTTCCCGTTTCGCACGGCATGAAAGAAGGCGGCTGGCTCGGCTCCTTCCGGGGCGAGTCTGAGAACAACCATCGCGCAACGTACTGGCCTGCCAGAACAACCCGGACGCCCCGGATCTCAAGCAGTCAAAATCGGCGGTGCTCAACAGCATGGCCTCGCCCAGTTCTCAGCGTTCCTGCGATTCGCGAGTTCAGTGACTGGTACTGCTCGGAACCGCCGCCGGCTTTCAACAAGACTGTCGTGACTCGGTATCGGACCAGTTACTCGCGTCCCTGAAAATCCCCCAGGCTGCCCAGGTTCATCAGGGCGTTGATCAGCAGCTCCATCGCCTGCACTCCGCAGCGCGCCGCGCACTGGCAGTCGGAGCGCGAACTCGGCACCAGGATATGGTTCATTCCGCCCGTCTGCGCCACGGGATCGTAGAGACACACGGAGACACAGGAACCGAGCACGGTCTGCAGCCGCAGGGGTCGCCCACTGGCCGCCACCTCGCCAATATCCACGCGCCGCGCAGGCTCATGGTGGGCACGCACGAAGCTGGGTTGAGCGGGGTGCGGTAGTATCCCTGCCCTGCGGCGATCATGCTCGTACAACATGTGCAGAGGCGGGGTCATTGCTTCGTGCTCCGCAGGCGGTAGACGGTTTGCTGCAGCGGCTCGCCCACGATGTCGGTGACGCGCTTGACCGAACTGACGATCCCATGCAGCGTCTCGCCCGATTTGTTCACCAGCTCGGAGCCGCGTTCGACCTTGTGCAGCGAGTCCTGAATCAGACCCTTGATCTCCTTGGCCGCCTGGGCGCTCCGCTGCGCGAGGCTGCGGACTTCCGCCGCCACGACAGCGAATCCGCGGCCTTCTTCCCCAGCGCGCGCGGCTTCGACCGCTGCGTTCACCGCCAGCAGGTTGGTCTGGAAGGCGATTTCGTCGATGGTGGAGATGATGTCGGAGATTTTTGCCGAGGCGGCATTGATCTCGGCCATGGCCGTGACCGCGTTCGAGACGGGCGAGCCTTCCGTTTGGGGACACTTCTCCCAGTGTCTTTAGGGCTGCAGGGAGGCAATGCAAGAAGAATCGGAGGGGTGGACGGTACGGGGGTAATGGGAGCAGGGAGGAGGGAGGAGGCAGCGGGCGGCGTTGCTACCTCAGGAGTCTCACTTTGGCGGATCGGGCGAACTTTTCGTCGAAGGTGATGACCTGATTCGCGCCGTTGGCGAAGCTGACCTGGGCGATCAGTTGATCCGCGAAACCGCCGCCGTTGGCGCGAGCGGCTTTGAAGGCCTGGCGGGCGAGGGCGGGCGATTCGACGGTGACGCCGCGGGTGCGGAGCAGGCTTTCGAGGGTCGAGAGGACGCGCTCCGCGCTCCAGCGCGAGCGCAGAACCCAGGAAAGCTCAGCGAGGACGATGAGGGGCAGAAAGACGCCGCCTCTGGATCGCGCTTCAGCGATGGCGCGGCGTGCCCGTTGCGCCTGGGCCGCGTCGTCATTGAGGAAGGCGCGCGCCCAGACGTCGGTGTCGGCGACGATCACCGGCGGGGTCTCCGGGCTTTGGCTCGGTTCATTTCGTCGAAGCTCATGACCGGGCCGGGCTTGCCGGCCGAGTCGGCCGCTGCCCAGAGGTCCTCGAGTTCAGAGAGGACGGGGTGGGCCTCGAAGCCGCCGCCCGGTGGCAGAGTGAAGCGGATGCGGCTGCCGGTGTGGATGTCGAGGCGGCTGCGCAGCGCTCTGGGAAGGGTGATCTGGCCCTTGGAGGTGACGGTGGCTTCGATGGCGGGTGCGGGCACGTTCTTGCGGGCCATGCGGATTCCTCGCCTTACATTTTATACCGATTTGCCTTACGAGTTGGGAGAGGGGACCCTGGGGGGGCAGCCCCGAGGTTTTTGTGGCGCTTTTCGCTCTTGATGACATATAAGTTTGCGTGAGGAATTGTCCTCGCGGTGACTCCGCCTAGAGTGGGCCACAATGGCGGAGCGTCGGGAAGCGGATGGGATGGCAACAGCGCACATCAATCCGAAGGTCATTGAACTGGCGCTGAGGCGCCTCAATGTCGGGCTCGAACATCTCGCCACAAAGGCGCTGCCGCTCGAAAAGGTTCAGGCACTGGCGAGTGGCCGACACTTCCCCACCGAGGCGCAAGCCGAATATCTCGCCAATAAGCTGCGGATTCCATACCTCGTCTTATTCCTCGACGATACTCCTGATCTCGACAAGATCCCCTTAGCGGATTATCGGACCGTCTCGGGCGAACCAATCGCCAAGCCCTCCGTGGATTTGGTTGACACCATCAACGCGGCATTATTACGGCAAGACTGGTTTAGGGAATATCAAATTCTGAGTCGGGCGGCCCCACTGCCATTCGTCGGCCGATTCACGATGAGCGATCCGGTTAAGCGAGTCGCGGATGATATGCGCTCGATACTCGGAATAACACCAGAATTACGGCACCAGTGCTCTGGATGGACTCAGTTTCTTCGAAGTTGTATGCGACGAGCCGAAGACGCAGGAATTCTCGTAATGCGCAACGGAGTCGTTGAGCACTCGACTGGAAGGAGGCTACTGGTCAGGGAGTTTAGGGGCTTTGCCGTGAGCGATCCACTCGCCCCGCTGGTGTTCATTAATGACTCCGATGCCAGAGCAGCCCAGATTTTCACTCTCGCTCATGAGCTTGCCCACATATGGATTGGACAGAGCGGTATTTCCAACTTGCCGCTTGACAAGAGAAAAGTGCGATTGGCGGGTGTTGAACGATATTGCAACCAGGTCGCCGCTGAACTTCTCGTGCCGGAACACGCTGCGCGACAACTCTGGAAGTCCGGGCTTTCTCTGGACAGCAATGTCGAGCAATGGACTCATAACTTTCGCGTCAGTAAGCTGATGGCTCTGGTTCGATCCCATGAGTTAGGGCTGCTGGACCGCGCGGGTTACCGGGTGGAATACGACAAAGAGTGGAAGCGAATCAAGGAGCAGGAAGAGGCGCGAAAGAAAAGAGAGGCACAGAAGAAGAAACAAAAGGGCGACTTCTGGGCTACGTTAAGACTTCGTACCGGCGACCTCTTTAATAGAGCCCTGGCGGACGGAGTTCGACGCGATATGGCTACCTATCCGGATGCGTCGTCTCTCCTAGGGGTCAGCCTTTGGACCGTGGAAGAGTTCATGCGCAGGGAAAGCGCATGAAGGAGTTTTGGATCGACTCCGATGTTCTCATTTGGTCTAAAAACAATGCGTACCGTTTCTTTGCTCCGCATTCAGCGCAGTTCTGGTACCTCTTGGCAAGGGGTTTTCAGGAAGGCGTAACGAGGCTGACTAGAAGAAATTTCAAGGAGATCATGGAGGGCCGTGATCCCAAAGACCCTCTGGTGCCGTGGATGCAGACCCAGCAAGAACGAGCGCCTAAACACGTCGGCGTGAGTCCAAGCACAGAAGTCGAGGACCTCGCCAAAGAAATCGGGGCTTACGTCTACAGCAACCCCCGATTCGAGACCTGCTGGCAAAATGAGTTCGCGAGGGGAGCAGATGCGTGGTTGATAGCCCAAGCCTCCGTGAACGATGGGATAGTCGTCACGCGCGAGGGTCGGCCTATCCCCGGAAGCCAAGCGACCAAAGATTCCCAACCTCTGCAAGCACCTCGACGTAACGCTCATGAGCATGTTCGACATGCTGGACCAGCTCGAAACGGAGATTGCGGAAGCTTCGAGATTTAAATTGATAGGGTAATCATCATTGTCCTGAATGATAATTACCAAGCTGAAATCAGGATTAAAGCGGGTCGTCGCTTCCCATCTGCCAACACCGGGCAGATATGGGGCACCTAGGGATGCAGGCTATTCCCTATTTCCTACTGCCTACTCCCTGCCCTCGTCACTCCACCCGGCTGCCCACCACCGAGGTCCGTGCGGAGGCGGACTGGATGCTGGTGGAGCGGAGGAGGATCTCGAAGGAGCGGAGGGTGCCGTCGGGGCGGGTGGCTTCTTTAAGGATCGGAGCGATGGCCGTGGGGTGGAGCAGGGCTTCGGCTGCGGCCTGGGTTCCGGCTACGTCGAGGCCCTGGAGGACCAGGATGTGCCCGTTGCCGGAGAGGTTGGGGAAGCAGGAGATGAGCGCGAAGGTTTCGTGGTCGGGCTCGTTCCAGTGGCTGACGTAGCTGGCCGATTCGCCGGGCTCGGGGTGGGCGTTGGCGATGCTGGCGCCCTGCATGCCGGGTCCGAGAACGATGCGGAAGTTGGCGCTGGCCTCGGCCATGGCGGCCCAGGGATTGCTGCTGACTGAGCCGAGCACGATGGCGTTGGCGTTGCGGATGTCGTCGAGGCGGAGGTCGCGGGGGAAGCGGAGCACGACGCGCTCGGGGTTGAACTGGGGCAGGCGGGCGAGCGCAGCGACGATCTGCAGATCCACAAAGCTGGTGAAGTGCTGGTTGCGAAGATCCTGCTGGCTGTGCGCGTCGATGGCGGGGAGGGCGAGACGCGCAGCGCCGCCGCTGATGTAGTCGGCGAGGGAGACGGGGCGGCGGGAGAGGTCTTCAAGCAGGTTGAGGCCGGCGTCGGAGGGAACGATCCAGGTGTTCATGTCGCTGCGGAAGAGCGCGGCCCAGAGCGGCGCGGCGGGCGAGGCGGCGGGCGAAGTGTCTTGAGCGGTGGGACGCGGCGCGTGGAGGCGAACGGCGGCGAACCAGACGATGGCGATCAGGGCGAGGGTGTAGGCGGCGAAGAGGGCTGCGACAAGAATGGGGCGCCGGGCGGGGTGCGGCTCGGCATGGGCGACGATGGTGCTGTCGGCCGGGTCGGGCAGGAGGCTGATGGGGATGGCGCGGTCGTGCTCGGTGGCCGGGGCGGGCGGCTTCTTTGAGGAAGGCTGGATGAAAGCCGGGATGTAGCC
The DNA here is from genome assembly GCA_003152595.1 of Acidobacterium sp. GTDB lineage: Bacteria > Acidobacteriota > Terriglobia > Terriglobales > Acidobacteriaceae > Palsa-343. The sequence goes on from PMAM01000244.1 coordinate 20,168, forward strand.
GCCGAGGGGGATGTCGATGTGGAGCGGCTCGGCGGCGCCCTCGTCGGCGAAGAAGTCGGCGAGGCGGCGGCGGAGCTGGCGGGCGTAGTTGCGGACGATGTTGTCTTCGACGGTGCGGTAGCTCGAGGGGCGGTCGAAGACGCGGACGCCGATGGCGTGCTCGGTGATGTTCTCGGTGCGGTCGAGCAAACTTTCCGCAACTATATAGAGGAGGAAGCGGGAGAGCAGAGCGGAGCGGACGAAGTGGCGGCTGGCGACGAGGCGCTGGGCGAGCTGCCAGCGGGGGTCCTGCTCGAGAAGACCCGGCTCCGGAAGACCCGGCTCCGGAAGACCCGGCTTCAGAACACCGGGCTTCAGAACACCGGGCTCGATCCGGTTGGGGTCGGCGGGGAGGGGAGACAGCTCTCGCGCCCGGCGTTCGACGATGGATGCGCGTGCCATCGCTTTGTGATTCTCCTGGCGTGGGGGTCCGGAAGCGGAAAGGGTCTCGATCAGGGTACGAATTGCCGGTGAACAGGCGATGAATGCGGGACGGGCGGGCGTGAGGGAAACGGCGATTCACGAAGAATTGACAATTTGTATAAGTAACAGTTGCTGAGCGGTTTACATCGAAAACACCCAGGTGTATGCACGCGGAGGGAGAGAGGGTAAACACTTCCGCGTGCGCTGCCCTCATCCGAGGATGGCAATGACGGGCCCCGGCCTGCTGCGGCCGGGAGAGCTTTCCCAGGACCAGGCCCGCGACCCACTCGGAGGCAGACGTGAATGTGAAGCTGCGATACCAGCGGCGCTGGTGGCGCCGGGGATCGACATCTCCAGTCCCTTTTCCAGACTCAGTTGCAACGAACGAGCCGGTGCCGGCGGCTGTGTGCACGTACCCGAAAACCCTCAACAGGGAGAAAGAGGTATTCGCGATGCGACTTTCCATCTTGCGGATGATGCCGTTCCTGCTGCTTGCGGGCGCGATGAGTGTCAACGCCCAGGTGAACACGGCGAGTTTGTCCGGGCTGGCGAACGATCCGAGCGGGGCGGCGCTGCCGCACGTGACGGTGGTGGCGAAGGATCAGGACACGGGCTACACGCGCACCGAGCAGACCGACGACGCCGGGGCGTACTCGATGCAGGATTTGCCGATCGGGCAGTATCAGATCACGGTGAAAGACAGCGGTTTTGCGACGCTGCAGGAGCAGCTGACGCTGACGGTGGGGCAGCGGGCGCGCGAGGATTTCCACCTGCAGGTGGGCTCGACGCAGCAGACGGTGAATGTGGAGTCGACAGCACCGCTGCTTTCGCCGGACGATGCGTCGGTGGGCGAGGTGATCGGATCAACAACGATTGAGCAGACGCCGCTGGCGCTGCGGAACTGGGACGATTTGCTGCGCGTGGTGCCGGGGGTGCAGATTGCGCGGTTCACGCAGCAGAGCGGCGCGACGTCGGCGGGGCGCGTGGGCGACTTCAACGTGAACGGCGTGCACTCGCTGCAGAACGACTTCATCCTGGATGGCATCGACAACAACACGTTTTCGGAAAACGTGCAGGAGCTGAGCACGGAGTCGGCGCATCCTTCGGTGGACACGATCGCCGAATTCAACGTGATCACGAATCCTTACTCGGCGGAGTACGGGCGGAGTCCGGGTGCGGTGGTTTCAGTGAACACGCAGAGCGGATCGAACCAGTTCCATGGGCTGGGATATGAATATGTGCGCAACAATTATTTTGACGCGAACGATTTCTTCTCGGACCGGCACAGGCTCACCAAGCCGAAGTACAACCAGAACCAGTTTGGCGGGAACATTGGCGGTCCGGTGATCAAGAATCACCTCTTCTTTTTTTTCGACTACGAAGGGACGCGGATCAAGCAGGGCGTGCTGAGGACGAGCACGGTGCCGCTGCCGAATGAGAGGATCGGAGACTTCAGCCCGGCGATGGCGGCGGCGGTGGGCGTGAAGTATCCGACTATTTACGATCCGACCACGTGCGCGCCGGCTTTCTCCGGATCGAACTGCCAGCCTTTCACGAACAACTCCGTTCCCTCGGGAAGTCTCGATACAGCGATGCAGGCGCTGATGAAGCTGTTCCCGATGCCGAATACGACGACGGCCGGGAGCCCACCTGACCTGAACAACTACATTCGCAACGCGCCGCTGACGGATTTTGAAGACAACTACGATGCGCGGGTGGACTGGACAGCTTCGCCGAAGGACTCGGTGTTTGCGCGCTACAACTACTCGAATCGCAACCGCGATATTCCTGGGTATCTGGGCGGACTGGCGGACGGGACGTCGACGTCGGCGTGGGGCAACCAGATCCTGAAGTCGCACAGCGCGGTGCTGGGGTGGACGCACATTGTGAGCCAGAGGATGGTGAATGAATTCCGCTTCGGGTGGGTTCGCGATTTCTCCTACGCGCAGCAACAGCCGTTTGCGCTCGGTCAACTTGCGGGGCAGTTTGTGCCGGGGATTCCGGTCAATCCGGCGCTGGGCGGGGGCGTGCCGCTGACGCAGTTCTCAAACTTTGCGTTCGAAGGGTCGCCGGACTTCCTGCCCAAGCAGCAGGTGCCGATGCAGTACCAGTACAACGACACGTTCTCTCAGGTGCTGGGGCGGCAGACGCTGAAGTACGGAGTGAGCCTGTATCTGCCGATGCGCAACCTCTTCCAGGATGAGCCGAGCACGCGCGGCGATCTGGACTACACGGGCGTGTTCACCTGCCAGCACAGCGCGCCGGGCAAGTGCGTGTCGGGGACGGGGCTGTCGTATGCGGATGGACTGCTGGGCTACACGCAGACGACCTCGCTGACGAATGTGTTCTTCGTGGACCAGCGGCTGTGGATGGCGTCAGGCTTCTTCGAAGACGACTGGAAGGCAACGCCGAAGCTGACGCTGAACCTGGGGCTGCGCTACGACTTCGCTACGCCGGCGATGGAGGGACAGAACCGGATGGCGGACTTCGATCCGACGTCGGGTTCGCTGGTGTTCGCGAAGAGCGGATCGACGGGAGAGCGGGCGATCGTGAATCCGAACACGAAGAACTTTGGACCGCGGTTCGGGTTCGCATACTCGGCGGATACGAAGACGGTGGTGCGGGGCGGCTACGGGATCTACTACACGCTGCTGGAGCGCATCGGCAGCGAGGATGAGCTGGCCCTGAACCCGCCGTTCCTGATCAACAAGCAGCTGGTAAGCAACACGGCGCCGGTGCTGAAGCCGTCGACAGGATTCCCGTCGAACTTTCTGGATCCGAGCACGGTGAACTTCAGCAATCTCACGGCGTTTCACATTCGCTCGGCGCCGGTGAACGATCCGGAGCCCTATGTGCAGCAGTGGAGCTTCGGGGTGCAGCGGCAGATCGGGTTGCCGTGGGTGGCGGAGGTCGATTATGTGGGGACGAAGAGCACGCATCTGGATGTGATTCGCAACTACAATCAGCCGATTATTTCCGGCGGGGTGAGCACGGGCGTGGTGCCGTATCCGAACTATGGACAGATCGAGTGGACCTCGCCGATCGCGGCCGGCAACTACAACGCGCTGCAGGCGAGCCTGACACGGCGCATGACGATGGGGCTGGAGGTGCGAGCGGCGTTCACGCATTCGCGCAGCCTGGACAATGCGCCGGAGGAACTGGAGAGCAACTCGGGCGACGCGCCGGACGGACGGAGTTACAGCACGTGGTATGGGCCGAGCGACTTCGATATTCCGAACCGCGTTGCCTTCAGCTACGTCTACAACCTGCCCTTCGGCCGCGGCCAGTCGATGCTGCAGCATGGTGCTCTCGCCTGGATTCTCGGCAACTGGGAAACCTCCGGCGTCTACACCTACTACAGCGGGCATCCGTTCCAGGTGAACGAGAACGACGGCAACCACAACTCGATCCTCGATCCCTACGGCTACACAACAGCGACGCCGAACCAGGTGGGGACGCCGCATACGATTAGCGATCCGGACTGCTGGTTCTTCGCGAGCAAGGATTCGGCATGCGCGATGAAGGCGCCCTCCGGGCTGACGGATGCCTACGCGACAACGGCGGTGGGCGCGGTGGGCAATGTTGGGCGCAACACGCTGCGCGGGCCGCACATCGATGTGTGGGATGGCGCGCTGCTGAGGAACTTCCCCATCACCGAGGGCTGGAACATCCAGGCGCGCTGGGAG
>PMAM01000244.1:24331-29188 GCA_003152595.1 Acidobacterium sp.
ACCTTTAGACATGGGATTGCGACTGCGTTGGCTCTCTCGGTGGGTTGTGTTGTGGGGCGCGGTTGTGTCCGCGCAAAGCGTTCCGGCCCCGAATGTGGTTTTGCAGGGTGAGGTTCGGCCCGCGCAGAATCAGACTTACATCGCCTTGCCACACGCGGGCGTTTTTCGTACTCTGAGCCTCATGGAAGTCCATTTCACACCCGAGCAGGAAGCGAAGCTGGCGCAGTCCGCCGCTCAGCAGGGCCGTAATCCTGACGAGCTGGTGCGGCAAGTCGTGGCGCGGTATTTCGACGAGGAAAGCCGCTTCGCTGATGCGGTGAAGCGTGGCGAGGAGGCGTTAGAACGCGGCGAGTATCTGACCCATGAGCAAGTGGGCCAGCGGCTTGAACGGTTCCTGCAGCCCTGATGCAAGTTCGCTGGTCGATTCCCGCAGCCGAGGATTTAGAGCACATCTGCGAATGGATTAAACGGGACAACCCCGAAGCAGCCCGCCGCATTGCCCGAAGATCTATGACGAACGTGGCCGTCTGAAGGATTTTCCGAGTCTGGGACGAGCCAGCCGACGAATGGCCGGGCGGCGCGAGCTTGCATTTACCCCATTGCCCTACGTCGTCGTGTATCAGATCAAGTCGGACGTGATAGAGATTTCGCGCATTTTTCACAGTGCGCAGGACTGGCCTTAAGGGCGCCTCTTCATCATCGAATTTGATGGCGCATTTCGTCGACGGCTTTTATCCGCAAGCTGGCCGCGATCCCATCTTCAACGCTTCTTCTCTGCCCGCACGAAAGGACTCCCATGCGCCGCTTCTTCTGTCTACTTCTGCTTCTGTCGGTTTCTCTCGTTGCCGGATCGCAGGCGCGGATGCGGGATCGGTCGCTCCGAGATGCGTCACACCCGGGGAGCCGCAGCGTGATGGACGCGCACAACTGCTATCCGTACTGGGAGTGGTGGTACGACCGGATCGATCGGGCACTCTCGGCGGGCACGCCGCTGGCGATCGAACAGGACCTGTACTGGTACACCGATGCGAAGACGGGGCGATCGTGGTCGGTGGTGGCGCATGGCGCGCCGGTGAGCGGGCACGAGCCGACGATGGAGCACTACTTCTTCGATCGCGTGCGGCCGGTGGTGGAGCGGGCGCTGAAGGAAAGCAATCATGGCGACTGGCCGCTGATCACGCTGAATCTGGATCTGAAGACGGAGGAACCCGAGCATCTGCGCGCGATCCTGGCGCTGCTGACGAAGTATCAGGACTGGCTGACGACAGCGCCGAAGACGGATGATGCGGCGACGCCGCAACCGCTGACGGTGCGTCCGATCCTGGTACTGACGGGCGAGTCGGATGCGCAGCAGGCGGTGTTCTACGACGATGTGCCGGTCGGAGGGCGGCTGCTGGTGTTTGGCGCGGTACACACCCACACCAAGAATCCGATGGCGGCTCCGGAGATTCTGGAGCCAGAGGCGGCTTCGAACTACCGGCGGTGGTGGAACAATCCGTGGGGCGTGGTGGAGGAGGGCGGCCAACAGAACGCGGGTGACTGGACCGCCGAGGACAACGGTCGGCTGCGTGCGCTGGTGCAGCATGCGCACGCGAATCATTTGTGGATCCGCTTCTACACGCTGGACGGCGCGACAGATAAGGAAGAAAACTGCAACGGCTGGTTCCGGAGCTACAATTTCGGCTCGCTGCCTGCGGCGGAGGAGCGCTGGCGCGCGGCGCAGAAGGCGGGCGTGGATTACATTGCGAGCGACCAGTACGAGTTGCTGGGCCGGTTCCTGGGCGGAGGAAAGTAGCGCCCGCCGGGCGGAGATCCGACGGTCGCTGCGTTACGGGTTCGATTACCAGTCACCTGTTCCGCATTACGTGAGTAATCATCCAGCCTGTAACAAGTACTGAAGAAGTTAGGCCGACATTATCCTTAGACCCTCTTCTCCAGCTTGAGACATCGTCTGATCTCCCGTCACTATCCTCAGTCATCAGGAATTTACCAAGGTATAACGGTTGTGGTTTACGCGCTTTAGAGCGTGAATCTGTCTCGAAGGCGTGGTCCTACCTCCTGATTTCCCGCTTTTCAGGCCAGCCGGACCCACGTTCGGCCCGCTCCAAATGGGGCCGGCAACGATGTCGGCAGGTCGTTGGCTTATGGGACCGGGGCGGTTACTGCAGGTGATCAAAAGTCTCGCAACGGGCAATCGAAATGGGTATTGCATTCACAGACGGGACCGGTAGAATCCCCCCAAAACCAGGTAAGAACTGTCGGTAACCTGCTAGCTCCCCCGATTCGGCCCCGCCGCTCACCCCGTATATGTGGGTCTCAGTGTCTGGTTTGCAATGACTGCCTTCGCAACAGGAGAAGTTCTCGATGAATATCAATTTTGGATGCCAGAACGCTCGCTCGTCGGCAAACCGCCGCTGTTCTTTCCTTCCCACAACGAACAAGCACGCGATGTCCGTTCTGGCGCTGATGGCGCTCCTGTGCGGCATGGGCGCTTCCGTCCATGCGCAAACCGCTGTGTACAGCGGCAGCACCAGTGCGTTTGACACGACGCACTTCCTTGGGCCGCAAGGCATCGCCACCGATGCCAGCGGCGACCTGTTTATCGCTAACGACGCGACGGAGACCGTCTATGAAATGACGCGCACGGCCCCCGGCGTCTACAGCGCCCCGGTGGCGCTGGCGAATCCGACGCCCGGCTATGTCTATCTCAGGGGCATCGTTATCGACTCTGTCGGCAACCTGTGGGTCGCCGATAATGCGAACGGCTCGGGTGGTCAGGTCTATGAGTCGATCAATACCTCCGGTTCGTTCGGGACCCCCGCGAAGGTCGGGTCTGGCTGGACGGGTCCCTGGGGGATCGCCGCTGACGCGTCGGGGAACGTCTTCGTAGCCGACAACGGGGCCAACGCAATCAAGAAAATCACGGGCGGCACGGTTACCGTCCTGAACACCGGCAGCGTCTCGCAGCCGCGCGGCATCGCGGTCAACTCGAGCGGGACCATCTTTGCCGTTGACGGCAACGTAGGCCGTGTGGAGGAACTGCAGTCTCCCTACACCTCGGCCACTCAGGTGAACACCACCAGTTTTCAGGGTCCCGGCGATATCGCCCTCGACGCGAGCGGCAACATCTGGCTGGCTGAGTACTCAACCAATCTTGTCCGGGAGCTGACGTTCAGCAGCAGCTACGCCACGATTCTTAGCTGGGGCAGCGGACTCAGCGGTCCCGTTGCAGTCTGGCCATCCGCTGACGGCACATTGTTCGTTTCCAACTACGCAAACGGCAACAACGGCTCGATATCACAGATCGCAATTGGTGCGGTCAACGCCGGGACGGTCGCTGTGGGTTCTACGTCCGCAACGCAGACCCTGGGGTTCACCTTCAACGGCGCGGCCAACACCACGATTCAGGCGCCCAAGGTGGTCACGAAGGGCGCGACGGGCCTGGACTTTGTCGATGCGGGAACGGGAACCTGCACCACGACCAACGGCGCCAGCAATCCCTACGTGCCTGGATCCACCTGTACCGTTAAGGTGACCCTCAATCCGAAATATGCCGGACCGCGGTATGGGGCGGTGGAGCTGCTGAATACCTCGGGCGCCGTGCTCGCGACGGTACTCATCTACGGCACGGGATCGGGGCCGCAGGTAGTGTTTCCGGGTAGCACGACCATCACGACGCTGGGGAGCGGGTTCAGCCAACCGCTCGGTGTGGCGTTGGACGGCGCTGCGAACGTCTTCGTCGGCGATACCGCCAACACTACTGTTAAAGAGATTGTGGCGGCGGGCGGCTACACCACCGTGACCCCGCTGGGCAGCGGCTTCAGCACGCCGAAAGGCGTGGCGGTGGACGGGGCCGGCAACGTATTCGTCGCCGATAGCGGCAACAACGCTGTGAAAGAGATCCTGGCGGCGGGCGGCTACACCACCGTGACCCCGCTGGGCACCGGCTTCACCTTCAGCGGTCCAACTGGGGTGGCGGTGGACGGGAACGGCAACGTCTACGTCGCCGACAACGGTGACAGCTCGGTGTATGAGATGTCCCCCGGCTGCTCGTCGGCCAGCTGCGTGAGGACGCTGGGCAGTGCCGGCGGCTTTGGGAGCGCGGCGGGCGTGGCGGTGGACGGGAACGGCAACGTCTATGTCGCCGGATCGGGTTCGGTAAAAGAGATGACGCCGGGCTGCAATTCCGGCGCTTGTGTGACGTCGCTGGGTGGTGGCTTCAGCACTCCCATTGGCCTGGCGGTGGACGGCAGCGGGAACATCTATGTCGGCGATTTTGGCACGAACCAGGTGAAGGAGATGCCCTCCGGCTGCGCTTCCTCCAGTTGCGTGGCGATACTGGGCAGCGGCTTTAACGCTCCCGCTGGCGTGGCGCTGGACGGGACCGGCAACGTCTATATCGCCGACCGAGGCAACAGCCTGGTGAAGAAGCTGAACCTGACCACTCCGCCGAGCCTGAGCTTTGCTACGACGAACATGGGCTCGCAAAGCAGCGACAGCCCGAAGGCCGTGACTGTAGCCAACATCGGCAACGCGGCACTGACGTTCCCGGTACCGGGCACGGGTGAGAACCCCAGCGTCTCGGCCAACTTTACTCTGGACGTGTCGACGACCTGTCCCGAGGTCCTGAGCTCGGGCTCGGCGGGCACGCTGGCGGGTGGAGCGACCTGCGCACTGGCGGTGGACTTCATTCCGCAGACGACCGGGTCGATCTCCGGATCGGTGGTTCTGACCGACAACAACCTGAATGCCAGTCCATCCACCACGCAGAGTATTGGACTGAGCGGAGCCGGCGCTACCCCGATTGTCCCTTACATCCAGGTGAACGGCGGAGCGTGGCAGCAGCTCTCCACTGTG
>PMAM01000006.1 GCA_003152595.1 Acidobacterium sp.
GTCTCATGCTCCCTGGTACAAAATTTGCCGGGCACTCCAGCATCATCTTGCCGAACACAATCTGTTCAACGGGATTGAATTTCACTCCGTCCGGAATCTTCAGGTCCCTGAGGTGTTCCTTCATACCGGTCAAGCTGTTCTGGGATAGGCTCCGACCAGTCGCTATCGACGAAAAGTCTCGACGGGTCTTTGAGAGCTTGAACAGCTTTTTCAATACTGGGAAAGCCATCGATGAATGCGACTGCCTCATCTATGGGTGAAAACTTACGACCAAACATCCGCGAGTAGTGCGCCAAGGAGTCTTCCAGAGCGGATACGCGCAATGCTGCCCGGTAGTCATCGTCTTTCAGATAATCGGGAGCAATCTGCGCCGTCCGGATCGGCAAGGACAACAGATTCGATCCGATACATCTGGCCGCCTGGCTGGAGGAACGGCAGATCGGTGCTCTGGACTAATCGCAGGGGGACTGCTGGCTGGCCGATGAGATAATCCGGTCTGTAGAGGGCAGACTGCGATGCCGGAGTTCGGCGAACAAATCCCGATTGGCGGCGGAAGGCTTGAGTTTATCCGTGACCCGCAACGTGGCATCTCAACCCGAATTTCGGGAACGGGTGAAACTTTCCGTGCGATTTACCAACTCGCGGTCAGGCAGGATGGCGAGATTCTGGGAGCAGTCCCAGTCGGAGGTCTTCGAACTGCTCCGCCGCCGCCCCCGCCGTTAACTGTCTTTATCCAGTCGGACCTCCAAGGGATGTGGGGCCGTCGTTGTCCCTCCTGTGGATCATACTTTCGGACCGACCACATCCTCGGCCCCACCTACTGCCCGTATTGCAGCGTCGTGAACGACGACATGACCTTCGTCACCGACGCACAGAAGCGATACGCCAAAGCCTTCGTAGATGCCGCGCTCACTGCCTTTCATGGCACGGAGAACGTTTCAATCGACCTGACGAATGTAACTGATGCCACGCTGGAATGGCAGTACTCCGAGGAGCAGCAGCAGTTCCACTTCAAATGCGTGGACCAAAGCTGTTATGCCGAAACGGACATCCTGGGAGAATATGGTTGGTGCCCCCGTTGTGGCCGCAGCAATGCTCGCCGAGTCATCGAGACTCGACTGAAGGCCAACGAGGAAAAGTTAGAACGAACAGATCGCGAAGTCACCGATAGGCACCTTCGTGGTGCAGAATGGGAGCTGATCAACAATGTCGCTTTCTCAACATTCGAGCCGCTGGGGAATCATCTGCGAACCAGACTGATGCTGTTTCCAGCGACCGCAAAGCGGCGAAACGACCTCGCGAACCTGAGCTTCCAGCGCATCGTGTCATCGGTAGATGCGTTGGAACGGTGGTTCGATATCGACGTTTTGGGGGATATGGAGGAGTCAGAGCGTCGCTTCGTCAACCTGATGATGCAGAGACGTCACATCGTGACCCATAACGCTGGCAGGGTCGATCAAGACTATCTCGACCGCAGCGGTGACTCTTCTTGTCGTCTCAACCAGCGCATCAGGATTCGGAGCGCCGAGGCGAAACGACTGCTGCCGCTCGTTCGAAAGATGTGCGCCAACTTGCTGAGCGGATTCGAAGCAATCACGTAGGGATGGCGCAGAGGGAACGGCTGTCCTCACACCTTCCCGGTTACACTTTGGTTGCACTTTTCCATCAAGTCTTGCTGTAACCAAAGTGAATCAAGGTGTACGATTCGGAATGTGGCGAGAGCCACGAAACCCGCACCAGTAGCGGCTGAAACGCGATTTTCTGTTGATTCGAGAATGGTTGAGGGAAGGGCGTTTTTCGAATCCCTCTCTCTCCGCCATCCTGTCAAGGAAAATCAGCAAATACAGGCTAATCCCAACGATTCAGCGGTTTATCCGCTGCGGAGAAATTCTCTATTTTCTCCACAATGCCCTGTTTTGCCCCGTATCCACCCAAAAATCGAGCTAAATCGAGCTAAATTTCCGGGGCGGTCGCCTCGTCTTGGCGTCAGCACGTCGCGTTCGACGTGAGACGAAAATCCACGAAGCCATTGCGTTTCGTCCGCCGTGTTCTACAGTGGGAATCGGGAGACTCGCTATGGCAATCACACTCGCGCTGTCCTCAGAAAAGGACCTTGAAGGAAGGCCAGCACTCTTCGTGATGCTCAGTACATTACCCAACAGAGAAAACCAGATTGGGCTCGGTGCACAAAGGCGGACATTTCACTTTGCCGGGGACCTGATAGAAGCTTTAGTACCCGCAGGGCTCGAACCCGGCTTTCTCGGCGAACTCGCGAACGATTTGGAGCAAGGCAGGGGGCACATGCTTGAAATCTCAAACGAACAGGCATGGAGTATCGGAATGCTTCCGCAACGCGATGGGTCTCAGTGGGTGCGAGTCACGATTGGCAAAATCACGAGTGGGGACGGTTCGCCTCGTTACTCCGTGAGCTACCAGGTTGACAACAAAACGGTGGACGGCACCGCCCTTGAGGATACCCTCGGCAAACTCGAACGCCACGTTCGACCGTTCGTAGCCCTAGATTGGGCGGCGATTGAAGGACAACTTGAGCAGCATGATGCATCCTGCTGTGTGCTGTTTCTTCCCGACGAGTCTGTGCGCTACATTTTTGAAGGTGAATTGTAAGGCTAGTATGAAGGGAGTCGGGGTGGGTCGGGGCAAGATTACGGATGGGTAGGAGCGGGGACTCTCAATCGGTCAGGAATTCCTTCCCTTCGAAAACGAAGCCCTCTCGTTCCCCGGCGACGACGAACTGTCGGGTGTCGTGCTGCGTTTTGAACGCCAACCGTGCGCCGATTTTCACCCGCCCCGGAGGAGAAGTACGAAGCGTTGACTTCTCACTAACGTACTGAATCACCAGTCCGTCCGGTTCAATGCGATAGTCGGCCATCTGATTCACCTCTGAACCAAGGATAGCGCCGGTTGGCTTGTGGATGACTTTCGCCTGATATTCTCCTATGCTTTCGAGATGGGCGAAATGAAAAGGGCGAACGCCAGAGAGGCTGAGGAACGCCAGCGCGACCGCTTCGCCTCCACGCAGGTCATAGCCGCCGCCATCATCGCAGCGGTCAGACTCGCCCGCGATGACATCAGCCGTCCCAGTCCTCGGCTCTTCGCCGCCGTGGCCGACAGTGTCAGTCTGGCGACCATGATTCTGAGGAAGGTGATGGGGCAATTATGAAACGCTTGACCGTTGAAGATGTCACCTCTTTCGTCCAGCAAGTGAAGGTACTAGGTGAGAAATGGCGCTCATCGAACGATGTTGTTGGACCTTGGTATCGCGGACAAAGCAACTCCGAGTGGTCCCTCGTTCCGAAGTTCTATCGCACGTGCGACCGAAGCCGAGGCACAGAAGATGAGATTCGCGAGGAATTCACGCAAAGGGGACCGGCCTTCTGCCAAAATCCCCCGAGCGGAGACTGGGACTGGTACTTTCTAATGCAGCATCACGGGGCTCCGACTCGGTTATTGGACTGGACGGATGGAGCCCTCATCGCGCTGTATTTCGCCGTTCGAGATTCGCAGGGACTAACCAACGGCGCAGTCTGGATGCTCGACCCTTTCTGGCTAAACCGCCACACGCTGCGGAAGGAAGTTGTGATTTCCCCAAGTGCATCTGGAGCACTTTCCGATGACAAGAAGCTTCTCAAACGCTGGCTCCATCCTCGCTTTACACCACGAGCGCGAATTCCGCTGAATCCTGTCGCTCTATTTCCGGGGCATATCGTTCAGCGCATCAGCACGCAGCGTTCCTGTTTTACGGCTCATGGTGCAAATCCGATTGGCCTTGAAAAGACGGCTGTCTGGTCTCCAACGAAATTGGTCAAGTTCACCATTCCCGGTTACCGGGTTAAAGCGATTCGCAAAGAACTTGAAATCTGCGGCATCGACGAGGCGACAGTATTCCCCGACCTCGATGGTCTAGGAAGGGCTGTAGGAGTGCGATGGGGAGATGATGATTCGCCTCTTCCCCATGAGGGTGTATACACTCGGCTTCGCCCTTCGCGCCGTCATGGAATCGGCGTGTTTGCAATCCGGCGGATTCGGAAAGGGACAAGGCTGTTTGCCGGAGACATTGACGAACTGCAATGGGTGCCCAAAGACGACTTAGACCGTCTTCCCAAAGAAGTTCAACTGCTCTACGATGACTTTGCAGTGTTTGAAGACGGTCGATATGTTTGTCCAACATCGTTCAATCGGCTCACCCCGTCATGGTATTTGAATCAGTCTAAGACGCCCAATGTTGTGTGTGACGATAACCTGAACTTCTTCGCTGGCAGTGACATCGCGTCAGGAGATGAGCTGACAGTGGATTATTCAACATATAGTGCGCCAGTTCCAAAGTTCGAGCGCAGAGCAAAGGCAAAGAAGCCGGGGAAATAATTCCCGGCTCATCGTACCTAGTCCGGGAAAGAAGCGGAAACTCACGACCGGGTGAGGGGCTACGCTTCAGAACGCTCCGAACCGAGAGGAGACGCCATGGAACCCCAAACGAAACCAGTTCCTATTCAGGACACACAGCCGACACCTGAGCCGCCCGTCATCGCGAATGACGCTCCGCCTCCCCCTGCTACGCCCGTGAACGTCACCCCGTCAAGAGTGGAACGCCCCGCAGCGAGGTCGTCTTCGAAGGGTGGCAAGGGTGGTGGTAAGTCTTCCGGTGGCAAAGGGTCATCGGGTAAGAGGTTTGGGGTCGGCAGTAGCGGTCACACCGTTGCACACAAGCCAAAGAAGAAGAGGGCGAAGAAAACGATGTTTAAGAAGGTCGGCTACAACCCGTTTCTTGGAGGCCGTAAGTACGGCTCCAGGAAGAAGACCACGAAGAGGGCTCCCTCCAAGCCCGGTCCTCGAAAAAGAATCTAATGCCGCCAAGAATGCGGAGCCGCCAAAAGAACGGAGAAACAATGAAGACTGGACTTGCGCTCACGCCCTTGATTGCGGTCTTGTTTTTCATTTCTTCCTGCAACTCCGGCATGAACTCGTCAAATGGTCTGTTGCAGGAGTTGAACAAATACTGCACCGCAAAGGGTCAGGAGAGCCTCGATAAGACTCAATCCTACTCCCGCGTTGAATCCTTCTTCAGCCCGTCGCTCAAGACGTGCGTTCAGGTGGAAGTGCAGTCAGGCGACAATTGGGAATACGATGTTCTCGATGTCACGCATGGTTTCCTGAACGCGCCCAAACTCATAAAGTCTCCATCCCCTCTGACAGTGAGCCATTATGAGTATTGGCAGTATGCCAATGCATCCGCAGAAGGCTACTGGAAAGAGATGGACGACAGCCCAGGTAAGAAATTGGTGGGGAATGTTGCTGTAAGTATCGGTTGCGACCGCGAAGAACGTCTGTGCAAGGAAAGTCAAGCCTTGGTGTTCGGAGGCTTGGTGAAGCCAGACCTTGTTGAATACAAAGTTTCCTCGTGGACGGCAACCGGCATTGTTGCCGAAACTGATGATGACGGTGGTTTCACTCAATGCCCCATGGAGCATCGCCTGACGGTCGATTTCAAGAGCAACAGCGTAATCGTGGTTGACTACGCGAAGACTCCCGATAAGCAGAAATGTGCGGCGGAAAGCAGCCCGAACTCCTATACGCTTCAGGGTGGGAGTATCGGGATTATGGGCTACGATTCCATCTTTAGTTGCTCAAAGGATGGAATCAACAACGCTGTCACGTCAAAGGTTAACGCACTGAACGGCGATGTAATCGAGCATCCGTACACGGATTTCCTCGATGACGGTTCAGGCGGAGCAGCCGCTACGAACAAAACACCCGCGCACCCCTTTACTCAGGCGGGCTGCGAAAGGGCATTGGATAAAAAGTTGACAGAGTTGCGTGGCGAGTGAGTTCGCATGGCTGAGGACTACACCGACTGTTGGGCTAATTGCCTTGGCGACTGCAAAGAAGGCATGTCGCAGGAGCATCTGGTCTCGGAATGCCTGTACGACGGCGACATCAAGGTCAAAGGGCTTCCGTGGTGCAGAGACACAGTTAAGACGATGCGGATTGAAACGCTCACAGCCCCGTTACTGTGCCGCCACCACAATCAAACACTTAGCGAAGTAGACAGGGCAGCAAAGCAGACGCTGGATACGCTTAAGGAAGCGTGTGACCTGTGGAATAGACGGAAACACATCCGTACTCTGAATTGGACGGTGAAGTACTTTACGACGGACATGCTCCTGCTCGAACGCTGGTGCCTGAAGACTCTTATCAACGTCAACCTGAGTGGTAAACCGGGGCTTGCGGTAAACGCCGAGGGTAAGTCACGGAAGCCAACGGACGAGCTAGGGCGTGTTCACACTAACGACATCTGAACCTGGTAACATGCAGACAGATGGAAATCACGCCAGAGCAGTACGAAAAGATCCGTGGAAGTCTGCCCGTACAGCGCGGCAACGTACGGCTGACCAACCTCCAGGTGCTCAACGCGATCCTTTATGTCGCCGAGCAGGGATGTAAGTGGCGAGGCCTTCCCCGGCGGTTCGGCAACTGGCACACCATCTACGTCCGCATGAATCGCTGGGCGAAGAACGGTGTGCTGGATCGCGTATTCGAGAAGCTGCAGATGGAACAGATCGTGCGCATCCGCATCGAAGCCTTCGCGCTGGATTCAACCATCGTCAAGGTTCATCCCGACGGGACCGGAGCTTTAAAAAAAACGGACCACAGGCCATCGGGAAATCACGAGGCGGATGGACCACGAAGATTCATATGGTTGCCGCGAATGCTCGAACGGCCATAACCTTCTCCCTTTCTCCGGGCCAGGCGCACGATGCGCCCGCTGGCCGTGCACTGCTGACCGAGCTCGGTCCCATGCCGGAGAGCCTTCACCTGGTGATGGACCGGGCCTATGAAGACGGCGAAACTCGCCAGCTGGTGCTCGATCTGGGCATGATTCCCGTGGTCCCGCCGAAGTCCAATCGCATTGAGCCATGGGAATATGATCGGGCGCTCTACAAAAAACGCAACGAGATCGAGCGTCTTTTCCGCAGGCTGAAGGGTTTCCGCCGCATCTTTTCCCGCTTCGAAAAGCTCGACGTCCTCTTCCTTGGGTTCCTCTACTTCGCTCTCATCGTCGAAGCGCTTCGCTTAGTGTGAACACGCCCTAGTGAGGATTGCGTTCGGACTGGAGAGATTCAAACCACCAATGGGGCTTTACAGAATCTCCGTGAATGGAGAGAACCTGGACATTGGAGACGGACACATCCACGTAACGACCAAGGATCGCGATGGCAGATTGGCCGGTGCGGAGTTCAAGCTGTGGGGAATGCCATTCTTCCTGAGTCTGGTGCCCGAACCCGTCAAGTGGGACGGTGGACGTCTGATGAGGGGAGAACACAAGCAGTGGTTCAGCACCTGGGACCGAAAGAACAGACGGGTGAACTCACACCTAATGACGTTCACCTACCCGCCATTGCCCACGAGCGTGTGATTGTCGGCCTCCAATGCAGAGTATCGGCTACAATTGCCCCGGAGGAAATAGAACGAATGGAAACGAGTCGGATAGTCGCGGGGATTGACGAAGAGATTGCCCGCTTACAGCAAGTGCGGAGTCTGTTGTCAGGTGGTGGCGCTGGTGTAGGTAACGGTCGGCGAGCCGCGAAGAAGCGCGTCCTCAGCGCCGAGGCTCGTGCCAAGATTTCAGCCGCACAGAAGAAGCGGTGGGCGAAGCAGAAGAAGGCCGCGAAGTAGCGGTCGCTGAAAACCGTGGCAAGGCACTATTACAGGACGAACGTTCCGCTTCCCTTCATGATTATCTGGTGGGTGTTCTTGGGAATCTGCGTACTCGTCTATGGCTGCTACGACGCACTCTTCCAAGCTCCAGCCAGACGAGCACAGCAAGAAGCACAACAGCAATGGGATAGAGACCATTTCAGTGGCTGGCGGCTAGTGTAGTGCGTCGTAAGTATTAACGATTATGTTTGGGAAACGTCCATACTGTGGAGGACGATACACAGTATGCGAACGGCAGCCGCAGTT
>PMAM01000338.1 GCA_003152595.1 Acidobacterium sp.
AGCTGTTCAGCCGTGCCGTAACAATCTGCGAAATGATTCGGGCTTTTAGCCCCTGAGGGATGTCTTGATCGCTAATCAGAGCCAGGGAGTAGACGCAAAGGACTGACGACGGCGAGCTTTGAGCATCTAACCCACCTGAGCCTCAGCGAGGCTCCCACGAGGGCCACCATGCCGCATTCTTCCACAACAAAAGTCCACCCCATTTCGCGTTCGCCCCGCAAGCCCGACCCTGCATCGCAAGAGCAGGACGCGGGCACGCCGGCGCAGCAGCCGCCGACAAGCGTCCATCCCGTTGAGCCCGAGGATAAGAAGGCCACGGGGAACAGTCAGCGGCAGCAACGCAAGGTGCTGGAGATGAATGTCGGCAAGGACCGCCAGGCGCAACAGCATCCAGCAACCCCGGCAGGCCAGCACGCGACGGGCTCGTTCCCGACAGGAACAGAGGAGAAGAACAGAAAGCGCTAGGGCTCTGACTGCATGACTCGGGGCCTTTCGCGAAGCGGTCCCGCGCGAGCGGGACGACGGTAGAAGCCCTGGCCTTTAGGCCGGGGAACAAGCAACTCGAAAATCTCCGGCCTTTAGGCCCGGAAAACTTCAGGCGGTCACGGTACGAGTGATACGCGCCGCTTGTCCGCAAGCTTCAACATTCCGATCCCCGACATCCTGTGAATTTTGAGAGAGCGCTGCGCCTAGGGGTATTCTGCTTCTGGAGACCCCCAATGCTCCTCATTATCGGCCTGCAGGCCGCCATTCTCATCGGCATCATTCTTCTGATGGTTCGCAGGAACCCGATCGGCCCCATCTCTGCTTCGCTGCACATACTGGGAGAGCGAATGGTCGATCTGAACGCGCGATCCGAGCATCTGGAAACAGACATGCGCGCCGGCGTGCAGGGGATCCGCACCGATCTGACCAGCGGCATGGGCCAGTCACGCGCGGATGCGACGCAGTTTTTCGAACAGGTGCGCAAGGACTCGAGCGAATTGCGTGAGCTGGTGACGCAGCGGCATGGGGCGCTGGCGGAAAACATTAACAGCAAGCTCACGGAAATAGGGCAAACGCTGGCGACAGGGCAGACGACCCAGTCCGCCGAGACGCTGAAGATGAAGGAGACCGTCGAGACGACCCTGAGCCAGCTGGGGCGCGATCTCCGCGAGAACACGAACCAGCTGACCGAGGAGGTCAAGGGCCGCCTGACGGAAGTGGCCGGACAGGTGAACGCGCTGTCGGAAGCAAACGAGCGGCGGCAGGAAACCCTGCGGCAGACGGTCGAGGGGCGCCTCGAAACGCTGCAGCAAAGCAACACGTCGAAGCTCGAAGAGATGCGGGCGACGGTGGACGAGAAGCTGCACTCGACCCTCGAGCGGCGGCTGACGGAGAGCTTCAGCATGGTGGCCGAGCGCCTCGAAAACGTGCAGACGGGCCTCGGCGAAATGAAGGAGCTGGCCGTNNCAGATCCTTTCGCCGGATCAGTACATCCGCAACGCGACCATCAAAGAGGGAAGCCGCGAGTGCGTGGAGTTTGCCATTCGCATTCCGAACGGCGATCAACCGGAGATGCTGCTTCCCATCGATGTGAAGTTTCCTAAGGAAGACTGGGAGCGTCTCGAAGAAGCGATGGATCACGGCTCCGCGGACGAAATCGCGGCCGCGCGCAAGGCGCTGGCGGCAACGCTGCGAAGCGAGGCGAAGAAAATCTGCGACAAGTACATCGATCCGCCGCGGACGACGCCCTTCGCGCTGATGTACCTGCCGACGGAGGGATTGTTCGCCGAAGCGATTCGCGTGCCCGGCCTGGTCGACGAGTTGCAGACGCACTTGCATGTGTCGGTAGCGGGGCCGACGAACTTCGTCGCGATCCTCAACAGCCTGCAAATGGGTTTCCGGACTGTGGCGATTCAGAAGAAGGGCGCCGAAGTGTGGCGCGTGCTGGGCGCCGCGAAGATGGAGTTCCAGAAATTTGGAAAGCTGATGGCCAAGGTCGAGAGTCAGGTCTCGACCGTGCAGAACACCCTGAAGGACATCAGCAGCAAGACGAGAACGATCAACCGGACGCTGAAGGATGTAAGCACGCTGGAGACGCAGCCGGCCGAGGTGTCGGGGCTGCTCGGGATCCACGAACAGCAGGCGCTACCCCTCACGCCGGACCAGGGATCGTCTGGATTGATCCTGGAGATGGCGGCCGAGGAGGAGCAGGTCTCCGAGAGCTAGTTTTCCCTTCTCTGAAGAGGAGAATATCGAATGAAAGAAAACGTTCTATTGACCATCGCGTCCCTGCTCACGATCCTCTTGGGCACCTTTCACCTGGCGGACGACGTCGCCCGCGGCATGTCACCCGGAGGGTTTCTAAACCTGGTTGGGGTGGTCATCTGCGTCATCTGGCTGTACGCAACGCTCGTGCTCGCCGGACGGCGCTCCGGGTATGTCATCATCCTTCTCGCGTCGTTCCTGTTCATGGGCATTCCCGTCATCCACATGAGAGGGCGGGGAATCGGCTTCGGGACCACCCGCAGCGGGGGTTTCTTCTTCGCTTGGACGCTCCTCGCGCTTGGCGTAACCGCGCTCTTCTCATTCATCCTCTCGGTGCGCGGGCTGTGGAGCCTGCGACGCGGCCAGCCCCGGTAGTCCAAACAACCTGAACGTGAAAAGGCCCTTCCCACGGCGGAGGTGATCGGCGCGGATCGAGTTCCGCAGTCGCCGGATTCTTCCGCAAGCTGTTCAGTCGTAGCGGATGCGCTCGCCGCTTACGGCCTGGATTTCGCGACCCGCTCCGCTGCCGGCTCAGGAAACTTCGGCGTTTCCGGGATGGCAGCGCCGTCCGCGCGCGGATCCGAAGCCCCGTAATTAATTCCGGTCTCGCTGTTGTGCAGCACAGCCTGGCCGCGGCCCATCGCTGTGGTGTACTCCTTGCGAACTTCCAACTGGTGGCCCATCTTCGTCAGCTGATCGATGGAGGCCTGGCCGACGCGCGACTCAATCACAATATGGCAGCCAAGTTTGGCGTTGACCGTGAAGCGCGGCTCCTCAAGCGCGGCCTGAATATTCATGTGATAGTCGGCGATATTCGAAACAAACTGCGCGTGAGCCAGCGGCTGGTTCCAGCCGCCCATGATGCCGAAGCCAATGTGTTCGTCGCCGCGCTGCATAAAGCCGGGAATGATCGTGTGCAGCGGGCGCTTGCGCCCGGCCAGCGCATTGGGCGACTGCGGATCGAGCTTGAACATGCCGCCGCGGTCCTGCAGCACGAAGCCCATGCCGTCAACCGTGATGCCGGAGCCGAATTCGGCGTAGTTGCTCTGGATGAAGGAGACGATGTTGCCGTCGTGGTCGACGACCGACAGATACGTGGTATCGCTGCCAGGCAGAGCGCCGGGCGCGACAGAGCAGTTGGCGTGCGCGGGATCGATGAGTTTGGCGCGCTGAGCAGCGTATGACTTCGCCAGAAGCTGCGGGACGGGAATTTTTGAGAAGCGCGGATCGCCGTCATACGCTTTGACGTCGGCGTACGCCAGCTTCATGGCCTCAATGCGGGTGTGCAGCTCGCCCGGGCTGTGCGGCCCCGCTGGGTCGGCCGGGAATTGCTCCATGATGTTCAGCATTTCCAGCGCTGCCATGCCGTCGCCGTTGGGCGGCAGCTCGTAGATGGTCCAGTCGCGGTAAGTGGTGGAGATGGGCTCGACCCACTCCGCGGAGTATTGCGCCAGGTCGTCAGCCGTCATCGTGCCGCCGTTCTCGGCGGAGGTTTTCAGGATGGCCTGAGCAATCGGTCCTTTATAGAAGGCGTCCTCGCCGCGGTCCGCAATGATGCGCAGCGTATTCGCCAGGTCGGGGTTCATGAAGATCGCTCCGGCGGCGGGAACCTGGCCCTCGGGGAGGAAGACGCGGCGGCTCTCAGCGTTGTCCGAGAACTGCGAAGCCGAGGCGGCCCAGTAGTCGTGGATCATCTCCGGCACAGTGACCCCGTGGTCGGCATAGAAAATGGCGGGCTCAAAGAGCTCGCGCCAGGGCAGCTTGCCCCAGCGGGCGTGAAGCTTCGTCCATCCATCCACCATGCCCGGAACGGTGACCGAGTCGATGCCTTTGAAGGGCATCGTCGCCATCCCTTTCGCTCGGAGGTGCTCAATCGTCAGCGCCTGTGGAGCCCAGCCGCTGGCGTTCAGTCCGTACAGCTTGCCGGTTTTCGCGTCCCAGTAGATGGCGAACAGGTCGCCGCCCATGCCGTTCATCATGGGCTCGGAGGTATTCAGGACAGCGTTGGCGGCAATGGCCGCGTCGATGGCGGAGCCGCCCTTGTCGAGCATCTGGGCACCGGCCTGCGAGGCCTGGACCCAGCTGCTGGCGACGATGCCGTACGGGCTGGAGACGACGGACCGCCCATACGAGCGATCCTGCGCCGGGAGAGAGACCACGGTGAGGAGAGGCAGGAGAGAGACGAGGCTCGAGCGGATTTTCATGTGCGACGTTCTCCGTTGGGTACGATCGGGACGGCGGTGCGGCGGGAGACAGCAGGGTAGCAGATTGCCGAGAGAGAGTCCTTTGCCAGGATGGTGCATCATCATGGTGGAGTCGGCTTTACACTACCAGGGGGCGTCAGTAGACTTGAAATTTCGGAGCTGAGCGAGGCGCAGCCACCGCGAACCGATTCAGCGCGGGCCGCTGCGAGCGAGCCTCGGCAGCGTGTGCGCGGAGGCTTCACATCCCCCCTCCCGATTTTCAGCATCAACAGGAACGAAGGACCAACAGGAGAAACGCATGGCATCTGGTGTGGAAGAGAAGGTGAAGCAGATCATTGTCGAGCAGCTGCAGGTCGATGAGGCGGAAGTGACTCCCACCGCGTCATTCCAGGAGGACCTGGGCGCGGACTCGCTCGACGTGGTCGAGCTGGTGATGCAGTTTGAGGAAGCCTTCGACCTCGAGA
>PMAM01000173.1 GCA_003152595.1 Acidobacterium sp.
CAGCAGGGCATCGAGATTCGTGAACGAACTGAGACCCCGCCCGAAGCTGATCAGCGTGGAGCGATAGTCATAGCTCTGCCGGTCGAAAAAACGGTCCACGCGCAGCTGAATCGACCGCTTCAGTGGCTCGAAGAGCAGCGCTGCGACAATGATCGCCGTGAACAGCCCCCAGGTGCCGAAACTGCGCAGGCCCGCCTGCGCGACCACCGCCGCGATGGCGAGCAGCGCAAAGTAAACCCCCACGATCGCCGCCGTCGCCAGCGTGTAGGTCACGCCGCGCTTGAAGATCAGGTCCACATCCATCATGCGGTAGCGCACAATGGCCCAGCTGAAGGTCAGCGGCAAAAATACCAGGCAGATGCCGGCGATGCGCGTGATCGTGTCCGGCATGGCGAAGTCGGCCATGTAAGGAATCGCCGAAAGCAGGGTGAATGGCGCCACGGCGAGCAGGGTGCCGCGCGTCAGCCACTTCAGCTGCTGGCGTTGCAGCGGGGCCTCCGCCCGCCGGTAATGCACATAGAACACGCCCGCGGCCGCCACATAGAACAGCGCCTGATAGCCAACCGAGACCTGATCCAGGCGGTGCTGCAACAGCTCCGTCGCCGACCACAGCGTCTGCGCCAGGACCTGCAAAGCCACCACGGCCGCGCCCGGGACATACGCCAGCGCGAAGAGCCATCCGCGCCCCGGTCGCCGCTCGCCGGCGAAGACCAGCGAGAAATGGAGAAACAGAGCAGGCTGCAGAGCCGCTGCGCAGATGCCGCTCCAGTAGACGAGCCAGTCGAACTCGTTGAATTTCCCCGTGTACCAGAACGAGTAGAGAACGAACGATACCAGGCAGAAGATGTAGAAGTGCGTCGAGTGCGGCGCCGTCCAGCGTCGCAACAGCACGTACAGGCCGATGCCCAGATACACCAGCGCGATGAAGCGGAATCCCTGGTGAATACTCCGGTCCTGCATGTCCAGGATGACGGGCACATCGGGCAGCCGAAAACCGCGGCGCTCCAGCGTGTAGTGGATGGTGTTGTAAGCGCCCGTACGCCAGATCTCGCGGCCCACATCCGCAGCTACGTGTACCGGATGGCCGTTCGCCGCCAGCAGCAGATCGCCGGGCTTGACTCCCGCGCGCTCGCCCGGGCTATTATTCGGGACGCGCTGCGCCTCCAGACCTCGCGGCGCTTCTACCCACCAGACGCCGTCGGTCGGCGACTGGTACCGGTTCTCCTGCACCATGTTGAAACCGGCGCAGACGATCGCCGCTCCCGTGAAGAGAGCCAGCAGAACGGCCACGATGCGGGTTTGAAAGGTCCGCTGCATGATGAACCGCAGTGCTCCGGAAAACGAACACCCCTGGGGGGGGGCTGATTAAATTCGTGCTGAATTTCCGGTAGTGAATTTTCGAGTCTCGGACAGCCCGTAGAGCCAATACTGAGCAAGTCAGGTGCCACTGCTCTCCGCAATCGTGCATTCCCGCGCCAGACGCAGATGTCACTGAATCATCATCACATAGGGGACCGCCTGCGAAGTCGTGGATATCCTGTGAGCGCCCAATTTGGTTCGGTTCTCCGCAAAACTGTCAGGTGATATGAAAAATCATATGCCCCGCGCGGACCTTGAGGCTACCACTTTTTGACGTCTTCAATCGATCTGGTGGTGATGCTCATCCGCAGGGCGGCGGCTCGCCCAAAGAATGCCGCTGAAAAACAGAACCGCGAAGCTGCCAATCACGACTAAAGCCATATTCGTGCTCCTTGCCGGGTGTCGGGTGCGGGTCCGGTGGCCTCAGCATACCGGAAAGCGTTGCTGAATGGGCTTCCCGCGGGAGCGGATCCGGCCCAGCGTGCCGCTCGAAGCGCTACAGTGATTGCAGGTTCCCCCTTTCAGGACTCCCGATGATGCGACGAAGCGCTCGATGCGGAATGGGTTCCGCGCTTCTGCTGGCCTGTCTTGCTGGCCCGTTTTCCCTGGGCCAGGCGCAGACCGGTGTGCCCCCCAACCCGCCTGTGGGTTTGTCCGGTGCGGGCGGCCCCACCCTGGCCCAGGGCATGGCCGCGCTCAAAGACAATCAACCGCGGGATGCCCTGAACGATTTTCAGCGCGTCCTCGTCTCCGACCCCAACAACGTCGCGGCCAATCTGCTGGCCTCTACCGCAGCCGTGGAACTGTTCCAGGGCCCTCTTGCGGTGCAGTACGCCGAGAAAGCCGAGAAGCTGGATCCGGAGAACTGGAAGATTCACACCACTCTGGTGGCCGCCTATGCCGGTGCCGGAATGAAGCAGCAACGCGACCACGAACGGGCCTTGCTTCGCGAGCTGCACGGAACCGGCGCTCCCGATGCGCGCCTCGCAACAGGATTCCTGGTCGAGATGTTCCCAATCGGCGCGGATCGAGTGGACGCCATCGAGTACTTCGAGCCGCTGGGCCGCTTCCACACGTATTACCGCTTCCTGGTGCGGCAGCCCGACGGCAAGCGCATCCGCGAAATCGATGTGCAGAGCGATGACTTCGACCAGAAATCGTGGGCAGAGGCGCATCCGGCCGAAGCCGCAGCGGGCGACCGCCAGTTCCAGATCACCGGCCACGCCGACGACGGCAATACCGTCGACTACCGCATGTTCTCCGGCAAACCCGACTACGACAACATCCGCGTGATGGTGGTGGAGGCGCTGCGCTCGCATCCCCTGCCCGGAAGCCAGCCCGCCGGAGCACGCTGAACGCTACCCGCTATCCGCTGCCGCTCAGATTCCCTCGCCCATACTGACGAATCCCGCTGCCGCCTGTTCGCTGTGGTACTGGTCACGTTCCTCATCCTCAACCGTGAACGAGCGCACTTCGTCCAGATCCCGCGTAGCCAGTTCGAGCTGCCCGTCGAGCACGTCGACGCGCAACCGCAGCCGCTTCACCTCTTCGGCCAGCGCGACGATGACTCCCGACAGCGGGTCCTTCACCTGATTGGGATCGGTAATCAGCACCCGCTCGCCGTTCTGATAAACGATATGCGCCGGCACGCCCACAACGGTCGAGTTGGGCGGGACGTCGCGCAGCACAACGGAGCCGGCGCCGACCCGCGAGTTCTCCCCGATGCAGATGTTGCCGAGGATTTGCGCATTGCTGCCCACAAAGACGCCGTCGCGCAGCGTTGGATGGCGCTTGCCGCGCTCGTGGCCGGTGCCGCCCAGCGTCACGCCCTGATAGAGAGTTACATCGTCGCCGACGATCGCCGTCTCGCCGATCACCACGCCCGCGCCGTGATCGATAAACATGCGACGCCCGATCGTCGCGCCCGGATGGATCTCGATGCCCGTCAGCAGCCGCGCCACCTGCGAAAGAAAACGCGCGATCAGCCGCAGATTGGCCCGCCAGAAACGCGAGGTGATCCGCTGCATCCACACCGCGTGCAGCCCCGGATAACACAGCAGCACCATGAACCGCGAATTGGCCGCCGGATCGCGGGCCAGAATCGAGTCGATGTCTTCGCGGAACATTGCGCTTCTCTTCTTCCCGTCTGAGTTATACTACAATATAACTGAGGTGGCAGATGCACAAAACCAGTCTGCGCAAAGTAGGTGGCTCTGTAATGCTTGCTGTTCCTCCAGTTGTGCTTGAGCTCTTGCGTCTCAAAGCCGGCGCGAAGGTGGGTATAACTGTCGAGACGGGACGTTTGATCGTCGAACCCGATCCGCGCCCTCACTATAGTCTTTCTGAACTCCTGGCAGGCTCCGATTACCGCAAACCGCATCCCCCGGAGGAACGTGAGTGGGTGGATGCGCCGGCGGCTGGGCGTGAGCCACTGTGAAGCGCGGAGACATATTCCTCGTGTCCCTTGATCCCACCTTCGGTCACGAGCAGCAGGGGCGTCGGCCCGTCCTGATTATTTCCCCGACTGAATTCAATGAGGCGACGAAATTGCCTGTCGTCCTTCCAATTACCAGTGGCGGGGAGTTCGCGCGTCGCATCCGTTTTGCTGTTCCGATCTCAGGGATCCGCACGGCCGGTGTCGTCCGTTGCGATCAACCACGCGTCATTGACTTGCGGGCCCGAGGCGGGAGGAAGGTGGATTCGCTCCCATCGGAAATTCTTGACGAGGTCCTGGCGAGGGTGGTGACCCTCTTTCAGTAGGATCCCGAATCTCGCTTAGACCTTCGCCGCCGCTTCCACTGGCTGTGTTGGCAGCCCCTGCGCCTCATTCCGCAGAGCCTCAAACAGCACCGACGAAATATATCTCTCGCCGAAGTCCGGCAGCACCACCACGATCAGCTTCCCGGCATTCTCCTCGCGTCGTGCCACCTGCAGCGCCGCATGCGCGGCCGCACCTCCGGAAATGCCGACCAGCAACCCTTCCTCAAGAGGCAGCCGGCGCGCCATCGCAATCGCATCGTCGTTCGAAACCTGCACGACCTCGTCGATCAGCTTCGTCTCGAGAATCTTCGGCACAAACCCGGCTCCAATCCCCTGAATCTTGTGCGGTCCCGGCTTGCCGCCCGAAAGCACCGGACTATCTGTCGGCTCGATGGCGACGATCCGAAACGACGGCTTGCGCGGCTTGATGAACTCGCCCACGCCGGTCAGCGTGCCGCCTGTGCCCACCCCAGCAACAAGAATGTCCGCCTGGCCTTCGGTGTCGTTCCAGATCTCCGGCCCCGTCGTGTCGTAGTGAATCTTTGGATTCGCCGGATTCTCGAATTGCTGCAGCATGTAGCCGTTGGGCGTCTGCTCGAGGATCTGCTTCGCCTTCGCGATGGCGCCGTTCATGCCATTCGGCCCGGGCGTCAGCACCAGCTGCGCGCCGAAAGCCAGCAGCAGCACGCGCCGCTCCATGCTCATCGTCTCCGGCATGGTGAGGATCAGCTTGTAGCCCTTCACCGCGGCGACGAACGCGAGCCCAATGCCGGTATTGCCGCTGGTCGGCTCAACCAGGACGGTTTTGCTCGGGTGGATTTTGCCTTCGCGCTCCGCGGCTTCGATCATCGCGAAGCCGATCCGGTCCTTTACGCTGTTCGCTGGATTCGAGCCTTCCAGTTTGGCGACTACGCGCGCATGCGCACCGGCCGTGACGCGGTTCAACTGCACCAGCGGGGTGTTGCCGATCAGATCGATGACACTGTTGGCGATCTTCATGGGGTTGAATTCCTCGACAGGGAGAATTTCCTGGGCCTTCAGTGTAGATGCACGAGGATAATAGCGGACTCAGCGCTACTGCCCACCCAGCTTCGCGAGCGCAATCCCCGCATGCAGCCTACGCTCCAGGTGCCGCTCCAGCGCCTGGATTGCAAACCGCCGCAAATCTGCCGCTCGCCCCGCAGGCCATTCCTCTTCTGCGAACGCCGCAATGGGCGAGTGAAAGATTCGGCGCGCCAGGACCAGCGACTCAGCCGCCAGGATGCGGCTCGACGCCGTTTTGTCCCGGCTGCACACCAACCCGTCGGACTGCGGTTGGAACCACGCCGGTCCCGCGCCGAACGGTTGCCCGCACACCGTGCAGTGAGTCAGAGACGGCATCCATCCCAGCAATCGCGTGATCCACAGCGCGAAATACGTCACCGGCATCCAGATGCCATTGCCCCGCGTGTGATCCAGCACCGCCAGCGTCAGCCGAAATGCGGCTTCATGCGGATCGTGATCCGGCATCGCCTCTTCCAGCACCTCGGCATAGAACGCCAGCGCTGCCGCACGCGCGTAGTTCACCGGATCGGACAGCGGCGACGCAATCACCTCGCACGCATCCAGCCGGACGAGATCCTGCTTCGGCTTCTCGACGTAGGTGGCCGAGACAAAGGTCATCGGCTCCAGCGCCCCCCCGAACCGGCGCCGCGATTTGGCCGCCGCCTTCGCCACACCCCGAATGCGTCCATAGCTGCGCGTGAACAGCGACACGATCTCGTCGGCCTCGTGGACCGGCCACTTGCGAAGAACAAGAGCTTCAGCCTGGGTTGCGATCATGTCTCGCTCATGTTGCGATCACGGTATCTGAAATCCAGATTACCGGCTGGAAGGCCGGCCCGTTCATCCGGCAGCCATTCGTCCCGTAATTTCCACAAGCACGCATTTTAAAAGCGGATTTCCTCCCGCCCTGCGCGATACCCTGATAGCGAACCACCCAAGCCTCATTGTCCGTGCCGCAAATCCCGCCACCTGGGGCGCGGATCACCGCTGTGCCTCAGTCTCGCCGCTCGCGCGGCAGCAACACCCATTTCAATCGCGGTTCAGAGGAGAAGCATGTCGACGGAATATCGGAATTTCCTGGCGCTCTCGTACGATGAACTCGAGGAGCTCAACCTCAAAGCGAAGGATCAGCGCAGGAAGCGCATCGCGCTCGACAAAATTCAGGAAGAGCGGCTCAAGTACCTGACCGACCAGAAGGGCATCAAGGCGGTCACCGTGCTCTTTTGCGATCTTGAAGGCCGGCTGCACATGCTGGATTACGACAAGAAATTCCTGATCAAGAGCTACGACAACCTGACCTTCGACGGCTCCTCGATCCGCGGCTTCACTGCGCAGCGCGAGAGCGATCTGCGCCTCGGCATCGACTGGGGCTCGTTCTTTTTCGCCCCTGCCGATATCTTCGGCGCCGGCAAAGTTCTCGTCTTCGGCGACGTCATCGACAAGGGCGGAACGCCCTACGCCGGCGACACGCGCGGACTGCTCAAGACCTTCGCCAAAGAGCAGTTCGACAAGCACGGCTACACTCTCAACGCCGCCAACGAAATCGAAGGCTTCCTCTTCGCCGGCATCGACGCCGAGCGCAATTTCCAAACCACCGGCCGCTTCGACTACGTCAATACCGGCGGCTACTACCACTCGCTGCCTGGCGATCCGCTGCGCACCTTCATCGATACCGTCGCCGAAGTCCAGCGCTCCATGGGCTTCGAAAACGAGAAGGATCACCCGGAGGTCGCTCCCTCGCAGTTCGAAATCAATTATGGATACGGCGAAGTGGTCGCCGCCGCCGACCAGATTCAGATCTACAAGCTCGTCTGCCGCCAGGCCGCGACCCGGCTGGGGATGACCGCGTGCTTCCTGCCCAAGCCGGTCGTCGGCGTCAACGGCAGCGGCATGCACACCAATGTCTCGATCAGCAAAGACGGCAAGAACCTCTTCTGGGATCCGAAAGGTGAAGAGAAGCTCTCGAAAGCCGGATGGGAATTCCTCGATCGGATTCTCACCCACGGCAACGACATCTGTCTGCTGCTGAATTCGAGCGTGAACGCCTATCGCCGCCTCGATCCGCACTTCGAAGCGCCCAACCAGATCAAAGCGTCGGCGGTGGACCGCGGCTCCATGATCCGCGTCCCCATTGGCAACGAGCGTTCCATGCGCGTCGAGGTGCGTTCCGTCGCGCCCGACTCAAACCCGTACCTCGTCATGTTGTCGGTCTTCAAATCCGGCATCGAAGGCGACACGTCGAAGATCGCCAACCTTCGTCAGGCGGAGCGCTACCTGCCCGACAACATCTACACGGCGTTGGAAGATTTCCGCAACTCCACCTGGACCACGAAGCTGCTGGGCGAGGACGTNNGTTCCACCACGAGGTCTACAACCAGTTCCTCTGGAACCAGTTCTGAGGACTGGCCGTCCAGGCAGACGCGCCCTTCGGACGCTAAAGCCAAAAACAAAACCGCCCCGGTCATGAGCTGGGGCGTTTTTCCTGCATGCGGTTGACGATGAAACTGGCGGACGAATCGGTTTGATACGTTGGAAACATCGATCGCTGTCCGAGATGGAGCAGGAGGACCATCTGGCTCGTTCCCAGACGGCAAATTCATCATCCCGTCCAGCATCCCGAAGGGGCTCGTTCCTCGATCGGCCCCGGATCGGCCTCATTCTTTGGGTAGCCGCGTTGCTGCGCGTCGGATCGGTGCTTCTGCTGCGCACCTTCCTTCATCCGGTCACATGGGAGTTCGGCGACATCGCTGCGATCATTCACGCCGGACTCGGCTATACCATCCCTCTGCCCCATGGCGGCCGTGCTCCCTCCGCCTACATGCCGCCCGGTTATCCCTATCTGCTCGTGCTGCTCCTGAAGCTGGGCGGCGGCCGGCCGCTCGCATGGCTGATTCTTGAATTGATCCAGGCCGGACTCGGAGTGCTGCTGGTCTATGTGATCTATCGCACCGCTTTGCTGCTGATGGATCGGCGTGTGGCCACACTGGCGGCGATCCTGGTCGCTGTTTATCCAACCCAGGTCTATACCTGCAACGAGTTTCACAGCATCAACTTCTACATTGTTCTGGGTGCGGCCGCAGTCTTCTTCCTCACCCGCTACAGCGAGCAAACAGGCTCGTGGAAAGACATCGTCCTCGCCGGATTTTCCATGGGACTCCTCATGCTGTTTCGCGCCGAGGCTCCCGCACTGTTGTGCCTGTATACGGTAATCCTCGTATGGCGGCGCGGCCGAAAGGCAGTGACTCCGGCCGCGGCGTTCCTGGTCATTGCCTGCCTCTGCCTGGCTCCCTGGACCCTCCGGAATTACGTCGTTTTCCGACGGCTCGTGCCGGTCACCGTCTCAGCCGGCGTCAACTTGTGGATCGGCAACAATCCTCACGCGACCGGAAGCCAGCACGTTCAGCTCGCCATCCCCGATGACCTCCAGCACGATCTGGATCGGGTTCCCCAGGATCGTGACTATCAGATCTATCGAGACAAGGTCTTCGAACGCTACGCCCTGCACTTCGCGCTCAGTCAGCCCGTTGCCGACGCCCGGGTCGATCTTCGAAAACTGGCCATCTTCTTTTTCTTCGACCCGGCGCACCAAAAAGGTCGAAACCCGGTTTATTGGGTGCCCTCGGTGATCCTTTCGCTCTTTGCCGCATACGGAGCGTGGCGCCGCGGCTGCAAGCTGATCCGCGAGGATATGTTTGTGGTGGTCTCGATTGTGTTCGCCATTGCAGTCACTGCTGCGGTGTTCGCACTACCGCGCTACAAGATCGCGATTGACCCATTCTTTATGATCTTTGCGGCCAACTGCGTTGCCCGGAACCAATCATTCGAGCCGCGCCGTGCAAATCCGGCGCCCCCCGAAGCGGAGCCTGACTGCTTATGACCCCACAAACTTCGCATACAAACTCCGCGCCACCGCCACATCCGTTGTCCCCTGAATAATTGCCCGCCCATCCGCGAACAGGGTAAGCGTGTGCTCACCTCGCTGGAACCGCAGCAGCAGATCGTTGCGCTGCACCTTCCCATGCGGACGGAGCCGCGCTTCCATCTCCGCCAGGTCCACCGGCCGCGAGCGCTCGTGAATCTGGACGGAATTTCGCCCGCACAGAGTGATGTGCGGCCGGCCCTCACCCCGCAAATGGGCAAAGTCGCGCTCGGCGCAGACCACGCAATCCGCGCGCCGAGACCCGGCCCGCACTTCGCTCCACTCGTTCGCCCACAGGTCGCAGGAGAGCAGCGTCCGCCGCATCTTGTCCCGCGCCCCCACAATCCATTTCAGTGCCTCGGTCACCTCAATGGACGCTGCCAGGTTCACCGCGGTGTTCAAAATCCCCGCTGTGTCGCAGGTTTCCACCGCGCCGCTCGGCGGCTCTGGAAAAACGCACGCCAGGCAGGCCGTTTCCCCGGGCAGAATGTTCATCGTCACCGCATAGGACCCGACTGCCGCTGCATAAATCCAGGGCTTGCCCTGTTCGATGGCGTAGTCGTTCAGCAGATACCGGGTCTCGAAGTTGTCTGTCGCGTCCAGAACGATCTCTGCCCCGCGCAGCAGCTCGTGGATATTTCCCGGCACCAGGTCGGCGATCCGGGCTTCGACCTGAACCTCACGGTTCAGCGCCCCGATTTTGCGCCGCGCTGCCTCCGCCTTGGGCAGGGAAGCCCGCGCGTCGGCTTCGTCGAACAACACTTGCCGCTGCAGATTGCTCTCCTCGACAAAATCCCGGTCGATCAGCGTGAGAGTTCCCACTCCGGCTCGGGCCAGCAGGCCAGCGGCCGCCGCCCCGGTCGCCCCGACGCCCACCACGGCCACATGGGCGCGCTCGATCCGGGCCTGGCCCTCCGGCCCAATGCCGGCGAACAATACCTGGCGCGAATAGCGCTCGGCGACGGTTGGAGACGAGGCAGCCATCTGTCAGTAGTATAGAAACTTCATCGCTGCGGATGCTGTCACTGTGATCCGGCCACGCTGCCGCCGAGTTGGCATCTCACCTTTCGAGAGCGAAACCCGGAGCCGTCGGCATGGCCTGCGCGGAGAAACCTGGTGTGGCCAGCGGTGTTCGACAGCACAGAGGTTCTCGGGTTTTGCCGCAAACACGGTTTCCCATGCGGAACGAGGGGCGTTTGGGTTCGATAGCATTTTCTGATTTTCGAGAGCAGAGTCTGCGCGACCGAATGAGGCCGGCCAAACCTCGCTTTGCCGCCCGGCTCCTGCATTCGCTGGGCTCTGTCGTCCTCTTCCTCGCGGCCGCCAC
>PMAM01000157.1:0-3785 GCA_003152595.1 Acidobacterium sp.
CCACCTTCATGGTCGAGATGACCGAAACCGCCACCATCCTCAACACCGCCACCGCGCAATCCCTCATCCTCCTCGACGAAATGGGCCGCGGCACCTCCACCTTCGACGGCCTTGCCCTCGCCTGGGCCACCCTCGAGTACATACAGCGCCACATCGGCGCTCGCGCGCTCTTTGCCACCCACTACCACGAGCTCACCCTGCTGGCCGAGGAGTTTCCCCGATTAAAAAACCTGCATGTCGAAGTCAGGGAATCTCCCCAGGGCATCGTTTTTTTGCATCGGATAGAAGAGGGACCTGCGAGTCGGAGCTATGGAATCGACGTCGCGCGCCTGGCCGGATTACCCCCGGCTGTTATTCAGCGCGCCCGTCAGGTGCTGAAGCAGCACGAGCGTTCGGAGCGGCACAACGTTGCCGTGGAAACGGAGCCGTTGCTGCAGCTCACCATGTTCACTCCGCTCTCGCAGCGCATCCTCGATCGTCTGGCGGAGACCGACATCGACACCCTTACGCCTTTGCAGGCGCTGAACCTTCTGGAAGAACTGAAAGCNNCTCGGCGGCGCCTCGCTCTCCGCTGAAGAGCGCACCTGGCTGGAGCGCATCCGCCCAGGCGGCGTGATCCTGTTCCGCCGCAACATCGAAAGCGCCGTCCAGGTCGCGTCGCTGCTCAGCGAAGCCGGCCACCTCAGCACCACGCCACTCTTCCGCTGCATCGACCTTGAGGGCGGACTCGTCGATCGCCTCCGCGACCTCGTCTACCCCATGCCCTCGCCTGCCGCCGTCTTCGCTACCGGTAAGCGCAATCTTTACCGTCAGCACGGCTGGCTCATCGCCCGCGAAGCCCGCGCCCTCGGTTGCAACACCGTCTTCGCGCCCGTCCTCGATCTCGCGCTCCCCGAATCCGCGTCCGTCCTCCGCACCCGCGCCGTCTCCGCCGAGCCCGGCCGCGTCATCGACTACGTGCGCGCCTTCCTTGCCGGCATGAAGAACGAAGAGATTCTCGCCTGCGGCAAGCATTTTCCTGGCCTCGGCGGCGGCCAAGTCGACTCCCATCAGTCCATGCCTGTCATCCATCGCCAGACGCGCCTCATGTGGCGCACCGATCTCGCCCCCTGGCTCGCTCTCGCCTCCCGTCTGCCCTTTGCTATGGTCGCGCACGCCTCCTATCCCTGGCCCGGC
Source organism: Acidobacterium sp. (assembly GCA_003152595.1). GTDB lineage: Bacteria > Acidobacteriota > Terriglobia > Terriglobales > Acidobacteriaceae > Palsa-343. Next base: position 1,177 of record PMAM01000157.1, read on the forward strand.
CGCGACGCCGCGACTGCCACCGTCTCCCGCTACTGGGTCACCAATGTCCTCCGCCGCCAGATCCGCTTCAGAGGCATCATCCTATCCGACGACATGGAGATGGGCGGCATCCTCTCCCGGATGTCTATCGAGGAAGCCGCCGTCCAGGCGCTCCTCGCCGGCATTCAGATGATCGAAATCTGCCGCGACCCCGCCCTCATCCAGCGCGCGTATGAAGCCATCCTGAAAGAAGCCGAGCGCTCCCGTGCCTTCCGCGAGGTCGTGGCCAGCGCCTGGCGCAAAATCTACCGCTCCAAGAAGCGATGGCTCCATCCCTCCCGCCGTCAGAACCTCTCCGACACCCGCATCCAGCGCCTCTGCGAAGACGTAAAGCAATTCGCCGACCTCGTCGGCGAAACTCCAGCCACCTCCGCCCCCGACCCCGAACAGTGGAAGGGCCTCGCCTGAGCGCCGGAAGATTACGCGCAGCCTGCTCGATCGTTATCCTCAGCCCATGCCCTTTGATCCAAAGCTTGTTGAGGCAAAGCTTGCGCTCCAGCTAATCGGCCCCGAGGAAATGCCGCCTCTCGCTGCAGAAGCACTGGAAGCAGGCCTCGATGGCCCTGCGATCTGCCGAATGGCTGCTTTGGTGAATCCTTCAGGATGGGAAGTCGATCAGCGAATAGAAGGCTTCATGGCGGAAGCGGGTCTGACACACATGTCCTGTGAAGACGCATCGATCCGCGTTGCCCGAGAACTCGCCCGCCGAATTCTATCGGAGAGCCTCGATCCTCTCAGCTTTGCAAAGGACTTCGAACAGCTCTATATCCGGGCAGGATATCCTCGCGCAATTCAGGAGGTCGGGTCCCTCGATGATGAAATCGCCATTGCCGCCAGGTCCCAGGACGAACTGAAGGCGTATGCTACGACGCTGCTGCTCAAGCTAATCGCGACGAACGAAACAGAGCCGAAGAATTGACGCACATTGGTGCCGCGAAGCGGCACGACGGTAGAAGCCCCGGCCTTCAGGCCGGGGAACTATCCGTCAGAGAAAAGCCTGGCTTTAGCCACGGGTTTAAAGTGTCAGTTGGGGTACGGAATGACTAAGTCCGCCAAACGACGCGACAGCCAAAACAACAACGCGACGCCCCGCCCGACTCCAAAGAGTTGGCAAGAGGTTTTCGCCGCCCTTGATGCGGCCGAATTTCCCGATGGCTTTATGAAAGACCGCGACCAGGGCACGCCAGAGTCTCGGGAAATGTTCTGAAGGAGCTCCCCATGCCTGTCCAGATCGGCGCCAAACTCGACAGCGGCTTCGATGACCCCCTCGGCATGCTCCAGGATTGCCATCGCCGCATCGAGCGTTTCCTCGCCATCCTCTGCGACGTGGCCGAGCGAGCCCATGCCCGCGCCCTCACCAGCGAAGAAGCCAACGCCATCCGCACCGCCCTCGCCTACTTCCGCGAAGGAGGCCGCCGCCACACCGCCGACGAAGAGGAATCCCTCTTTCCTCGAATGCGCACCCTCGCTCCCCCCGGCACCCTCGATCCCCTGGACCATCTCGAAGACGATCACCGCGAAGCCGACCAGCTCCACGACGACGTCGATCGCCTCTACTCCGGTTGGCTCGCAGCCGGCCCCCTCAACCCCACACTCGAACAGTCTCTCCTCGACAAGACCCGCCGCCTCCGGGCGCTCTACGCCGAACACATCCAGACAGAGGAAACCACCGTCTTCCCCGCCGCGGCGCGCATCCTCGACCGCGCCACCATCGCCGCCATCGGTTCGGAGTTCCGCGGCCGCCGCAACGCCGGATGAACCCGGGACCGGGATCCCCTTTCTCAGCCTGTCTGTACCGCCTGAAACAGACATTCCCGCAGGATCGGCCTCTGTCTCTGCCCTGAATCCTGTCTATCGCTTTATTGTCAGTAGTTTGCATGTTGCTGGGCACCATCCGGGCGCAGCCCTGCGGCCGGACAGCCCACTTTCGCCCCCAAAATCCCCCCCATCGGCCCCTGGCGCGGAATAGCTGTTGCATCGCGGGGCAAACCTCTTTAATATGCGTCAATTACGGGTATGAAAGCAGTCACCGCGGTCCCGCGCACCGCACCCCCACGCGACGGCGGCAAATCCGAGGCGGTAAAGGGCCTGACGCCCCGTCCTGCATCGCCAGGACAAAAGGGAAGTTCCGCGTCCGGCAACGGCAGCGCCATCGCGGAAAATCCCGCCTTCACCGCACACTACATCCGCTCACGCATCGGCAAGATCTGTGTCGCCATCACCGGCTCCACGCCCGCCGACATGCTGCAGAACGCCGAGAGAATCGTCCGCGAGAATCACTTCGTCGAATTTCGCCTCGACTATCTGCCTAATGCCGCCGCGATTCTTCCGAAGCTGAAGCAGTTCCTCTACGAGCGCGGCGAAGTTACCGCTATCGCCACTTGCCGCCGTGCCTCGACAGGCGGAAAATTTAAAGGCACCATCGGCGCCGAACTCGACATCCTCGAGAAAGCCGCAACCGCCGGTGTTCACCTCATCGACATCGAATTACAAACCGCCGAGCACATGAAGCCGGCACAGATGAAGAAGCTGCGCTCGCATGGCGCCGCGCTCATCATCAGCTGGCACGA
>PMAM01000157.1:3807-15401 GCA_003152595.1 Acidobacterium sp.
TCTCCATGGGCGAGCAGGGCATTATCAGCCGCGTCCTTGGCCTGCGCGCCGGCAGCGTCTTCACCTTCGCCTCCGCCCTGCCTGGCGAGGAAACAGGCTCCGGCCAGATCGACGCGCGCACCCTCCGCGAAACCTGGCGCATCGATCAGATCGACCAGTCCACCAGGGTCTACGGCGTTGCCGGCAATCCCGTGCGCCACTCGCTCTCGCCTCTCATCCACAACATGGCCTTCCGCCGCGAGACGGTCAACGCCGTCTTCCTGCCGCTGCAAACCTCACGCCTCAACGATCTGCTCACGCTCACGCGTGAGGTCCCGCTCCACGGCATCGCCATCACCATGCCGTTCAAGACGGAAATCCTGAAGCATCTGGAAAGAACCGATGCGCTCTCCCAGAAAATCGGCGCCTGCAACACCGTGGTTCGCGCGCAGGATGGCAAGCTCTACGGTTTCAACACCGATGTCGCCGCGGTCATTCGACCGCTCGAACGGCGCCTCCCGCTGCGTGGCGCAAAGATCCTGGTTCTCGGCGCGGGCGGCGCCGGCCGTGCCGCTGTTTTTGGTCTCGTCGAAAAAGGTGCCGAGGTCTTCGTCTGGAACCGCACCGCCGAAACCGCGAAGAAGCTCGCGCGCCAGGCGAAGGCGAAGACCATCCGCCGTGAGCAGATCGCGAAGTCGAACTTCGACGTAATCATCAATACGACGCCGGTCGGCATGAAGGGCGTCAAACCCGCGTCGATCCTCGAGCCGAACGAGCTGAACACGCGCCTCGTCTTCGACCTGGTCTACAACCCCATCGACACNNCGGCAAACCCGCCCCCGAAGAAGAAATGCTCCGCGTCGTCGTCCACGCCCTCCGCCAGGAAAGCGCCCGCCAGTAAACGTCGAAAGAACACTGAGGTCTATCTCAGCTTCCAGCTTCCCGCCATTCCCTGCTCTTCAGGAACGCCACAACCTCCCACCGCTCCGGCTCCGGCAGCCCGCTCCACGACGGCATCCCATGCCGCAGATCCCCATTGCGCAGCAACCAGAAAATCTCACCGTCCGTCGCGTTCTTCACCACCTCCGTCCTCAGGCTCGGCTTCCCGCGCTCGCCCTCCAGATCCGCGCCGTGACACCGTGCGCAGTGATCCGCAAAAAGCCGCGCCCCGGCCGCAATCGCATCCGCCTGTCCCGCGTAAGGATTCGCCCGCGCCCGCTCCGCTGCCGGCACCTTCCTCAGCCAGTCCTGATTCACCTCCGCGGCCGCCAACAGCGCTGCGCACCCAAACACCAAACACGCCACTCCCATCCCTTTGCGCATGGCTATCGCACCTCCGACGCACGATGGAACCGCCCGAAGAACTGCTGGAACTCGTACTGCGCCCCCACCCGCCACAGCACCTTCATGCTGTTGTCGTTCAGCCCAAAACCCGGCGAGAACTGAATCGTTGGCCCTCGCGGAATGTTCCATCCCACCGTCGGCGCAACATAGTGCGACGTGTCGTGCAGTCCAGGGCTGTCCGTGGTCCCCAGCCCGCCATACATCTCCGCGCCCGCGACAAAATTCTCCCGGCAGAACACGCACTCCCGCGCCCCTGCTCGCAGCGTCAGCGGCCGGCTCGCTGCCACCGCGTAGCCAAACTCCCAGGGATCGCTCGCGGCCATGTTTTTCTCCGAGATGAAATTCTCCGAAAAATTCCACCCCTGCGCGTTGCTCGACAGGATCAGCTTCATCTCCATCTCGCGCTGCACATCGCTGCGCGCCTCGGCATTCCTCGCCGCCAGATCCGCCACGCCGTCGTTGCCCACCACCTCCAGAAAAGCCCGATCCGCCGCGTTGATGTCCTCGTACTCGAAATACAGAACCGGATTCACCCGATACTCCTCCATCAGCGGCCGAAATCGGTTCTCCCACCGGAAGCCCACAAAAACCGTGCTGTCATTCGCCGTCGTCTGCCCGCTCAGATAGACCTCGGTCGTCCACCACGCTTTCGCCCCGTATTCGAACTCGACCGTCGCACCGCCAAATGCGTTGTCGTTCTTCGGCGCGGCCTGCGTTCCCTTGAATTCCACCTCCAGGTTCCCCGGCTCTTCCATCGCGTGCGAATACGTCACGAAATACGGTGGCTCCTGTGCGACGCACCGCTGCGGTCCCGCAAAAATCCCCAGCGCCATCACCCCGACGCCCGTCCAAACTCGCCCCAGTTGCTCTGCTCTTTTCCGGATCCTGAACACGTTCCTCTCCTTGATATACGACTAATTCAGTCCCATTTAAGGGCGCACGAATCCCTCAGCCTGGGACAGGCCTTAAATTCAAGAACTCAATTGTTTTCAGGGGCCCAGCGAAGATGAACGAAACGTCATCTCCCAAAAGAGCAACATACGACAAGATTGGTCCTGATTGTCAAGCCGGGATTTGTAAGATTCCTGTCACCACGACTCTTCAGCGCGCAGGCGCGTCCGCCTGGACGGCGAGTCCCTATTTGCTGGGATCGGTCAGCGCCCCGTACACCGCCGCGTGGCTCTTGTACAGCAGCGTGTGATTGTCGTGCCCGCCCATGCGCTGGATCATCCCCACGAACACCACATCGTTCGTCGGATCCACCCAGAACCACGTCCCCGCCGCGCCATCCCAGAAGAACGTCCCCTTGCCATCCGGCAGCCCCGCCGCCGCCGGATCGAACACCACCGCGCAGTTGAACCCGTACCCAAATCCCGGCCGCATGATGTGCTGCCCGATCCCCCAATGCCCGGTCAGCAAGTCCGCTGGCAGGTGGTTCGACGTCATCAGCTTCACCGTCTCCGGCGACAGGACCCGCTTGCCATCGAGTTCGCCGCCGTTCGCCAGCATCTGCGCAAAGCGGTAGTAGTCCTCCGGCGTCGACACCAGCCCGCCGCCGCCCGAAGGCATCCCCGGCTCGGCCGTATAGTCTGTCGGCGGACTGCCGGCCTGCGTCACCGTCAGCGTCTCCTTCTCGTCCGCCCGATAATTCGTCGCGAACCGCGCCCGCTTGTCCGCCGGCACATAGAATCCCGCGTCTTTCATCCCCAGCGGTTCGAAAATGTGCGTGCGCATGAAATCCGGCAGCGTCTGGCCCGACAGCTTCTCCACGATGTACCCCTCGATATCCATCGACGCCGAGTACATCCACGCCTTCCCCGGCTGATAATTCAGCGGCAGCTTCGCCATCTTATCGACGAATTCCTGCAGATTCGCCGACTGCATCGGCTTCACTTCCGCATACAGCGCGTCCACCGGCCCGTGCCCGTTTCCATACGAGAAGCCGGCCGAGTGCGACATCAACTCCGCCATCGTCGGCGCATGGATCGGATCCGCCAGCACCATCTTGCCGTCCGGACTGAACCCGTCGAAGACCTTCGGGTTCGCAAACTCCGGCACGTACTTCGAAATCGGATCCCACGGCAGCCACTTCCCCTGCTCGTACAGGATCATCATCGCCACTCCCGTCACCGGCTTCGTCATCGAGTAGTCGCGGAAGATCGTGTCCCTTGTCATTGGAGTGCCCGCCATCGGCGCGCTGCTCGCGACGTCTTTCACGCCGTACGTCCGGTAGTCGACGATCTTCCCGTGCCGCGCCAGAATCGTCACCGCCCCCGCCAGCTGCTTCTCGTCGATCTCCCCCTCGATCAGCTTGTGCAGATTCTCGAGCCGCTCCGTCGAAAAACCCTCGCTCTCCGGACTCACCACCGTCATCTCCGCAGCCGCACCAGCCTCCACTTTGTGCTTTGTCCCCTTCGCGTTCTTCTCCGCCCGCCCCGCCGGCGCGAACCCAAGCAGAGCGATTCCCACCGCAATGGCCATCCACCCACGCACACCCATTCCGCTCTTCACGCCACGCTCCCGAACCCTGAATTTTCCGCCCCTTTATATCAGAGGCATTTGTAGCTTTGCAGTGCAAAGTGCTTTGTGCTATAAAGCGTTGCATGAGAACTCTGCGAAGTGCCCTCGCCACCCTGGAACTGCTGTTGATTGCCCCTGCCACACTCTTCATGACGGCTCTCTTCGTCCGCAACCTGCAGCCCCAGCAGTTCGAGCCCGCTCATACCGCGCAGCGTATCGTCGATTGGTACGCTGCCCGAACTCACCTCGGACTCTGGATTTTCCTGATCGGCTTCCCGCTGGCTGTGCTCCTCATCGGCTGTGTCAGCCTCATGCGAACCTGGCGCGCCGACCCCACACTGCGCTTAACAGCACACGAGTGGACCGTAAGCCTCCGGCGTCATTTCGCCGTCATCGTCGTTGCGCTCGCCACCGCAACTTCGGCTGCAGTCCTGGCCATCGTGGCGCTGCACCTGATCACGGATTGAGTTCGCCGCCCGCCGCAATCCGCAGTCAACGGTTCCCCGCGAATCGGAACGTGAGGCCTTCGGGACGAACGCACCCTCATTGCTCCCGATGAGCGCTGGGGCCATCAGCTACCAGCTACTCGTTTCTCGCTTCCGGCTTCCGATCAGATACCGGATGGGCACCCGTCCAGGTGCATCGCCGACCTGCCACTCGTAGTCCGGCGCCGACAAGCCCTCAGTCAGCTCCCGCAGGTCGTCGAGCGAGTAGCTGCGCAGGCACGACAGGATCCCATCGACCCACAAGATGGCCGGGACGACCGGGATCACGCAGCTCCAGAGGATGCGATCCCAGCGTAGCGGCCGCGCCGTGAGAGCGGCGCGAAAGCCGAGGAACGGCACCGCCGTCACGGCGATCATGGTCCACGCATTGCGCCGCGCGCCCTCCAGCACGGCAATCCCCTCGCCATGCGCGAAGGCATCGGCCAGCATCGCCCGCGCCGCCTCCGGATCGAAGTGGTGGAACGAGGAGAAGAGGGTGCGGAAGCCGCGCAGCTCCGGCGGTACATGCCGCGCATCTACCGGTTCATGCCAGGCGGTCACGCCACTGCCCGGCGTTTCGTCCCTCGTGCGCCGCGCCAGCAGCGCGTTGGGGTAGAGGTCGGTCAGGGTCACTGGAATCGCGCTGCCGTCGGCCACCTCGGGATAGAGCCCAGCCCACGGTCCGCCGCCCCCGGAACACAGATCCACGATGCACTCCGCCCCCGACTGCCGCACCGCCTCGCGCAGCCGCGCCGCGATGGGATGGTAGGTGCGGTTCTCATTCCAGACCGCTTCCAGGCCCTCCGTCACCAGGTCGCGGAAGTACGCCGGGAACCACGGTTGGTCATGTATCTCGAACCAGCGTTGTCTCTGCACATGCCGTCCTTACTTCGCATCGACGGCGAACGAGTCCCGCGCCTGCCACTCCGGCGTCGCGGCGATCGGAAACGCCAGCCTGAACATCGTCGCCTTCATCTCGCGCCCGTCGAGCTGAAAGAGAATGTAGTGGAAGTTGGGGAAGTCCGTCGCCTGGTACTTGTCCTGCGGCGTGCGCACAACCGGATAAGGATGCGCCCCGCCGCCGCCAGAGACCAGGTACGTCACGCCATCCACCTCGGCACGCTCATAGTTGTGGATGTGCCCCGCCGTCACGATGAAGCGCGCGTGCGCCTTTGGCGCAATGCTGGACAGGTAGTCGCGCAGAGCGATCTCATTGGGCCGCGGATTGTGGTTCACTTCGATCAGCGTCTGAATGTCCGCGACNNGGGAACGCGCTCCACCAGTTCCGCAGCGGATCTTCGGCGCCCTTGCCGCCGAACTCGTGGTTGCCGAGGGCGGGATAGACACGCAGCTGCTCGTCGCGCCACGCCTTCGTTTCGAGCTTGTATTCGTCATAATCGGCCGCGAAGGTCCCGCGATACGGCACGTCGCCGGTCAGGATCAGCGCATCCGGGTGAAGCTCGGCGATCTTCGCCACCAGGGCACGCCGCGCCTCGGGATCGGCGGCGCTTGTGTCCGCCGGGTTGGTGAAGCGCATGTCGCCGTAGACCACGATGGAGAAGTCCTTCGGCAGGTCGGAATCCTTCACCGCAAAGCTCGGCCCAGGCTGGCTGATCAGGCCCGGCGCTGCCGGGGACTGGGCCGCGGCCGCCAACGGCGCGCTGAGCATCAGGAACGGAACAAGAGGGAAACAGAGGCAGGCAGCAATCTTCGAGCGCATGACGCCCAGTGTATTGAAAAGCGCGTTACTGCAGGGTCAAGCGGCGGTAGATTGCGGAGCGGTGCAGCGCTCCCGGCTCCGTGAGCGAAAACGAGGTATCCTCCGTCTTTAGGGCAGACGTAGACACTGACTCCGCGCCGGATTCGAGCCCGGCGGGGAGAGCCAGGATTGAGTCAGGATGAGTTGTTTTGAAGGCCAGCTCGCCTCCTGGGTGACGCCTGCTCCGGTTGCGAAGCCCTTGGACAAAGCCCAGACGATCGCGCAGCTGGTGGCCGACTATTCGACGGCGCTCTATCGGGTCGCCTTTTCGGTCACGCGCAACACGGCGGAGGCCGAGGATGCGGTGCAGGAGACCTTCCTGCGCGTGCTGCGGCACGAATCGCGCCTGGGCGAGATTCGCGACTACCGGGTGTGGNNGACATCGCCGATCACGCGCGCATTCTGACCACGGGGGAACGGGGCGCCGACGCCTCGGTGATCTCCTCGCAGGAGCACGCGAGGATTCTGGCGCTGATCGGTCGCCTGCCCGCGCGCGAACGCGAAGCGCTCCTGCTTTCTGCCGTCGAAGAGCTGACCACCGCTGAAATTGCCGCCGCACTCGGCACGACGGAATCGTCCATCCGCTCGCGCATCTTTCGCGCCCGCCGAGAGCTGTCTGTGCTGCTCGATAAGGAAGGGATTCAGCGATGAACCGCGAAACGATCCACGACACCACAAACGATCCGCGCATTGACCGCACGCTGCGGAGCCTCGGCTTGGCTACGCCGGCTGCGGGCTTTGAGGGTCGGATCCTCAACCGCCTCGCCGCCGGGCGCGTCGCCCTCGAATCGAAGCCCGCGCGGATCGCCTGGATCGGCCAGGTGCCGCACTTCTCTCGCCCGGCACTGGGTGGAGCGACGGCGCTCGTGCTGTGTTTTGCCATTGTTGCCGGCTCGGTGAGCCATTCGCGCAGGCCGAGCCATGGTGCGGTGCCGCCGCCTCTGCCTCTGGCGGGACAGGGGATCGGTGCGGCTTCGGCGGTCCATCCGGCGGCACCGGCCTCCACGCCCGCGCCTGCCGGCGAGCCAGGACGCGCCTCGCGCTCTTCAGGTCGGGGACGCGCGCGGATCGCGCCCCACTCGCGCAAGGCTCCAGGAGCCGTTCCCGCTCCCCCGGCGAACAAGGCCGCGAGCGATTCTCAGTAAGCAACAAGCAGAACCGAGGCGCTCGCGTTAATCTGATCTGTGCGCACGGTACTCACCGCTACTCGCCTGTTCACTCCCGATCGCATGGTTGAGCGGCCCGTCGTCGTCATCGATGACGGCGTCATCGCCGACGTCTTCCCCCACGCGCAAGCCGAACTGCCGGCGGGGAGGCATGTGGAACTGCCGGAATCGACGCTGATCCCGGCGCTGTTCGACATTCACATTCATGGTTCCGGCGGTCACGACGTCATGGAGGCGACTGAATCGGCGCTCAACCACATTGGCAATTTCCTGGCGCGGCGCGGCGTGGGCGCGTACTGCGCCACCACCGTCACGGCTCCGCTGGATTCTCTACTTCGCTCGCTCAACGGGCTGGCCAAGCTGATCAACTCCCCGCTCGACGGCGCGCGGCCGGTCGGGATTCATCTCGAGGGGCCGTTCCTGTCGCCGCACAAACGCGGCGCGCACGTCGAAAACCAGTTGCTGACGCCGTCGATTGCATTGTTCGACCGCATGTGGGATGCGGCGGAAGGCAACATCCGCGTGATGACTATCGCGCCCGAGCTTCCCAATGCCGAAGAGACGATCGCCCACGCAACCAAGCTGGGCGTGCGCGTGAGCCTGGGACACAGCGACGCGAATGGCGATGAGGCACGCGCAGGCGTGATGGCCGGGGCCGTGAGCGCCACCCACACGTTTAACGCCATGCGCCGCTTCGATCATCGCGATCCCGGCCTGGTCGGCGAGGTGCTGGGCAACGATCAGTTGTACGCCGAGATCATCTGCGACGGCCTGCACGTCGATCCCACCGTCGTTCGCCTCTTCTGGAAGGCCAAGGGACGCGATCGCGCGATCCTCATCACCGATGCCATGGCCGGGGCGGGCATGCCGGATGGTCCTTATCGGCTGGGCGAGATGGACGTCCGGGTGAGGAACGGCCGCTGCGTGATTGGCGAAGACACGCTGGCTGGCAGTACGCTCACCCTCGATCGCGGTCTCCGCAACTTCACACAGTTCACGGGGGCGAGCCTGGGAGATGTGCTGCCTCTGGCCACGCGCAATCCGGCGCGCATGACCGGGCTGGACCTGGAGATCGGTGCCCTCGCGCCGGGCCGCTCGGCGGATATTGCGGTGCTTTCGATGAGGAACGAGACCATCGGGACGATTTTGCGCGGCATGCCGCAACTGGGGCCGCCTGGCGGCGGCTACATGAACGGCTGATGCAGAAAGCGGCCGCGGGCGGACCGGAAATCAATGCGCAGTCAGCACGCCGGAGAGAACGCCTGGGCTGCCATCGACCGGCGGCGCGTCCAGCCCAAGAATCCTCGCCAGCAGCGGATACACGTTCACATTCTCGAAAGGCTTGAGCTTCATCCCCGCGCGAATATCCGGCCCTTCGGCGTAGAACACCGCCTTCATCTCCGGCAGCATGGTCGGATCGAAGCCGTGATTCCCGGCGGTGGGCGCCTTGTCTTCGCGGTCCGTCGGAGCCTGCGCGCGAATGGCATACGGTCCGCGCGCGACGATCACCGGGTCGCCCTCGCGCGGATTGCTGTTGTAGTGCAGCTCCGCCGGAACCTGTGCGCGCCGATAGACCATGAACGCTGCATCCGCCGCCTTCAGCTTCTGATACGCAGCGCTCGCCGCCTGCTCCGTCGGTGCATAGAGATAATCGCCAACCGTAATAAGGCCGTCCATCGGCGCGTACTGGTCCAGGTTGATCCAGCCGCCCTGAATCTTCGCCATGCCGTGATCGGAAACGATGACCAGATCGACGGGCAGATGCGTCGCTTTCAGGTCCACCTCCAGCGTTCCCATCAGCTCATCGACGTGCTTCACCGCCTCCGCCGTCTGCGGGCTGACCGGACCGTACTCGTGCCCGGCATGATCGACGTTTGAGTAGTAGAGCGTGATGAAATGCGGTCGCTGTTCATCCGGCAGCTTCAGCCAGGCAATCACCTGATCGATGCGCTGCTCATCGGGAAACTTGTTGTCGAAATGCAGGTAGTAGCTGGGTCGCTCACCTGCGATCTCCGCCTCCGAACCGGGCCAGAAGAAGCAGGCGGTGCGCATCCCCTGCTTTTCCGCGAGCGACCACAGCGGCGTTCCGCCATACCAGGAACCATCGCTGCTCGTCTTAGGATCCGTATAGGAGTATCGCTCCCTGCGCTCCGGATCGTAGAAAGAATTGCCCACGATGCCGTGATGCTCGGGATAAAGCCCCGTGACCAGCGTGTAGTGGTTGGGGAAGGTCAGCGACGGATAGGAAGGAAGCATGCCCTCCGGAGCGCTGGCTCCATGCGCGGCGATGGCCAGCAAGTGCCGCGCCCCGTACTTCTTCGCATAGTCGTAGCGAAAGCCATCGAGCGAGACCAGTACGACGTAGTGCTTGCCGCGCTGCGAAGCAGCGTTGGGACCATGATCGACAGTGATGACCGCCTGCTGCGCCCGCGCCGCGCCCAGCAAACATACGAACAAAAGGGGAAGCAGCCACTTCGAACGCGTCATCCGGAAACCTCGATTGCCTGGACGATTCAGCTTATCGGATCGCCAGCTTGCTTTGTCGTTCATCATGAGTAGGCCGCGCTCATCGCCTGAAACTCCTCACCAACCCACTCCGTGAAAGCGTCGCTGGACTGGCTGCGTCCCAGGAAATGGTGCACGATCTCTCTGCCCGGCATGGAGCCACCCGGTTCCAGCACGGTCCTGCGGTACCGCATCGACTCGGGCGACTCGAGAAGCGCGTTCCGCGGGAACTGCGCGAAGAAATCCAGCGCGATGACCTTGTCGTACAGGTAGGTGTAGTAGTTCGACGAGTAGCCGACGAGGTGCGCGAAGCTCGCGTACATGCGGTTGCCCTCGATCCACTCGTAGGGCAGGAAGCGCTCGTAAAGACTCCGAAACAGCGCATCGGGATCGAGCGTCGCCGGATCCTGCTGATGAGTCTCCAGAGAATAGGTCGTGTAGAGCAGTTGCGTGCGCACCCAGTCCGCGCGGCCAAAGGCGCCGGCGCGATTCATGCGCAGCACCAGCTCTGCCGGAATCGGCTCGCCCGTCTCAACGTGATGCGCGAAGGTGGCCAGCAGCGATGGATCGCGGAAGAACTCCTCCAGCATCTGCGACGGAACCTCGACAAAGTCGCCCTCGGTAGCGATGCCGCTGATGCCCGCCCACGCCTGACGCCCGCCGAGCAGCGCATGCATCAGATGTCCGAATTCGTGGAAGAACGTCACCACGTCGGAATACTGCATCAGCCCCGGATTGCCTTCTTTCGGCTCGGGGAAATTACAGATCAGCGCCGCCTCCGGCAGTTGCCGGCCGCGAATGCCCGGGATCAGCGGATGCGCGGAGAACCACTTGTCCTTGCCCTCGCGCGGATGCATGTCCAGATAGAAGCGGCCGGCGAGTTCGGTTCCGTCCCACACCTCCCAGGCGCTGACCGACGGATGCCACACGTCTGCGTTGTCGATCCGGCGGAATTGCACCTGGAACAGCTTCTCTGCAGTGGCAAGCACGCCCGGCTCGACGCGCCCATACGGGAAATAGGGCCGCACCGACTGCGAGTCGAAGTCGAACGCGGAGCGCCGGTACTGCTCGAGCCAGTAGGCTCGGCTCGCAGCGTCGATCCTGCCAGGGCCGGGCTGCTGCGCCTGCGCGAACTCCAGAATCATGGCGTATTCCTTCTGCGCTCCGGCGTTGGTGGCGCGGTCCAGATCGTCGAGGAACGCCTGCATGTTGGCGGCCGACTCCATCATCTGATCGGCCGTCGCCAGGTCGGCCCAGTGCGCGAAGCCGAGGATGCCGGCAATCTCGCTGCGGATGCTGAGCAGCTCCAGAAGCAGCTGCCGGTTCGCCGGATACGCGCGGGTGTTATATGCCAGAAACATCCGCCGCCGCAGATCGTTCGATTTTGCAAATGTCATCAGCGGCAGGTAGTCGGGAAAATCGGTGGTCANNACGACGGTGTTGCCGCCCTCCTGCACGTTGCGGCCGAAGATCAGAGCGGTGAGCGTTGCGTGATCCTGCAATTCTTTGAGCTTCGCGCGCGTTGCATCGTCCTTGTCGACGCCGGCCAGGCGGTACTGCAGCAGCGTGCGATCCAGATAATGCTTCGTGGCGGCATCGGCCTCGCCGGCATCGATTTTAGCCAGCGCCTGATAGACGTCGCGGTTGAGCGACAGCTCCACGCCAGCCTGCGAGATCTTCTGTAACAGCGACTGTGCCGTATCACGGACTGCTTTGTCGGAATGGACGCTGTGTATCAGGCCGGTGAGCGAGCCGACTGTGGACAGCTCGGCAACCGCGTCGTCGTACGCGCGCAGGGTGTTCTCGGTTGTGCGATCGCCCGCGACGGCCAGCAGC
>PMAM01000151.1 GCA_003152595.1 Acidobacterium sp.
GGCATCTCGAACTTCACCGACATCAAAGTCGGCGATACCGTCGAGGCTTTCGTCACCGAGAAAATCGCAGCAGAGCTCACGGCGTCGTAAAGACAGCGGGGAGCCTGTAGCGACTAGCAAATCGAAGCGNNCCTTTTCGTTTGTGACAGAGCCTGAACGAGTGTCTCGTCCCCGATATGCGTTAAATCATTGAGGCTGTCATCGGGACCAGGCGGGATCCGGGACCCGTGGCACGGAATCCCGGACCTGGCGGAGAGCGGCGGTTTAGGGGCCGCAGACCGGCCCCGCGTCGGTAGTCAGCGTGTTGTTGCTGGAGTACCACCCGTTAGCCGCAAACGAAGGCCCTCCGTAGAAGTACGAGAAGAAGGCCAGCTCCTGCAGTGTGTACGTGTAACCGTTTTTCCCCGTGACCGGAGGCATGAAGAATCCGGCCAGGATGTCTCCGACCTCGTAGTTGCCCTGGCAGGCGGCGGGTCCCGTGGGACTGGCGGCGGCGTTGACATTGTAGAGCTGGACGTCGTTGGTGCCTGTGGGATCGTTCATCCACTCGCCCACTTCGTGCGAGAGCGGCACGGCGTCAGGCCAGGTGAAGACGGTCTCGTCGCCGAACTGGGTCACGCCGTAGGTCTGCGCCGGGTCCACGCTGCTGTAGCTGTGATAACCCGCGGCCTCCGCTTCATAGTAGGGAAGCTGCCCGCTCACCGCGCCCCACAGCACGTTCCCGGCAATGAACATTGGGAAGTTGCCGGAGTTGACGCCGTAGGCGGCTGCCATCTGCGGAATCGTGACGTAGTCGAGGTAGTTGTCGAAAAGCGAAATGTCCACCAGGGCCGTGGGCGCGCAGGTCGAGTAGCCGAGGTACGAGCTGGACTGGGGAAGCCCGATGCCGGTGCCCTTGGGGAAATCGATCACGATCGCGGGAAGCGTCTGGGTGTCCAGATGCATGTGGTAACTGCCAGGATCCTCGCCCGTGGCATTCCAGAAGTTGGCGCGCTGGAAGGTTTCGTTGTATTGCCCGTCGCCCAGATCCATGCCGCCCCACACCCAGTGGTGATTCTCAAAAATCGGCGACTGCACGGCGAGAGTGAAGGGAACGTTGTTCTTTTTCGTGCCGAGGCAGGGGGGCGCTGGCGCGGTGGGGTCGTAGGTTGCGTCCTGATCCTTGATTCCGGTAAGGATCAGATTATTGTTAGCGTCGACGGAGAAGTCGGTCGCGACCTGGTGAACCTTGATGACGATCGGAACGATAAAGGTCTTAACAGAGGTGCTCCTCGGACCGTCGCCCCAGAAGGGATTGGGGCCGACGATAAAGCCGTAGTTAAAGGAGCCGCTGCGCGAGCTCGGGTAATAGTAGGGCGAGACGATGGGCTGCGGCGGGTGGGCGGGTCTTGCCAGCGCAGCGGCGGCGGCCTGACTGCCGGCCGTCGACGGGGAATGGATGGACTTGTCCGGGTGTGCGTCGAGGTGGCCTCGAAGCGCTTCAGGGAAGTGACCGTTCTTTACAGTATCCGCGGAGATTCGCTGCGCCGATACCGGCAGAGACGCAAGCACAACTGCGCCTAGGACAAGGAAACCTTTCACGACTGCACAGGCAGGTTGATGCATGGAGATCTCCATGGTCAAAGACCGAGTTTTGTCGGTTCAGAAGTGTCGGGGAAGACGTCGCCAACGACGAACAGCGGCGAGGAAACGATTTTGCTCAGTCGATGTGAATGTGTCAAGAGGATTTTCCAGCGCATGGGGTCAGGGAACCCGAAACAGGTAACCAGGAGCCGCAAAAGCTGGCTCCGTGACCGTGCAAAGTCGCATCGCCGACCGCTTGCCATAATTGCTAAGCGCTGAGTTGTCATCCCGACCGGAGCGCCCTCAGGGGCCCCCTCGCGCCAGGTCTGGCATAACGGGTGGCAGAGAGAACCAGGATCTTTCAGGTCGAACATCGGGTACACAGTCAGCTGGTGCCATCAGGCTGCTGGTAGTGCCGTTGACAGGGTGTAGCCAGCGGGAACCAGAACTGACCAATGCTGGTTATTGCGAGCGAGGAGCATCGGAACTGTAAGGCTGACCGGAGGCGCTTCAGACCTCAGCTTCGAAGACGCTGGTGACTCAACAGGCAGGTCAGGGGGCGTCTCGTCCGTAGCCAGCTCCTTATGAGCGGAAGCACGATCCACAGTATGACGCCAATTCCCCCGAGTTCACTGATAGCCAAAAGTAAGATTGCCAGAGGATGCACGGAGTTTATATGCCCCCAGCCTTATTTCAGAACACGTGCCCTAAGGATGGCGAGAGGCGATTCTAAATAGTTTGTAAGGACGGATATTCTGTTTGAATATTGCCGCGATGTTCAATCGGGCTTTCTCTGAGGGATGCGAAGTCCGGATCGCGGGATAGCTCCGGATGTTGCTGCGTTCATATCCCCGGAATTCCGAGATGGATTGTAGCGCTCGTCCATTCGGACGTCTCCTGCGTGCCACAGCCATCCGCGTAAGGGAGATGTAAAGGCCGGCGCGGGCGAAGCCCGTGCAGCCCCATGCAGATAAATCCCCTCTTCTTTCTTTATGGACCTGGTGCAATACTCAGTGTGGATTCGCCCTGTGGTGATCCTGCGTCGGCCAAATGAGCTTGTATAACGCAGCCCAGTATCTCCTCTTTTTGGCGATTGTCACTCTCTGCGTCAAGCCGCTGGGCGGGTACATGGCCCGCGTTTTCTGCCGGCAACGAACATGGCTGGACCCAATTCTGCTGCCGGTGGAGCGGTTGCTATATCGACTCTCAGGAGTCGATTCGAGCGTCGAGATGACCGCGCGACAATACACGGCTTCCTTCATCCTCTTCGGCCTCGTTTGCACACTGGCCCTCTACGCCATCCTTCGATTCCAGCGCTTCCTGCCATGGTTCTTCCTGGCGTACTTCACCACGCCGCTCACTCCTGACCTCTCGCTCAACACGGCAATCAGTTTCTCGACGACCACCACGTGGCAGGCGTACGCGGGCGAAAACACTATGAGCTACGTCAGCCAGATGGGGGGATTGTGCGTCCAGAATTTTCTGGCTGGAGCCGCGGGGCTGGCAGCGGGCATCGCGTTCATTCGTGGCCTGGCGAAGGAATCTTCGCAGACGCTGGGAAATTTCTGGGTCGACCTTACACGAAGCCTGCTCTGGATTTTGCTGCCCGGCTCGCTTCTGGGAGCGCTCCTGCTCGTCGCGCAGGGCGTGCCGATGAACTTTCATCCTTACGTGCAAGCGACCTCACTGGAGGGGGCGAAGCAGGTCCTGGCGCAAGGGCCGGTCGCCGCGCTGGAGATCATCAAGAATCTCGGAACCAACGGCGGCGGGTTCTTCAACGCCAATGGCGCGCACCCTTACGAAAACCCCACACCGCTGACAAACTTGATCGAGATGCTGGCGATTGTTCTGCTCCCGGCGGCACTCACGAACACATTCGGCAGAATGATTCGTCTGCCGAGGCAGGGCTGGACGCTCTACTGGGTCATGGTGATCTTGTTCAGCTGCGGGCTGGCCGCTCTGCATCTGTCCGAGCAGCGTGCCAATCCGACTCTGCACAGTGTCGAGGCGCAACGGAGCCAGCTGCAGTCCGGCGGCAACATGGAAGGCAAAGAGGTCCGCTTCGGCATCGGAGCTTCGACTCTGACCGGAATCGCCACCTCGAACGGGGCGACCGGCTCAACCAACGCCGCGGACGATAGCCTGACTTCGCTGGGAGGCATGGTGCTGCTGGTCAACCTTCTTCTGGGCGAGGTGATTTTCGGCGGGCTTGGCACCGGGCTGTTCGGGATGGTNNCCGGTTACGATCCTGATCCTGACCGCGCTTGCGGTGGGCACCGGCGCCGGGCGCGCGGGACTGACGACGAACGGCGGTCCCCACGGACTGACGGAAATCCTGTTTGGCTACGCTTCCTGCTTCGCCAATAATGGGCAGAGCTTTGGCGGTCTCAGCGCGAACACCCTGTTCTACAACTTCTCGACGATCATCGCGATGATGGCCGGACGGTTTGGCCTGGCGATTCCCGCGCTGGCGTTCGCGGGCCTCTTCGCACGCCAGAAGATCGTACCGCGATCCACAGGGACACTGCCGACGGACTCGATTTCCTTCGGAGTTCTCCTTACTGGCTATCTCATGATCGGAACAGCACTGAGTTACCTGCCGGCGCTGGTACTCGGTCCCGTCCTTGAGCGTCTCCTTTTCCGGAACTGACGCGCGGGCTGCGGCGCGCGAAACCGGCGTATGGCATTCACGTTGCCGGGCCTTTCCTTATGAATCCATCACAAATGGTTTCCGGTTTCCTCACACCTGGGGAGTTAGCCTAGGGTTTTGCCCCGCGCGGCGACCTCGCACTCTTCGCCCGCACGGTAACCCAGAGTGAGAGGACGCTATGTACCTTGATACAGACCCTGTTCCCACCCTCCGTCGACAGCTGTCCAAACGCATAGGAACTATCACCGCCTTATCCATGCTTTTCGGCACGGCTTGCGCGCAGAGCACCACGCCGGTACAGGTTGCGGAAGTGCCCGCAGCGGTGTCGCAGCCAGGATCCACAGCATCGGTGTCCAACACCGAGATTCTGCAGCAACTCGATGCCATGAAGCACCGAATCGAGGAACTGGAGAACCAGCTCAGGAATCAAGAGGCCACCTCCGCCTCCGCAGAGCATTTGCAGGCTGCTCGTGACGGCTTGTCGCCGGCTTCGAGTGCTCACCCAGCAATGGCCGTCGCCTCTTCCCTCCTTCCGGCCGCTTCCGCCGTTGCAGCGGCACAGGCTCCGGAAAGCGCTCCTCCCGTGGATAAGGTCACGCCGTTTGCGGACTCGTGGTGGGGCTGGCTCAACGGGAATCCCCGCACCATCGACTGCCCGCTGTGCACGAAATACTTCACGCCGGAGATCCGGGTCGACACAAACTACAACCTCGACTTCAACCACCCCGCCGACGACACCATCAGCGGCTCCAGCGAAGTTTTCCGTTCGCAGGAAGTACAGCTCGAACAGCTCGGCGTCGGCGGCGATCTGTTGATCGACCGCGTCCACGCTCGCCTGATGACGCAGTTCGGCGAGTACTCCGTCACCACGCCCCGCAACGACGCCAGCGCCTTACGTGGCCAGTGGAATCTCAACGATGCCTATCGCTATCTGGCCGAGGCCTATGGCGGCTACCACTGGGACCGTATGCATGGCATTAACCTCGACGCCGGCATCTTCTTGTCCTACATCGGACTGTTCAGCTACTACAACTTCGACAACTGGGCTTATCAGCCCTCCTTTGTTTCCTCCAATACGCCCTGGTTCTTCAACGGCGTGCGCGGCCAGTTTTTCCCCACGCAGCACCTGAAGATCGAGCCCTGGTTCATCAATGGCTGGCAGTCCTATTCCCGCTTTGGAACCAAGCCTGGCATGGGCGGTCAGGTCAAGTGGACCCCGATTAATCGAATCAACATCATCTCCAATAACTACGGCTATGGCGAAGATGATTTCGGCATCCACGGCCGCACGCGCTTCCATACCGACAACAGCTTCGAACTCAAGTACTACGACAGACCTGACAGCAGGCTGGACCGCATGGCCTTCTCCTTCACCGGTGACGCGGGCTGCGAGAGTGGCTCTGGCGTGGCCTGCACCGGTTCCGCCAACCACAAAATCTTCGTTCCGGCGACCGGCACGACGCCCGCCACCTACTACCAGAAACAGAGCTTCCTCGGATGGATGCTCTACAACCGGTTCTGGTTCAACAAGGATAAGTACGGCCTGACCCTCGGCGGCGGCCAGATCGACAATCCCGGCCGCTATCTTGTTTTGCTGCCTCCCATCAACGGCGCCACGGCCGTCACCGGCAGCGCCTACTTCCCCGCGGATCCGGGCCAGCCCTACCACGCGGAGGACGGCACCATCACGTGGGATTACATGCCCAGCCAATACGTCACTTTCCGCACGGAGTATGGCTACCGCCACTCGGACGTGCCCTACTGGGCCGGTCGCGGCGGTTCAACGCCCCCGGGCGGCAACACCCTCACCACCATCGGGAGCCCGGCAGACTTTACCTGCACCAACGGCACTACTTCGACCGACTCCGGTGTTGGATATACGGCGATGCCATGGATGAAATACAACCAGGAGTACGCGGCGAATGTTGCCGCAGCCAAAAGTGTATGTGCTGCAATTCCGGGTTATCCGGCACTCTGGCAGCCTGATATGCGTCGTGACGAACAAAAGCTTATCTTTGCGATCCTCGTCAAGTTCTGACGTGATGCACTGACTCACTTTGCCTGCTTGCCCGCCTCGTCGGATGCCGCACTTCATGGCGCCGACGGGGCATTGTACTTATGCCGTACTAATGTCTTCATCATGATTCGCTTGCTGCTTCGCGAAAGTTGTAAGGGAGCCATAAGAAGCGGCCCTCCAGTTATCCGATCCTCATACGTCTCGTTGCTCAATATGGACCAGCAGTCGATTCCCCGCATGAACGGAGAACGCAATGGTCCATACGCAATCACGAAACACTCTTCATTCCGCCAGTGCCCATTCCGTATTGTGCCTGCACCTCGGGCGCATGCTCCTGCTTCACGAACAAGCAGCGCCGGAACCACACAGCCATCATCGCTTTTCCTTTTCGCTGCGACGGGTCATCGCCGGCCTGCTGCTGATCGCGGCCGGGTGTTACGCGGCGCAGGCGCAATCCACGTTCGGCAGCATCCGCGGCACAGTCGTCGATGTATCCGGCGCCGTCATTTCTGGCGCTACCGTCACTGCGCAGTCCATCGACGAGAGCGGCGTACGCCAGACCACCTCCGGCAGCGACGGCGAATTCCTCTTTGAGAACCTCAACGCCGGCCACTACAAAGTCACCATCCACCACGACGGCTTCTCCGATGTCATCATCTCCAGCACTCTGGCCTCACGGCAGGAGCAGCGTCTCCCCGTCACGCTCTCCATTGCCTCGCAGGCCACCACCGTGCAGGTCAACGCCAGCGGCGCCGAACTGAACACGGAAAATGGCACCGTCGCGGATACAGTTTCGAACCTCGAGCTGACCCAGCTCCCCATGAACTCCCGCGCCGTCTCCTCCAGTCCGCTTGCCGGCCTTGCTCTCTCACCCAGCGTCGTCAGCGATACGCAGGGCAACATCTCCGTGGGCGGCGCTACCGCGGCGCAAACCGGTTTCTCCGTCGATGGCATCTCCACGGCCAACGTTCGCGCCAACGGCGCACTGAAAGACGCCTACCCGTCTCAGGAAGGCATTTCCGAAACGAAAGTGACGGCCTTCAACAACAACGCCGAATTCGCGCAGATCGGCGATGTCACCTTCACGACCAAAAGCGGCACCGGCAACTGGCATGGCAGCGCGTTTGAATACTTCCAGAACGACGCCATGGACGCCACCATCCTCAGCTTCACCTCGAAAGCGCCCAAGACCTTCAACACGTTCGGCGGCAGCCTGGGCGGCCCCGTTATCCTGCCCGGCTGGAATGGCCGCAACCGCAAGACCTTCTTTTTTGCCGACTACGAGGGCAATCGCAAAACCATCTCTTCGCCCGAAATGCTTCTCGTTCCCACCGCTGCCGAACGCTCAGGCGATCTCAGCGCACTCGCCGTCATACCCGGTTCGGCCGGCGCCGTCATGGACCCCTTCACCGGTGCGCCCTATGCCAACAACGTCATCCCCGGAGGCCCCGGACATCCATGCGCCAACTCCATGGATTGCATCAATCCGGTGGCGACGAATCTGCTGAAGTACTACCCGCAGCCCAACGTCAATCAGGGCGTCACTAACCCAGCTTTCAACTATCAGACGCTGGTCCCCATTCCGTCCAACTCCAATGCCTGGGACGTCCGCATCGATCAGTCCCTCACCGCCAAGCAGCAGCTCTACGGCCGTTTCAGCTGGAAGAACGTCTTTCTCAACGAATTCAACAACGACACCAACATCTCACCAGCCAACAACTTCCTTCCCAACGACCAGGCGCACGAGCAGAACCGCAGCCTGACCCTCTCGTACAACTACGTCTTCAGCCCGACCCTCCTCAACGAGTTCCGCTTCGGCCTGACGCACTTCACCGAGAATGAGACCTTCCCCATCACCGGCGCGCAGGCGATTTCGCAGCTTGGCCTCGTTCTCGATAACGGCATCAATCTCGCCGCTCATCCCGACGGCCAGGCGTTCCCCACCTTCGCCTTCAGCGACGGCACCATCACCAACATCGGGCAGGGCCGCGTCGGCACCACCATCTCCGAAAACATCCAGTTCACCGACAACTTCACCCGCGTTCTCGGCCCTCACTCCCTGCGCTTCGGTGTCGATACGCGGCGCGAGCTCTACAACGCGCCGATGTTCTACCTGCCGTCTGACGACTACGGCAACTTCACCTTCAACGGATCGCTCACCAATTACTCCTTCGCTGACTTCCTCCTCGGCCTCCCGCAGGCCTTCTTCGCGGTCACCAGCCCGCAAATCAATGCGTACTCGTGGCACTGGGGTCTTTACGGGCAGGATGAGTGGCAGCTCAATCGTCACCTCACCCTGAACTTCGGCCTGCGCTGGGAATACCTCCCCGCCTTCATCGAAACGTCCGGCGACCTCGCCAGTTTCGATCCGGCGATTAGCTCCATCGTGGTGCCGGACAAGTTCTTCAAGACCGTGGCGGCGAGCTCGCTGCTCACCACCATTTACACCGGCGTGCAGGAAGGCTTCAACGCCTGCAACCTGCCGAGTCACAACGCGCAAATCGCCTGCAGCCCCATCGTTTCGGCGTCAACCGCGCACCTGCCTCAGGGGCTCCGTGATACGCCGATGCACGACTTCGACCCGCGCATCAGCATCGCGTGGCGACCCTTCAACAACGATCACACGGTCATCCGTTCCGGCTTCGGAGTCTTCACAGCGACCACGCTCGGGCCCATGTCCTTCAACAACGCCGGCGTCGCACTGTCCGACCTGCTGAGCTTCCCCAACTCTGTCACCAACGGCCAGCCTGCGTTCCAGTTCCCGCAGACCTCCATTCCCGGCCTCGTCTCGCTGGGCGGCGGCTCCTTCGAGCAGGGCAACGACCCCCACTTCAAGGACCCCACCTCTGCGCAGTGGAACCTCACCATTGAGCGGGCACTGACCGAGAACACGAACCTCCGTCTCAGTTACGTGGGCCAGGCCACATGGCACCTGCCCGTCACCATCGACCTCAACCAGATCCCCGCCAGCACCACGCCGTACAACCCGGCCAACGGATGGGCGGACCCGCGCTCGCCCTACCAGAACTTCGCCATGCTCATGTACGCGGAGAGCGCCGGCAACGCCAACTACGAAGCTGGTACTGCCGAGCTACAGCACAAAACTTCCTGGGGCATGAACTTCCTCGGGAACTACACATTTGCGAAGAGCGTCAGCGATGCGCAGGGGACCGACGCGCCCACCGCCTTCGCCGGTGAAGAGCCCTACGCCGTCGAAATCGCCAACCGCTACAACCTTCGCTACGACCGCGGCAACGTGGTCGGAACCCCAAGCCAGCGCTTTCTGTTCACCGGCAGTTACGAATTACCGTATGGCGCGGGCCGCCGCTGGAAAGGAAACGGCGTGATGAACGGCATGCTCGGAGGCTGGGACTTTTCGAGCGTCACGCTGCTCCAGTCCGGCCAGTGGCTCACGCCCACCATGAACCCGACTCTCGATCAGTCCAACACCGACCTCAACAATCTGCGCTATCAGGGTGGCGCCGTTGCTCGCCCCGACTGCAACGGCAACGCCATACCCTCGAATCAGTCGCCGGGCGACTTCTTCAACATCAACGCTTTCTCCGTGCCGCCCGCCAATGCTGGCCGCTTCGGCACCTGTGGCCTCGGCATCCTTCAGGGCCCCGGCGAAATCAACGTCAACGGCGGCCTCGCCAAACAGGTCTCCTTCAAAGAGCGCTACAAGATGCGCTTCGAAGCGACCTTCACCAATGTTCTCAACCACTCCAACTATGCACCGCCATCGCTGAACATCTCCAACCCCAGCACCTTCGGCGTGCTCACCTCAGCTCTGCCTCAGGGACTCGGTGGCAACCGCACCGGCCAGCTGGCGGTACGACTCGATTTCTAACAACTAAGTGGGGGCGGAACCGGCATCGACCCTCCGCTCCTCCATCCTGACCGGAAAGGAAGCAGTAGTCTGATGAAACTCAACCGTACCCTGTATGTACCTTTGCTGGCAGCGTTGCTGGCACCGGCGGCCGTCTGTGCGTTCGCGCAGTTACCACGTCCAGCCTCATGGCAGCTCTCCACCGCAGAAGTGCGCGCCCTGGAGCGAGCACAGCCTTCGCAGGAGAACTGCGACAAGCTCGAACACTACTACCGCGGGCGTGCAGCGAACTATCGGCAGCAGGCCCAGGAAATGGAGGCTCTCCTTGCGAAGCGTGAGGAGACCGCGGAGCATGCCGGCGGAAAATACGAGCAGTCCATCGATTCGGGACGGCGCCTGCGCGCGTACTACCTGCAGATGGCGCAGGAAATGGACAGCCGCGCGCAATCCTGGGATGAGAAGCGGCAGCAACTTCAGTAGCGAACCGGCTCCCGCAGGCGGCCCGGCTTTCCCTTGCCGGGCCGCTAGGGCGCGCGGAACCGATAACCGAAATGGCTGTCGGTGAGCAGGTATGCGGGCTGTGCAGGATCCGCTTCGATTTTCTTCCGGATCTGTCCAATCAGGACGCGCAGGTACTCGCGGCGGTCTTCACCTTCCGGCCCGCAAAGCGCGTTCAGCAGTCGCGCATGGCTCACCGGTCGTCCCGCCCGTTCCATCAGGAACCGCAGCGCTTCGAACTCCCGCGGCGTTAGCTTCACCTCCGTGCCGGAACGTTCCACCAGGCGCCGCGCGGGGTCCAGAAAAATCTCTCCCACCTGAAGCGGCCATTCGGAAGGCAATTCGGGGGCCTGGTACCGCCGGATGATGCCACGGATTCGCGCCGCGAGTTCGCGGATCTGGAACGGCTTCGTGACATAGTCATCCGCGCCGGCCTCCAGCCCCTCCACCTTGTCCTCCTCGGCATCGCGCACGGTCAGCATGAGCACCGGCAACCGTGGAAAGAGCCGCCGGATCCGTTTGCAAGCCTCCACTCCGCCCATGCCCGGCAGATTCACGTCGAGCAGCACCACGTCGTAATTCGCGACCCGCAACAGTGCAAGCGCTTCCTCGCTGGTACGCGCCTCAACCGCCTCGAAGCCGAGAGCGTCCAGCGTCGTGTGCAGACTCCTCCGCAACGCCGGATCGTCCTCAACAATCAGTACCGATTCAGTTTCCCTGCTTGCCTGTGCCTCCACAGGATTGACCTCCTTCTGTGCGCGGGAGACCGAGAAAAACCTCCGTACTCCCCTCCGGATCGCTTTCGACCCAAACGCGGCCGCCGTGAGCTTCCACGATTTTTTTCACAATGAACAACCCGATGCCCGTTCCTGGAGTGTGGGCTGCGGATGAGGGCGAACGATAGAAGCGCCTGAAGATCTTCGGCCGCTCTTCGGGCGGGATATACGATCCGGAGTTCCGTACGCTAATCACAATCTCCGCCGCGGATTCTGTTCCAAGCACGGCAATCGGCGTCGAATCCGAGCCATACTTCGCCGCGTTCTCCACCAGCTGTGACAGTGCCACGCACAGCATTTGCGGATCCGCCGAAACCATGGTGGCGGGGTTTCCGCAGGAAATCTCAAGCCGGTGTTGTGCCACGGCCCAATCCAGCTCGTCACGGAAGCGGTTCAGGAGCGAATCGATTCGGACGTTCTCTCTGTGCGGTTCCATCGTCTCCGCATCTCTCCTCGCGGTTCGCAGCGCCTCCGCGGCGAGATCGCTCAGCCGAATGGATTCCTGGTTGATGATGGCGGCCAGCTCGCCCTGCGCGGGATTGGCCAGACCGGTCTCCATCAGCCCGGAGCTGGCCGACTGTATCGTCGCCAGCGGCGTCTTGAATGCGTGCGCGAGCCCGTCCAGCAATGCCGATCGCAGTTGCTCGTTCCGCTTCATCGCCTCGGCCTCGAACGCTGTCCGATGGGAGTGCCATCGCGCCAGAGCGATGGCGGCCAGGGAGGCAATCGCATCGGCGCCGCCTGCGTCAATGGATCGCAGTTCGGGATCTGCCCAAAGCCCTAAGCTCCCGATCGGCCGCGATCCATGGAGAAGGACCCGGCCAAAGCGCCCTGCCGCCGGCTGATCAGGATACTTTGCGCCATCGCTGATCGCATGCAGCTCCGCCTTCTCAAACACCGAGCTTCCCCAGGTTTCCAGTCCTTCCCCTTCGATATCCAGCAGCGAGACTCCGCGCATCGAAAACACCTCGCCAATCAACCGCACCAGACTCGTCGCAGGCGCCCGGTTCGGATGAAGAAACAGCAGATCCCGGCTGAGCCGGTACAGCGTCTCGATGTGCTTCCTGTGCTCATCGGCGGTGAATGCATAAGCCCTCAGCTGACCCGCCAGCCGGCTGGTGACCAGAACAACGGCTTCGAAACAGGAGAGCGCGATCCAATCCTGCGGGTCCGACATGTAAAAGTGGAGCAGCGGCTGCGTGAAGAAATAATCCAGACAACCGACAGCGGCCACCGAGCCGACACTGGCTTCCACAATTCCCCAGCGGAAGGCGATCAGCATCAGGGGAAACAAGTAGAGGAATCCAGCGACAAAGGCCTTCGCATGGCTCTCAAAGGCGACCACCGTGATCCCAGCGATGACGGCTGAGGTGGCCAGCAGGCGAAGCGGACGAAGGACCCAGGCCGAACGTACAATCTCCACTTCAGCCCAGCCTAAAACGGCCGGCATAAGCAGACCGTAAGTAGTTCGTGAAGGAAAACTGGAGGATGATCCTCCTCAGAGCGGATTTTGGCGCCGTCGCTGTTCCGGGACGCCCCCCGCTGGGGGGGCAACCTGCAACAGGATTGCCGGCGACCGCAAACTGCCCACTACAGGCCGGATTCTTCCGGGCGATCGGGAACTACCCCCCATCGCGGGACCGAGCGAGCCGCTTCCTTCTGGGCCTGATGGGGCCCGTTCGGATTGAGGCGGTGGTGCCGATGCAGGATGAAAGGCGGTAAATGATCCCCGCCTCGATCCGTTAATGAGCGTTCCCCTGGCCCGCAGTTCGGAGAACGGCAGGAGCGGAGTAGCATCGGCATCGTGAAAATCGACGGTTTTATTTGGAGTGGAATGTTATGGCGGCTCTTTCTTCTGGGTCTGGTTGCGGCGGTTGGGCACAAGGCGGCGGCCCAGTCCTTCTATCCTGTACGGCTCGATGATCCGCATGCGATTTACCTGACGCGTCAGGATTTTGGCGCACAGGGCGATGGCGTGACCGACGATTCGGACCCGCTGCAGCGGGCCATCGACCGGGCGCAGGAGACGGTGCATCACGGAATCGTGTTTGTGCCCGAGGGCCGGTATCGGTTGACGCGGACGATTCACGTGTGGGCGGGGANNCCGATGCGAGCGAGTTCACGTTCTTCAGCGCGGTTTCGAATGTCGACTTTGAGATCGGCGAAGGGAATCCCGCGGCCGTCGCGATCCGATTCAACGTGGCGCAGCACGGTTTTGTTGCGCACGCGAATTTCCAGCTGGGAACGGCGCGGGCGGCGATCGAGCATGTGGGGAATCAGGCGTTCGATATCCACGTGGAGGGTGGGAAATACGGGATCATGACGGGCAAGACGTCGCCGGCGTGGCAGTTTCTGCTGATGGATTCGAGCTTCGAAGGGCAGAAAGTGGCGGCGATCGGCACGCACGAGGCGGGGATGACGCTGGTCCGCGACAGCTTTGCCGATGTGCCGGTGGCAGTGGAGATTCCACCGGGCGAGGTGGAGCAGCTGTACGGGCGCGATTTGACGATGCGCGATGTGGACACGGTGCTGCGGCTGGGGGACACGGAAAATCTGCGGAACGAGATCACGTTGGAGAATGTCAGGTGCGAGAAGGTCGGCCACTTCGTGGTGAACCGGGTTACAGGTGACAGGTTGCAGTTTACAAGTGCATCGAGGGCGCTTGAAGCGACCGTTTCAAATCTGCCGGAAGGCTTTGTCGAGAAAAGATTCACTCTTGGGCTGGAGATTGGTGCGGATGGGCGCGAGGGGGGGATTGAGTTGCAGCATCATGAGGCAGCGCCGAAGGATGCGGCGACGGTGTTGGTGAGCGATGTTCCTGCTCTGCCGCCGAGGCGGACGTGGGTGAATGTGCGGGATCTGGGGGCGAAGGGGGATGGTGGGACCGATGACACCGCGGTGCTGCAGCAGGCGATCGATGCGGGTCCGGGTGGGGAACAGCGGGCGCTCTATTTTCCGAGCGGGTTTTATCGGCTGAGCGGGTCGCTGCGGTTAAAGGCGAACACCGTGCTGATCGGCTTGAGTCCGTTCACGACGCAGTTCGTGCTGGCGGACAATGATCCAAGCTTTCAGGGAGACGGACCGGCGATCCCGCTGGTGATTGCGCCGCAGGGCGGGACAAACATCGTGACCGGAATCGGGATTGCGACGGGGAACGGGAATCCGTGCGCGGCCGGCGTCGTATGGTCGGCAGGATCGCACTCGATGCTCGAGGATGTGGACTTCTGGCGTGGACGAAGCGAGTACGTGAAGGCTCTGGAGCCGGCAGCTCCGGTACCGCCTCCGTTTGCCCAGAGGCCTCCGACGCAGCTCGATGCGCAGTATCCGAGTTTGTGGGTGAAGGACGGGGGCGGCGGCGTGTTTCGAGGAATCTGGTCGCATGCCGGGACGGCGAAGGCGGGACTGCTGATCGAGAACACGACGACCCCGGGAGCGATCTATCAATTCTCGTGTGAGCATCACATGCGAAACGAAGTGAAGATCGAGCATGCGGCCCACTGGCGCATCTACGATCTGCAGACGGAGGAGGAGAATCCGGAGGGGCAGGAGTCGGTGCCGGTGACGCTGGAGGCGGCGAAGGATGTGGTGTTCGCGGACACCTATATGTATCGCGTATCGCGGACGACGCTGCCGAAGCGGGACGCGGTGGTGGCGCACGATTCGACCGGCGTGGAGTTCGACAACGTGAAGGTGTTCAGCCAGACGCGGCTCGCGTTCGATAACAGCGTGTTCGATGAGGGGAGCGGCGTGGAGGTGCGGGCGCATCATTTTGCGCACTTCGCGCTGGGGCCGGATTTGAAAAAGGGCGCGCCGTTGCCGTTGCCGGCGGCGTTTGCCCCTGGCGCGAAGCTGGAGCGGGTTGCGACGGGGTTCAGCAACGCGGATGGGCTGACGGCGGATGAGAACGGGACGGTGTACTTCACCGATGCGGCGCAGAACACGGTGTACCGGCTGGATCCGGCAGAGGGAAAAGCGACGATGGTGGGAATCGTGCCGCAGTCGCCGATGGCGGTGGCGTCGGTTGCGCCGGGGACGCTG
Source organism: Acidobacterium sp. (assembly GCA_003152595.1). Taxonomy (GTDB): domain Bacteria; phylum Acidobacteriota; class Terriglobia; order Terriglobales; family Acidobacteriaceae; genus Palsa-343. Next base: position 15,372 of record PMAM01000151.1, read on the forward strand.
GTCTCGCTGAATCGAGACACGAGCGCGAGTCAGATTACGACGGGTTCCGGATCAGGTGAGGGCAAGGTGACGTCTCTGGAGAGCACGAGCGGGCCGTTGCGGCCGGGGGTGACGCTGCTGCTGCCGGTGGGATTGCACAGCACCCTTGAAAAGCTGACGCTGCTGCTGGAACACAAGGGCTATCGCTATCGGGTGGGGAGCAACACGGCGCTGCGGAGCGAGCTGATCGACGAGCCGGAGGCGTATTTCTACACGACGGACGGCAAGGCGGCGTTGCCGGCAATGCCGGTGCCGATGTTCCGGCCCGTGCACGAGAGCAGCCAGTTGGTGCGGTTTGCGCCGGGGGAGACGCGCCCGATTGTGAGCGAGGACGATGAAAAGACGTGGNNACGTCGGTGGTCGAGGACACGGCAGGGAATGTGTACATCGCGAGCGGGCAGGTGTACGTCTACGATCGCGACGGCAAGCCGGAGGGCGTGCTGGAAGTGCCGGAGCGGCCGGGGAGTTTGTGNNCCTAGCTGCGGATGAGCCACATGAGCCAGCTCGCGGCGATGACCGAGGCAACGAACAGGACCCAACAGTAGATTCCGTAGCGAACCATGCCGCGCGTCGTGGAGCGCTGCGTGATGGCGAAGACGACCGAGGTGCAGGTGGCAAAGAGCAGGACCGCGGTGAAGTGGGAGGGGGTGAGCACTAGAGCTTCCTCCCGATGCGCAGGTTGTGAGCATCGACGGCGGCCACGAAATTGAGCAGGCCGGCGACGACAACGAACTTGGTGCCGTAATCCGCGGTCACGAGTTGTACGGTGCTCTGGCCGAGCGAGAAGATGCGAGCGAGGAAGTAGAGCGCGCCGGTGCCGACATCACCGACGAAGCCGAGCATGTCGAGGGGATCGCCGGTGTTGGGTACGTAGACCTTGGCCTGCATCGCGATGCCCAGGAAGAACATGGCCGTGATGGCGAGGAACAACAGAAGTGCGCGGATCCAATGGCGTGTGAGCAGGTGGCCGGCACCGGGAACGAGCCAGCCGAGGATCAGCGCGGAATAGGCGAAGCCCTGAGTTTTGGTTGGAGCAGAGGTCTGCGTGCCGGAGGCCATGCTTCCTATGACTATAAATGAAGGGCGCGATTTCGTTGTCGCCGCCCCGGCTGGTGTCAGATTCGGACGAGATCCCTCTGGATGCGGCCGGTGACAACGGCGTTGTCGCGGGAGGTGATCATGTTGACTTCGCTGCGGACGCCGAACTCCGGCAGATAAATGCCGGGCTCGACGGAGAAGCAGGTGAAGGGCAGGATGCGGCGTTCGTCGTGGGTTTCGAGGTTGTCGAGGTGGGCGCCGCTGCCATGAAGCTCGGCGCCGATGTTGTGGCCGGTGCGGTGCGTGAAATGTTGGCCGAAACCGGCACTGCGAATGACGGCGCGGGCCGCGTCGTCCGCCTCAAAGCCGGCGATGGGATGGCCGCCATCGGTGAAAGCCTGGCGCACGGCCTCAATCGCAGCATCGCGGGCATCGCGGACGACCGCGAAGACCACGCGTTCCTTTTCCGATGGCTCGCGATTGACGGTGCCGGTCCAGGTGATGTCGTACCAGCAGGTGCCGGGGCGATTCACGCGCGCCCAGATATCGATGAGCAGGAACGAGCCGGAGACGATCGGTCGGCTGGCTTCCGCCGTCGGCTCGTAGTGGGAGTTGGAGCTGTTCTCATTGATGGAGACATTGGGACCGTGATCGGTGGTGAGGCCGGCGCGGTCTATGGCCTCGCGAAACCAGAGCATCATGTCGTATTCAGTGGCGGGGGCGCCGCTGCGGGCTCGGCTGCCGATGAACTGAAAGCCCTGAACGAGGATCTCGTCCAGCGCTTTCTGCGCGGCATAATGGCTGTCGATTTGATCCTCGGTGAGGACCGCCTGGAAGCGGCTGACGAGGTCGGCGGAGCTGACGATTTCCTTGTCGAAGGAGCGGAGAAGCTCGATGGTGCCCGCGTCGACCATAGAGACGTACATGATGGCGTTGCGCGGGGAGTACTGCATGGCGATGCGGTGCCACGGGGCGAGCATGGCGTCGAGGCCGGTTTCGAGCTCCTGCCAGGAGGAGTAGAGGCCTTTGGAGCCAGGCAGCGAGTCCAGTTTGTCGGCTTCGATGCGATGCACGAGCTTGCGGGGATCACCCTGGGCGGGGATGACATAGTACCAGCGGCGGCTGACGAGGCCATGATCGGGCAGACCGAGAATGGCGGCGGCGAGCGGGTCGCGGTGGTGGTGATCGTAGAATAGCCACGCGTCCACACGAGCGCTTTGCAGCGCCGCCTGTATTGCACTGAGTTCCATATATGTAGAGTAAAGGGTGCTGCGCTCAGGGTATAGAAAAACGGCGGCCTGCCGGAATGTCTGAGGCGTTTTTCGAACTGCTGCCGGCTAACTGCGGTCACTATGAAACGATTTCTGAACATTTTGGAAACGGCGGCGAAGATCCTGCTGGTTACAGCGGTGGTGATGTGGGTCGGGGATTGGGCGGTCTTTCGCATGCGCGCGGCACGAGGGACGGCGTTCGACTCTGTGCAGGTGGAGGAGTTTCTGACGACGGCGCTCAAAGGCAACAAGCAGGAGTACGACTACATGGGGACGGCGCAGGTGACGTGCGCGCGGGCGCTGTTCCCGCATGGGGGCGCGCCGGCGTGCTGGTGGGTGAGACGGCACAGGACGGAGTGGGAGTGAGAAGCGATACAACCGGAGGATTCGCTTCAGCTCTCTTAGCGAGTGGGGGCGGAGGATGAAATTCCTGGTGGTGCAGGTTGTTGCGGTAGCGGGGATGGCGATGATGACGGGTACGCCGGCGGGGGCGCAGGTCCCCAGCCAGGGCGATTTGCACTATGTTCGGGAAGCGATGGAAACCAACGACGCGGAGATTGCCGCGGCTCGTCTGGCATTGGAAAGGTCAGACAGCGATGACGTGAAGCTACTTGCGCGGTTCTTGATCCACGATCGCGAGGTGATGAATGCCCAGATGCGCCCGCTTGCCGGCGACCTGAACGTCAGGGTGGGGGAGGGACAGACAAGCCCTGATCAAAAGCAGCTGGCCGATGAGCTCGCGGCCCTCACAGGGGAGGCTTTCGACAGGCAATATATCGCAGCGATGGTTCAGGGAAACCAGAAGGCGCTGAAAGACACTAAAAAAGAGGCGGCTCAGTCGCAGTTTCCACAGGTGAAAAATGCGGCGCAAACGGTGGTTTTCGTCCTTCAGCAGCACCTGGAGATGGCGCAGAACGTGGCTCAGGCTCACCACGTAACGGTGGAGGCGCCGTAGGAGCATGCACCAGGGAATAGCCAACAGGGATCAGGGATCCCTCGCCGTCACTTCTTTTCTTCGTGGTATTCCTGCTCGGTATTGATTTCCCAGAGAACCGTTTTGTCGATCTGCCCGGCGACGATCTGATCGACCGCAGTCATCGCGGTGAGCATGGAGTGATCCTGGTTGTTGTATTTGTGCATGCCGTTGCGGCCGACGAGGAACAGGTTCTCGAATCGGTCGATGTAGCGGACGATTTCGTCGAAGCGGTCGTAGGTGCCGAAATAGGCCGGGTAGGTCTTTGGGACGCGGACGACCACTGAGTCGCGGACATGGTTCCCACCGAGGATGCCGATTTTCTCGACTTCGGCGATGGCGAACCGGACGATCTCATCGTCAGGCATGTTCCACAGCTGGTCGGTTTCGTAGCAGAAGTACTCGAGGCCGATCCAGACCTTTGTTGGATCGGCAACCATGTAGGGGCTCCAGTTGTTGAAGATCTGGAGACGGCCGACAAGAACGTCCGGTTCCTGAATGTAGATCCAGGTGTCTTTGAGCGGGCCGCCGTCGGGCTCGGTGACGGCCAGGCGATCGACGAGCAGACCCACGGTGATGAAGTCGCGATAGATGAGGCCGTCGGCGATGTCCTTGATACCGGTGGGTACCTCCACGTCGAGGCTGTGGATCAGCTCGCGGACGGGCATGGTGGAAAAGACGTAGTCGGCCGGGATGGTATGCGTGGCGCCGTATGGGTCACGGGCGACAACGGAGACGACGCGGTCATTTTCGACGTGCAGCTTGATTGCGCGCCAGCCCATACGCACTTCGCCGCCTTTTTTTGTAACAAGATCGGCGACGTATTCCCAAAGCTGGCCGGGGCCGTACTTGGGATAGAGAAACTTCTCGATCAGCGAGGTTTCGGTGGACTTCTGGGAGATATCGCCGGACCTTTTGCGGCTGAAGGTCTTCTTGAGGAAGTGCGCGACAGCCGTGCGCAGGGAGAGACCCTTGATGCGCTGGGCTCCCCACTCGGCGCTGATCTGGTTGCAGGGCACGCCCCAGACTTTTTCGGTGTAGGACTTGAAGAAGGTCAGATAGAGTTCGTTGCCAAAGCGGTTGATGAGGAAATCTTCAAGGGTTTTCTCGTTGCGGCGCGGAAACAGTTTCGCGCGCAGGTAGCCAATTCCGATCTTTACGGTGCGCCAGAGACCAAGCTGGCGAAGGGTCTGCGCATTGAGGGCGAGCGGGTAGTCGAAGAAGCTGCGCAGGAAGTAGATGCGGCTCTTGCGCGGGCGCACGAGCATGACGAGATCGGGGTCAGTGGCGGCGTCGGTTTCGGTCGAAACGACCCGCTCGCGATTTTGATAGCGAATCGTGTGCTCGCCAGAGCCGTTTTCGGTCGAAGCGATGGGGAGCAGGTCGGTCCACCATTCCATGACGCGGTCGGCCTTGGAAAAGAAACGATGGCCGCCGATGTCCATGCGATTGCCGTTGTGGCGAATGGTGCAGGAGATGCCGCCGATGCGCTGGGTGGCTTCCAGAACAATGGGGTGAACGTCGGAGCGGCGCTGCAATTCAAGAGCGGCCGTGAGGCCGGCGGGACCGGCACCAATGATGACAGCGGTTTTCATGTAGTGGTCGACAGGTTCTGCCGGCCGGATGCGCCGGGAATCGAACTGAGGGCGCCCGGCATGTGAGATGCGCCGGTGTGAATCGATGTGGGTGCCATTTCTTCTATGTTCTTCGTGTCGATGCGGGAAGGGCAACTGGAAGTTGGCTCTGGTAGTTGCACTTCCGGCACCTGGCGTGGGTGACCTAGCTGGGACTGACGATCCTGCCGGTTCCACCGCAAGCGGCGCATTCCTCGTAGAGAGGAAGGTTGCCGTTCCATTCCACTGTGCTGAAGCCGACTCCGTTATCGTTAAGACTCACGCCGGACGCGGCGCAGGCGGAGCAGAGACCGTGAGCGCGGCTGAAATCGGCATAGGTTGACGGCCGACCTGCCGCCGTTTCTCTGGACCGCCGCTCTCTTGCCTCGTGCCACCGTTTCTGAGCGGCCAGATATCGTGACAGATACTCGCCGGTAAGCGGAACGCCTCGCGCCATCGGGAAGAATCCTCGAGAAGATTTTGGGTTAACTTCCGACCGTTTCCGAGCGGATCGCTGGTTCCGAATTGTTGGACGGAGCGGAGCCGGAGAGAGTTTCCCAGCCTCGGCGGGAGAGGTCCCACCAGATCAGACAGCCTGCGATGGCCGCGGCGGCGAGCAGCGCAGCGGCCGTGAGCCACGCGCCGAAGATCAGTTTGCCGATACCGAAGAGACAGCCATAGACGAGGACGCAGCCAAGGATGGTGTCGAAGGCGTTGGCGCGGAAATCGCGGACAGGCGGTAGTTCCGGAGCTTCGCGCGCGATGCGTTTCCAGCCGTGAACCATGGGGTGGACGCGGCGGTAGAAGGCGAGCAGCGTCGCGTCCGGTTCGGCGGGTGTGATGAAGGTGGCGACGATCCACGCGACGGTGGTGATGCCGGCGGTGATCAGCGTGCTCTTGGCGAAGACCACGACATCGCTACCCGAGAACTGGACCCGCGACAGGCCCAGCGCGACCAGGGCGGCGACGATCATGGCGGAGATTTCGCTCCACGCATTGATGCGCCACCAGAACCAGCGCAGCATGTAGACGGCCCCGGTGCCGGCGCCGAGGTTGAGCACCAGCTCCCAGCCGGCGCCGATGGAGGTGAGCCGGCTGGCGACGTATCCGCTGACGAGGACCAGGAGGACGGTGACGATTTTGCTGACGAAAACGTAATGCCGTTCACTGGCGTCGCGGACCATGAATCGCCGGTAGAGATCGCTGACGAGGTAGGAGGTTCCCCAGTTAAGCTGCGTGCCGATGGTGGACATGTAGGCGGCGAGGAACGCGGCGATCATAAGCCCGCGCAGAGCGGGCGGAAGGAAATCGCGCAGGACCATGACGTATCCCTGCTGAGGATTGGCGGCATAGGCGGCGCTGGGCTGGAGGCCGCCGTGCGTCGAATACATCGCGAGGGCGACGAGGCCGGTGACGATCCAGGGCCACGGCCGGAGCGCGTAGTGGGCGATGTTGAACCAGAGGGTCGCGCCGAGAGAGTTCTTCTCGTCTTTTGCGCTGAACATGCGCTGGGCAATGTAGCCGCCGCCTCCTGGCTCGGCGCCGGGATACCAGGCCGCCCACCACTGCACGCCGATGTACATGAGGAAGGTAAGGATGGGAAGGGTCCAGAGGTTGGGCGTCGTAAGGCCTGCATGGAAATCCGGCAGGAAAGAGAGGACGTTCGAAGTGGGATGACCGGCGGCGCGGGTTGCGGCATCGACGACGGAAAGGCGCACGCGCAGGGCGGACATGCCGCCGAGGCGCACCACAGCGATCCACGCGAGGACGACGATCATGGTCATCTTGAGCACGAACTGGAAAAGATCAGTGACAAGAACCCCCCAGAGTCCGCCGAGGAAGGTGTAAAGGCCCGTGAAGGGAACAAGGATGAAGATGCAGATGAAGAGCGCGGTGTGTCGCGGGTCGCCGAGGGTGTAGTGGACGAGCGCATGGCCTCCGAGGGCAACGGTGAGAACGCGGCCCTGGGCGATCACGGGTCCGAGCGACACAGCGATGATGTCGACCATGGCGCGCGTGACCCAGCCGAGGATGAAGCAGTTCATGAGCAGGCCGAGATAGACGGCTTTAAATCCGCGGAGGAAGGCGGCGGGCTTGCCGGCATAGCGAATCTCGACGAGTTCGACGTCGGTGAGAATTTCGGCGCGGCGCCAGTAGCGCGCGAAGAAGAAAACGGTGGTCATGCCGGAGAGGCACAGGCTCCACCAGATCCAGTTGCCGGAGATACCCTGGGTGGCGACGAGTCCGCAGACGAAGAGGGGCGTGTCGGCGGCGAAGGTGGTGGCCACCATCGAGGTACCGGCAAGCCACCAGGAGACATTGCGGCCGGAGACGAAAAAGTCTTCAGTGGAACCGCTGGCTTTGCTGCGGTAGTAGATGCCGATGAGCAGGTTGAACAGCAGGTAGGCAGCGATGACGAGCCAGTCGAGATGCGTAAGAGGCATGCGGTTCCTGAGGGGGCGAGCTTGCAGACCAGTATAGACAGCGAGAATCGCACGAAAAATGCGGCGCAGGAGGAGAAACTATAGCAGTGTGCGTTCTATACAGACGCGGTGCGGAGGCCGCCGGATTGCACTAGATGCTGAGTGCGTGCTGGTGGTCCTCGGCGTTCGGAGCGCCGACCGGATGCATAAGGCCACCGCGGGAGAGGCGATAACGTCGTCCGCGCCACAGGATGGTGCTTCCCGCATAGCTCGCCGCCCAGCAGCAGAAGCCCAGGAGATCGCGAATTGGATAGAGCAGGACGGTGCGCAGGAGGTGGCGCTCCTGGACGGCAAGCGAACCCATGAGGGCGGCCAGGATCATGCGATTGACGATGGAGTACGCAAGCAACGAGAGCGCGAGGACAGGCCGATGCAGGGCGAGGGCAGCGAGACCGGCGAGGATTCCGAAAGGCAGACTGAAGGTGAGCGCGGTGCCGAAGTGGCCGAGGGGGCGCGAGAAGCGCGTGGATTTCATCCAGCGCGTTTGATGGCGCAGGGATGCCGCGAAACCCAGATTAAGGATGATGTGGTCGATGACGTGGTGCGAGAGCACGACGGTCTGGCTTTGCTCGGCGACCTTTTCGCCGAGCAGGAAATCGTCGGAGCAGTAGGGGCCGAGGACGCCGAAGCCGCCCATCGTGTCCACCGAGCGGCGGCGAACGGCCATCGTGGGACCGAGGGCGAACTTCATGCCTTCCAGCAGATTTGCAGTGAGCACGCCGGTGGTCATTTCCACCGACATCCCGGCGGCTTCGAGCTTCGCCCAGAGGCCGCGATCGGCGCTGCCACGATAGAGGCAGGTGACGGCCCCGACGTTCTCGTCGGCAAAAGGTGCGGCGACTTCGCGGATGTAGTTGCGGGCGACGCGGACATCGCTGTCGCTGATGATGAAGATGTCGTGCTGTGCCGAAGCGTGCATCAGCTCAAGAGACGAAACTTTGGCATTGATGTAGGTCTGATCCCCGGTCGAAAGGAAGCGGGCTGGGATATGAGGGTAGCGCGCGGCGACACGGCGGGCGGCGGCGAGGCCGGGATCGGAGGCAGAGCGAGTGCAGAAGAGGATTTCAAACCGCGGATAGTCCTGGTCGAAGAAGGATTCGAGATGGGCTTCGAGGTTGGGCTCGTCTCCGTCGAGAGGCTTGAGCAGGGAAACGGGACTCGCCGTCCACGCGTGCGCAGGACTGGCCGTCCAGGCAGACGCGGCTTCGGCGCCATGGGTGTGAGCATCACTTCCGGCGCGGAGAAAGCGGACGAGACCGACGACGGCGAGGATCGCAGAGATGGTCGAAGTACAGAGCCCGAAGATGCCGATGTCGAGGAGGAGTCGAAAGATCATACAATCGGCCTTCGCCAGTAGTGCCGAAGCTGTACTCCGCGGCTGCCTCTAAGAGGCTATCCCATTCGGATGCCGCAGCGGGAGGATCAGGCGGCTGCGAACTTCGCGTCTTCGCGCATCCAGAGGGCGAGCTGGCGCAGGAGCCACACGTTGCGTTCGAAGAGGGTAGTGGCGTAGTGCAGCGCAGAGGTGTGGCTGGTGCTGCCGTTGCGGCCGAGGCCATGCTGGTTGCGGAGCTCTTCCATCATGCCGCTGCGGTCATCGGTCATGTTGACGAGGATGTCGATTTCGAGGTCGCCGGGCGTTTCGAGGGCGGCCAGCGCGGAGAAGAGGATAGTGTCGAGCGATTCGATGAGCAGGCTGGCGAGTGGCTCGTTTGCGAGGCCCATGAGGGTTTCGGCGAACAGATAGACGTTGTCGTCGAGGGCGCGCAAGGTGCTTTCCTTGCGCTTGAAACCGATGGCGCGGGAGGCGAGGTCAGTGGCGATAGGCAGCTTGAGAAGCGCATCGAGAAATTCCGAGATATGGCGCCCGAGCTGGGCGGCGGCAGCATGGAGAGGCTTCAGTTGCGAGGGATCGCCGCGGCGCGCGGCGTCAATGTAGCGGCCCAGAACGCTGACGGTGCGCATCTGCTCGAGGGCGACGAGGTCAAGGGCGGTTTCCGGTGAGTTAAGCGAGTTGTGCTGGATGTAGATGGGGCTGGAGAGGTCCTGCTCGGGTGTGGGCGGCCACAGTTTGGCGAGTCCTTTGGGAGCCCAGCCGAGTCCGGCGAAGGCTGCTGCGGCGACGCTGACGTTGAGCACGAGGTAGGTGCAGGCCATGCGATGCGCGATCGACGCGCCGGAGGCGTGAACGGCGGCCATTAGCAGCGGGACGTGAAACAGGCGCTCGATGACGAGAAGAGTGCCGACGAAGAGGCTTGCTGCGCCATTGGTCATGGCCTGGTACATGGCGATCTGGCGCGGGACGCCGCGGAGATTGCCGGCCAGCGTGGAGGTAGCGAGGGCTGAGCCGAGGCCAAGGCCGGCGATGACCATCATGGCAGGGAATTCGCCGAGCTGTCCGCCGCGGTTGATGGTGACAACGATCGCGGCGACCGCCGATGAGGAGTGGATGAGGGCGCGCAGCAGCGCGCCCAGCAGGAATGCGGCGTAGGGCCAGCGCGCAAAGAATCCGGCAACGTGGGCGAACTGTGTGGAGGAAGCGAGAGGTTGGAAGGCCTGCTTCATCATTTCCAGGCCGAGGAAGAGCAGACCGACGGACATGCCGCTGGCCACCGCGGGCTTCCAGCGTTTGAAGAGGCGGAAGGCGAGGATGAGTCCGGTAATGCCAATAAGGAAGAGGATGGAGACGTGAAGATCCGACGCGGCGACGAAGACGAGGAGTGCGGTGCCGATATTCGCGCAGGCAAGCACGATGAGGGCGCGCGAGATGGGCAGCAGGCCGGTAGAGACCATGCCCGAGAGGATGAAAGCGACGACGGAAGCGCTCTGCGTGATGGCGCCGAGGGTGGCGCCCACCAGTCCAGCCATGACGGGGCGATGGGTGAGCCTGCCCAGGATCTGGCGGAAGCGCTGGCCGCTCATCTGGCGGAGATTGTCGGAGACGCCGCTCATGCCGGAGAAGAAGAACGCGAGTCCGGCAAGATAGAGCGCGAGAAGTTCGAGCATGGGCGGATGCATGATACCAGTGCCGCTTGAGACTCTTGATGAAAGCCGCAACAGCGCGAAACGCGGGTGGGTTGCGGGTGATACCCTGGTTCGGCGGACTATCGTCGAGAGGTGGTCCGAGTTGAGGCATCGATGAATCGCCGTCAATTTGTTGGGCAGGGCTCGCTGGCTGCGGGGGCGCTCGTGCTCCACGGATCGCGGGCGTGGGCGGAGCGGGCTGAGGCGGCCGTTGCGGATGCTTCCTTTGCGTTCAACACGGAAGATGCCGGGCTGCAGCGTATCTATGACGCCGCGCTGGCGACGCTCGCCGGCAATGCGGTGACCTTCGCGTCGTATCCGGGGCCGGTGCTGGTCGAGGGCAGCGTGTATCACGGGGTGTGGCTGGAATGCGCGCCGCAGGAAGGCGAGGTATACGAACGCGTTGGGCCGGAGGCGGCACGGCAGCTGGCGCGGAACAATCACCTGATCTTCTTTGCTCTGCAGAAAGAAGATGGGCAGCTACCGTGCAGCGTGAAGGAGGCCGGGCCGGCCTTCGGACAGATCCAGATGGTGGTGCCAATTGCGGCGACGGCGTGGGAGCTGGCGCAGCGGACCGGCGATCAGGAACTGCTGGAGAAGGCCTTCGCTGCATGCGCGCGCTGGGACGAATGGCTGCGGCGCTATCGCGACACGCGCGGCACGGGGTTGTGCGAGGGCTTTTGCACCTACGACACGGGGCAGGACAATAGTCCGCGGTGGAAGGGCCTCGCGAACAGCTGTCCAGACGGCGATGCGCGGAAATGTCCGCCCGGAGCGGGGCTGCCGCGGTTGTGTCCGGATCTTTCGGCGACGGTGTATGGCGGACGCGTGGCGCTGGCTGCGATGGCCAAGGCGCTGGGCAAGAACGACGAGGCGAATCGGTGGACCGAGGACGCCGAGACGATCCGGCAGCTGATCATCGGAAGGCTCTACGATCCGGTGGACGGGGCGTTCTACGATCTCGATACCGACAACAAATTTGTGAAGGTTCGCAGCTCGACGATCATGACGGTGCTGGGCGAGCATGTGCCGGAGCCAGGCGTCTTCGAGGATGTGTGGAACCGGCAGGCCCACAATCCGAAGGCGTTCTGGGCGCCGTACCCGTTTCCATCGGTCGCGCTCAACGACCCGCAGTTTGTGCGGCCGATTCCACGCAACTCGTGGGGCGGGGCGACGCAGGCGCTGACCGCGCTGCGGGCGCCGCGGTGGATGGAGCACTACGGCAAGAGCGCGGAGATGAGCGAGCTGGCGCATCAATGGGTCGAGGCGCTGTATCGTGCGAACGGGGAATTCCGGCAGCAGATGGATCCTTTGACTGGCGAGTTCACCGCGGCCGATCCCGGCGGCTATTCGCCTGCTGCGCTGGTGTGCCTCGATTTCATTTGGAGGCTGCACGGCGTTCGGCAGCAGGGCGAACTGCTGGAGTGGAACGTCCGGACGCCGTATGAACGCGGGCGATCGCGTTTCATGAGGAAAGTCGGGACGACGACCATGGAGTTGAACTACGACGGGGCGCGCGCGGAGTTGCGGATTGGGGCACAGCGGGTTGCTCGGGTTTCGGGCACGGTGCGGCTGCTGACGAAGCAGGACGGTGACCTTGACTCGGCGGTCGGCATCGAGAGCAGCGAGCAACAGGTGACCATCGACCCCACCAGGTCGATCAAGCGGGCCTTTCGGATCGCGCCGAATGAGCGGGTAGTTTTGCGAGCTTAAACCATCGTCCGCTGCCGCGAAATTTATACTGGCGAGAACCATGTCCTCTTTCCTTCCTGTCGATGAGCAGATGGATCTGCTCGAAAAGGGCGCGGCGGAGATCATCCGCGTGCCGGAGCTGCGGGAGCGCCTCGAGAAGTCGCGGCAAACGGGCGTGCCTCTGCGCGTGAAGGCTGGGTTCGACCCGACGGCGCCCGATCTGCATCTGGGACATACGGTGCTGATGCGGAAGCTGAAGCACTTCCAGGATCTGGGCCACCAGGTGATCTTTCTGGTCGGCGATTACACGTCGCTGATCGGCGATCCGACCGGCCGCAACGTGACGCGGAAGCCGCTGACGCGCGAGCAGATCGACGAGAACGCGAAGACGTACACCGCGCAGGTGTTTCGCATCCTCGACCGCGAGAAGACCGAAGTGCGCTTCAACTCGGAGTGGCTGGGCAAGCTGAGCTTCGAGGACATCATTCGCCTCGCGGCAAAGTTCACGGTGTCGCAGATGCTGGAGCGGGCCGAGTTCCACGCGCGCTTCCAGAACGAGCAGCCGATCTCGCTGCACGAGCTGCTTTATCCGCTGGCGCAGGGGTATGACTCGGTAGCGCTGCAGGCGGATGTAGAGCTGGGCGGGACCGATCAGAAGTTCAACCTGATTGCGGGACGCGAGCTGCAGCGCGACTACGGCCAGCCCTCGCAGATCGTGCTGATGACGCCGATCATCGAGGGGCTGGACGGCGTGCAGAAGATGTCGAAGTCACTGAACAACGCGATCGGGATCCACGAGCCGCCGCAGGAGATGTACGGCAAGCTGATGTCGATCAACGACGAGCTGATGTGGCGGTACTGGACGCTGCTGACGGATCTGCGGCAGTCGGAGATCGACACGATGCGGGCCGATGTGGCGTCGGGCGCGCTGCATCCGATGGAGGCGAAGAAGCGTCTGGCGCGGACGATTGTCGGCGGGTTCTGCGGGGCCGAGGCGGCGCAGGCGGCGGATGAGCAGTGGGCGCGGCAATTCCAGCAGAAGAGCGACGATGTCGAGGGGCTCGAAGAGGTGCAGATTCCGTACGCGGAGATTGCGGGCTCCGGGGACGGGCGCGTGATTCGGGTGCCGAAGCTGCTGGTGCGCGCGGGGCTGGCGGCGTCCGGGGCTGAGGCGGCGCGGAAGCTTGCGGAGAAGGCGGTGCGCATCGACGGAGAGACGGTCACGGAGCCGGGGATTGCGATCGGGGCGCTGCCGGTGCGGTTGAGCGTGCGGGTGGGGAAGCGGGCGAAGGTGGCGATTGTCGAGTAGGGGGGCCCCGAGGGGGTCCTGACGCGTACGTATTTGATTCCTTTGGGGCGGCGATTCTGGAGCGTCGCGTATGTATTTGATTCCGGGATTGGTTGCGGGTATCTATTTTGGAATCAAATACCTACGATGGACAGAAACAAGACGCAGCGCATGCATTTGATTCCAAAATGCGAGCGGTCTCGATATTTGAATCTGAAGTACTTCGACCCGGTAAGGCCGCCAAGGTGGCGGCCTTGTTTCTTCCTTACGGCCGTCGGTGATCCTTAGCGAATCACCTTGAGCGCGGCGCGGAAAAGCTCGTCGAAGTTGCCGCTGGCAGCCTTGTCCTTGTCGATAGCGGTCTCGATGGCCTTCTGCGCGGCGGGCCTCTGATATCCGAGGTTGACGAGCGCGGAGAGGACGTCTTCGGCGGCGGGGGCGAGTTGCTTTTGCGCGACCGGGGCGACGGCGAGGTCCTCGAGTTTCTCCTTCAGCTCGACGACGAGGCGCTCGGCGAGTTTTTTGCCGACGCCGGGGATGAGCGTGAGAGTCGCGTGGTCCTGGGCGCGGATGGCGGCGACAGTGCGCTCGGGGTTGAGTCCGCTGAGGATGGTGATAGCGAGTTTCGGGCCGACTCCGGAGACGGTGATGAGGCGCTCGAAGAGGCGCTTCTCATTGCGGTCCATGAAGCCGTAGAGGGCGAGCGCGTCTTCGCGGACGTGGGTGTGGATGAAGAGTGAGACTTCGGCGCCTTCGCCGGGGAGCGCGGTGAAGGTGGGCACGGAGATGGTGACGTCGTAGCCGACGCCGGCGGCTTCGACGATGGCCTGGCCGGGTTGTTTCGAGAAGAGGCGTCCGCGGAGGTGAGCGATCATGCGGTGCCTCGCGTGCGCGAGGCACGAGGGAGCAGGGAGCAGGGAGCAGGGAACAGGGCATGCTGGATCATTTTGATTACAGGTTAACCCCACCCGTGCTTTTCCCTTGCCGAGCGTGTCTATTGCGCTGCAACTGCGTCGGGATAGATGGCGATGCGGTGCGTGCGCATCCGGGCGTGGAAAGTCTCGCCCTGCGCGGCCGCGGTGAGCACCTGCGATTGTCCGATGGGCATGTGGCAATCGACGCAGTGGCCGCGGATGGCTTGACCGAGTTGCCGGTAGCGGCCGCAGGCCTGGACCTCGTGGCACTGGAGGCAATGCGAGGAAAAGGCATCGGCGGTCTCCTGGGTCTGGTGCACGTTGTGGCAGGTGGAGCAGGTGAGTTTGCCGCTGGTAAAACACTTGCTGGCCTCGAGCGCGCCGACCTGGTTGCCGTGAACGTCGATGGGAGTGTTGGCCGGCGGGGCGGTGATCTTCACGAACTGCATGAGGGAGTCGCCTGGCTGGAAAGTCAGCGAGGGAGCGATCGGCTCGCCGGCCCCGGCGTGGCATAAAGCGCAGAGATCGAGCTGGCGGTCACGCGAGAGGCGCGCGGGATTGACAATGCCGATGTCCGTTGAGCCGGCGCGCGGTGGATTGCTGCCGCGCTCACGCTCGGCATGCAGGCGTCCGGGACCGTGGCACCGTTCGCAACCGATGCCGAGAACCAGGCTGGCTCGCGCATAGCGGTTTCCGGGAGGCGGAGCGGAATCGAAGCGCGTGACGTGGCACTCCAGGCAACGCGTTTCGATGGGGCGAAGGAAGTCCACCTTGCCGTCGACATAGCCGGGGCTGTTGATCCACTGATGGGTGAAAGCCCAGTACGACACGGGGAGCTCGAAGAGCTGATCGCCCTTCCAGTAGAGGTAGGTCTGGCCCCGGCGGCCGGAGCCGATGACGAGGTCGATCCGCGCTGCCTCGCCGATGGGGTGCTGCGGGTTGTGGATATCGGCCGCGCTCTCATAGAAGCCGTTGTCGGCGGCGACCATGGCGAAGATGAGGTTGGGATTGGCCGTGGCGAGGACATTTTGGCCGGTGGTGAAGTTGCCGAGAACGGTTTTGGCCGTGGGAAGGCTGGAGTCGATGGCGTGTGGAGTGGTCCCGTAGGTGTGGGCTTCATGGTCGTGGCAGGAGGCGCACGCCTGGTCACCGGCGAAGGCGCTGGACGGAGGTGGGGTATGGCGGGCGGCGGTGGTTTGGCTCGGTGGCGCCTGCGCGCGGATCGTAGTGATCGGGATTCCGGCAGCCAGGACTGACAACGCTGCCGCGCGAATGGATACGCAACAGAATTTCCGCCGCCAACGCGTTCGATCCATAACCCGGTAGACGGCGCTGGCGGTCCGGAGTCTCAACGCCTGCGCCTCCTCATCGCTTCGTCCACTGGTCGACCCAGTCGTTGACGGTTTTGTACCAGAGCTGGGAGTTCTGCGGCTTGAGGATCCAGTGGCCCTCGTCGGGGAAGTAGAGCATCTTCGAGGGGATCTTCATGCGCTGGAGAGTGTCGAAGAGCTGATAGCCCTCCGACACGTCGAGGCGGTAGTCGAGCTGGCTGTGGACGACGAGCGTGGGTGTTTTGAACTGGGTTTCGGCGAGCATGGGCGACCAGCGGCGATAGAGCGCGCGGTTCGACCAGGGCGTGCCCTTGAATTCCCACTCGTTGAACCAGAGTTCTTCGGTGGTGCCCCAGGCCGACTCGCTGTTGAACATGCCGTCGTGGGAGACGATGCACTTGAAGCGGTTGGTATGGCCGAGGATCCAGTTGGCCATGTAGCCGCCGTAGCTGGCGCCGAGGGCACACTCGCGGGATTTGTCGATGAAGGGGTAGTGGACTTCGGCGTAGTCGAGCCCGCGCATGAGGTCGATGAAGGGGCGGCCGCCCCAGTCGCCGTTGACGCGATCGACGAAGGCCTGGCCGTAGCCGGTGGAACCACCGGGATTGATCATCAGCACGACGTAGCCGTTGGCGGCGAACAGCTCAGGGTTCCAGCGGTAGGACCAGGCGTCGCCCCAGGCGCCCTGGGGTCCGCCGTGGATGAGGAACTTCACGGGGTACTTTTTGTGCTCGTCGAAGTTGGGCGGGCGGATGAGGAAGCCCTGGACGTAAGTCTTCGCTGCGCCCACAAACCAAAAATTGTCCATCTTGGGGAGATCGAGTTGCTTGAGCAGGTCCGCATTTAGGTGGCTCAACTGCTCCTGATCAAAGAACCCGAAACCGTAGTCGATCTTCGTCGGATACAAATGTCCAGGGCGATGCGGGAATTGGAAGTAGTCGGTAATTGGTCTGGGGTGTTTCGTGTCCATCCGCACCACTTCTGGTGGGTTCTCGACGGTCATCTTGGAGGTGACCAAATACGCGCCATCGGAAGCGATGTGTAGATCCGCATACTCGCCGTTGTAGGCGGTATGCAGCAGAGGTGGCTCTCCCGCAAGCGCGACTGAGAAAATCAGCTCTTCGCCAGATATGCCGGCCGTGAAATAGACCGTCTTCGAATCCGGACTCCAGACTTCTTCGTCGATCCAGCGGTCGAAGTTGGGCAGCAGTTCTTTGATCTGTTTCGTGACCCGGTCGTAGAGGACGAGGCGGAAGCGATCGCTCTCGTAGCCTGCGCGGGCCTGAGAACGCCACGCGATCCACTTGCCGCCCGGGGAGTAGCGGGGAGTGAAGTCGCCGCCGGGGCTGGTAGAGATTTTCACCGGCTGCGCGTTCGGATCATCAAGACGCAGCGTGAAGATGTCGACATTGGTGGAGAGAGCGGGGTCGTCGACTTTCTTCTCTTCGAAGGCCAGTTCTTTGCCGTCGGGGGAGAAGTCCCAGCCATCCGGTTCACCCAGCGAAAAGGGCGGGATATCGTGCGTGTCGCCGGGGTTGAGGTCGCGGAACGAGCCGTCGTCCACGGAGGCGAGGAAGAGGTGGCTCCTCTTGTCGCCGGTGAAGTGGTTCCAGTGGCGGTAGAGGAGCGCTGTGAAGATTTTCGCTTTGACCTTCGACTGCTTCTCTGCGTCGTCGCGACGTTTGTCGCAGGCGTCTTCGTCGGAAGCGGAGGGCGCGACACCGGGCGACGGTCCAGCACTGCATTCGGGGTAGACCGCTGAGGTGAAGAGCAGGTGCTGGCCGTCCGGATCCCAGGTGACGTTGTCGGCTTCAGTGGAGATGTGCGTGAGTTGGTGCGCGTCACCGATGGTGCCTGCCGTCGAGTCGAAGGCGGCAAGCCAGATTTGCTGACCCTGGCCGCGGTCGGTGAGGAAGGCGATCTGTTTGCCGTCGGGGGAGAAGCGGCCGCGGCTTTCACCGGCGGAGGAGGCGGTGAGGGGTCGTTCCTGACCACCGCTGACGGGGACGATCCAGAGGTGCGGGGTTTTGGTGTTCTTCGCGAGGTCGACGTCGGTGGCGGTGAAGAGGACCCACTTGCCGTCGCGCGAGACGTCGATATCATCGAGGCGGCGCATCTTCTGAAGGTCTTCGAAGGTCATGGGGCGCTTGGCGCCGGCGGCGGGTTCGGATGCGGGGTTTTGCCCGCTGAGACTGAGCGTGGTGAGGAGGACGGCGGCGGCGCAGGCGAGTGATTGCATCGTGGGCCTCGAGGTGGCAACGGATCATGGTACATGCGGGGCTGGGGCTCAGAGACTCCGCGCTGAGGAAAGCGCATGTGCCGAGAATAGGGGAGGCACAGGCCGGCGAAAAAGGTCCTCGTTGGCACCGGGAACGCAGGAGCATTTTCCAAAACGGGACTGCCGCGGTACTTTCGGGCTGAAGGCAGAACGAATTGGCTTGATGTTTGCACGGCAGAAGCTTTTGCTTCTTGCTGTGGGGTGAACCTGGCCGGGAACCTGCCGGAGTGGCACTCGACCCGGGCCGCTCGACCGAGGGCACTCGTCTGCGCCACTCGACGCGTGGCTACGTCGCGCGGTTGGGTGCGTGGGAGAACGGGGTCGATGCCGGGACGGCGTCGAGGTCGTCGAGCAGGCTGGGTGCGGTTTCCGGGGAGCAGGCGGGCAGCTGAACGACAACGGCGGCTCCGCGGGGAAGCGCGTTGAGGGCGGAGATCTGGCCGCCATGCTCGCGGATGATCGAATAGCAGATGCTGAGGCCGAGCCCGATACCGTCTCCCTGGTGGCGCGTGGTGTAGAAGGGGTCGAAGGCGCGGGAGGGCTCGGCGAAGCCGGGGCCGGTATCGGTGAAGGTGATCTGAACGCCGTTGCCAACGGGCGAGGCTTCGATAATGAGGCCGCGTTCGATGCCCTCCGGCAGATCGTTCATGGAGCCGATGGCGTTCTTCACGATCTGGAGGAAGACCTGACGGATCTGATCGCCGTCGGCTTTCACGGGAGGCAAGCCGGGAGAGACGCGCATCTGCAGAGCAATGTGGGCGCCCTCGAGATCGTGGCGCAGGAGCTGGCCGATGTCCTGGAGCAGGGTTTCGAGAGTGAGCGGGGCGCGGATGCCGGGGGTAGCTTTGCGGAAACGGATGAGGCTTTCGATGATCTGCTTCATGCGGCGTGCCTCGTTCAGGATCACGGTGGCCTGATCGCGGGTTGAGCCGTCGGAGTCGGTCATCAGCTCGGCATAGCCGGTGATGACGGTGAGCGGATTGTTGAGTTCATGGGCGACGCCTCCGGCGAGCTGTCCGAGGCCGGCCAGCCGCTCGGTCTGGAGGAGGCGCCGGATCAGCACCTGGTGCTCGCGCGCGGTGCCGAGGCGGGCGACGAGCAGTTCCAGAGGGAGAACATCTTCGGTGAGCAGAGGCTCATCGGGCTCGCGGAGGCCGGAAAGCAGGAGAGTGCCGAGGAGTTCCTGGTCGCGCCCGCGAATGACGATGGCGTGCACGGCGAGGAAGTTCATCTGAAGGAGCTCGTCGCCGGGCTCGAGGAGCGTGGTGAGGTCGAGCAGGACGAGGTGGCCGAGGACGCGGGTGTAGAGCTTTTGGCCGATGTCGCGGACTTTGTCGCCGCTGGTGCGGCGGGCCATGGCATCGAGGGCGGCGGCGAGGGCGCCGTCGATACCGGCGCTGCCGGCGAGGCGGAAGCGGCCATCGGGATTGCGGACGACAATGGCGCTTTTGCTGAAGCGGCTGGCGCCGGCGATGACTTCGCAGATCTGGTCGAACTGCGTGTTTTTCTCCTCAAGGGTCATGGCCTCGAGGAAGATTTCGGTGTACTTCTCCATCTCCTGGCGGGCGCGGCGGTCGCGGAGCTGGGTGGCTTTGTTGGACGCGATCTCATCTTCGAGGACGAGGACGATCATGCCGAAGGCGGCGACCACTTTGACCAGGTTAAGTATCCGCATCAGCAGGACAGGAACTTCGACGGCGCCGATGACGGGGGTGAGCATGACGGGGAGCGACCATGCCACCAGCCCACCGACGGTGAAGACGACTCCGGCGGAGACGCGGCGGAAGGCAGAGGCGAAGAGCAGCGCGGTAACGAGCAGGAGACCGCTCTGGGCCAGGGCAAGAACGCTGTCGTACTGCTGCCGGAGGGTGAGCCAGACGCCGAACCCGCAGACGAGGAGCGTCATGGAAAGGCTGAGCCACACCGGGAGCAAATGCTTCACCAGGCTCCAGCGCACGCCCACCAGCATGCCGGCGAGGACGCAGAGGAGCAGGATGAGCCGCATGGCGGGGCCGGGCGCCGGGTCCAGGGAGACCAGGACGGTGAAGGCCATGAGGGGCGTGGCGAGCGCGACCACGTAGAGGATGTGGAAGCGGCGGCTGAAATACTGAGGCGCCATCGAGCCGAGGAACATGATGGCCGCCATGAGGATGCTGACGCGGGAGACGGCCAGCCAGATGCCGGCCTGGGTGCGGCCGAAGACTTCCATTTCCAGCTGGATGGCGGCGAACATCCAGCCAACCAGCCAGAGAAGCTGGCGGTGGCGGGCGGTGGTGGCCTCGCCGGCGCGCATGCGTAGCGGGGGCAAGGTGCGTCGCTGGAGCCAAAGGGCGCCGAACACGGCGACGAGAACAAAGAGCAGAATGAGCGTCGGCGCCCGGTAGAAATCCATAGAGTGGCCCTGTCTCCCGAGTGTATTTTCGGGCCACACTGAAGAAAATGCACCCTTCGATGCAGACGCCCCTATCCGAGGTCACCCTTTTGGTTAATGGCGGGAACGAGCGCCGTTTTGGGACAGGTATGGCAGGGAGGCTCGGGCGGGAATGGTTGAGGGCGGGCCAAAGCGCCCCGAACCGGGCGGTTGTGCGTCTATCCTTAAGAAGCACGACGCAGGAGTTGGGTGTGGGTTTTGTTCTCAGACGCAGTTCGGTTGTGAGTTTGTTGGCCGCCTTCGCGCTGGCTTTGCCGGCGCTGCACGGGCAGGTTTCGTACACGTCGATGCCGCTGGACGAAGGTTTCGGGCCGCTCGATCCGACGCCGCCCGCGATTCCCGTGCAGCAGATCATCACCGAGTTCACGGCGAAGGAAGCGGTCTTCCGCCATGCGCTGGACAACTACACCTGGACGCGGAGCGTGCAGGTGCAGACGCTCGACGACGACGACAAGCCTGACGGCCAGTACTACCAGGTGGTGGACATTGCGTTCGACGCGGATGCGCATCGCACCGAGCGGGTGCTGGACGCGCCGGAGAGCTCGCTGACGCGGGTGATGATGTCGCCTGCGGACTTCCAGGATATCGAGGAGCGGCTGCCCTTCGTGCTGACGAGCGAAGATGCGCCGCAGTACGACATCACGTATGTGGGCAAGCAGAAGATCGACGAGATCGACACGTGGGTTTTCGACGTAAAGCCGAAGGTGATCGAGAAGAAGAAGCGGTACTTTCAGGGGCGCATCTGGGTGGACCGGAAGGATCACCAGATCGTCGTGACCAACGGGAAGAATGTTCCGGACGATACGCGGCCTGGGCACGAGGATTTGTCGACGCCGTTTGTCACGTATCGGCAGTTGGTGGATGGCAAGTACCGGTTCCCGGTCTACACGCATGGGGATGGAGTCCTGCACTTCTCGGCCGGGCACGGCTATCTGAGCGACAACGTGCATCTGCGCGAGACGCTGAAGTACACCAACTACCACGAGTTCCACACCAGTATTCGCGTCATCTACCAGGGCCAGGACATCACGGGGAGTCCGGAGAAGGGGCCGGCAGCTGGGCAGGCGCAGCCGTCGCAGACTCCTGCGGATCCGAAGAAGCCGCAGTAGGCAGAGTTTAGCGATTAGGGATTAGAGTTTAGTTAGTTCCGGGGCAGATGACAGGCCACCGAAGTCCTGTTCCCTGCGCTTATCGCCGGTTGCGTGCTGGATTTGCGCAGTCCGCTGCAAGGCTTTGCCCGGGGGCTCGACGGGCTAGTACCATAAAAGAGCTATCCTGCCGGGTTCCGCCCGCTCGCGAGGCTGGAGATCCGCATCCCCTCTGGAGGAAATTCATTGTCCGCAGCTGAACGCTTTCTCTTTACCTCGGAATCCGTGACCGAAGGTCATCCCGATAAGATCGCCGACCAGGTTTCCGACGCTATTCTTGACGCCTGCCTCGAGCAGGATCCGTACAGCCGTGTGGCGTGCGAGACGCTGACCGCGACCGGGCTGGTGGTGATCGCCGGCGAAATCACGACGCGCGCGTACGTCGATTTTCAGGCGCTGGTGCGTGGCGTGGTGACCGCGATTGGGTATGACAACGCCGTGTATGGTTTCGATTCGAACACCTGCGCGGTGATCTCCACGATCAACAAACAGTCGGGCGACATTGCCATGGGCGTGGACACCGGCGGGGCCGGCGACCAGGGCATGATGTTCGGCTACGCGACCAACGAGACGCCGGAGCTGATGCCGACCCCGATCTCGCTCGCGCACAAGCTGACGCGGCGGCTCTCGGAGGTTCGCAAGAACGGCAAGCTGCCCTATCTGCGGCCCGACGGCAAGAGCCAGGTGACGGTGGAGTACGACGCGAACCACAAGCCGGTGCGCATCGACGCGGTGGTGATTTCGACGCAGCACGCCGAGACGGTGGCGAATGAAGAGCTGCGCGCGGACATTCTGAAGCACGTGATCCAGGCCGTGCTGCCGGCGGAACTGCTGGACGAGAACACGAAGTANNGTGGACCGCTCGGCGGCGTATGTGGCGCGGTACATCGCGAAGAACATCGTTGCGGCCGGTCTGGCGGAGCGCTGCGAGGTGCAGCTGGCGTACGCGATCGGCGTGGCCGAGCCGGTGAGCGTGCTGGTGGAGACCTTCGGCACCAGCACGCTGGATGAGAGCGAGCTGGTGCAGCTGGTGCGGAAGAACTTCGAGCTGACGCCGAAGGGGATCATCGAGAGCCTGAACCTGCGGCGGCCGATTTATCGCAAGACGGCGGCGTACGGGCACTTCGGGCGCGTGAACGAGCCGGACTTCACGTGGGAAGCCACGGACAAGGCTGCAGCGCTGAAGCAACAGGCGGCGGCGCTGGCGAAGGAGCCGGTGGCGGCGAAATAGAACTTTGGAGTTGGCTGGAGGGGCAGGTCCCAAAGGGGCCTGCCCCTCGCATTTTCAGTGCGTCCACGCGAGGCGAATCCAGGCGCTGCGGGGGATTTGCGAGTGCACCGCGTAATCGGAGTGGAATTCCATGTGATCGTGCTGCAGCAGGTTCGTTCCGCCGGCACTCAGCGACATGTTTTCGCCGATCTTCCGGGCCAGACGCAGGTCCAGTCGCGTGTGACCCGGAATCGGGTACGCCGACGGATTCGCGATCACCGTCCCCAGCGCGGCCGCCGCCGCCGAATTTCCGTTAAGAATTGCCCCCACACTCCACTGCGGTGCCGGGCTCCAGAACCCCCGCACATCGAAACTATTCCGCGGCGTCGTCCAGTCCTCATTGTTCAGAGGCAGTTCCGCGGCGTTTCCATGATTGTCGAAGCGATTCTGCATCCAGGTGTAGCTCCCCTGGGCCTCCAGCGCCGCCACCGGAGTCCAGGTAACAGCGGCTTCGGCACCCTGCGCGTTCGACGACAATCCATTCACGTAGGTGCAGGCCTCGACAAGCGTCGGAGCCGGCTCGCGCACGACGCGGGGAACTGAGCTCAGCGTGGCCCCTAGGCTCGAGTAGTGGTTGACGAATCCCGCTACGTCCAGCGAAAGGGTCTTGTTGAACTGCTGCCGGTATCCGCCCTCATAAGCGCGCAGAATTTCCGACCCGAATCTGGGATTGCCGGTGATAAGAACTTCCAGAGGCAGATGGTTGACCACGCCGTCGGAGAACTCCAGACGATCGTCGCGGTCCAGATCCGAAGGCGTGCGTACCGCGCGCGAGACGGACGCCCAGAGACTCTGTGTGGGGCTCGGTTTCCAAAGCAGCCGCGCGCTCGGCTGATACTCAAAATGCGAATACGTGTTCCACAGCAGCTTGGTGCCCGCTGTCAGCACCAGCTTGCCCGGCATCAGCGTCATTTCATTCTGCAAAAAGGCGCTGTACAGTTCGCCTACATGGTTTGGGTGGAGGAACATGGGCTGTGAACCGCCGGTCGAGTCCGATGTCCGGCGATAGCCCGCTCCCCAGACAAGATCGTTGCGCCCGCCCAGGGGCCGGTGATCCTGCAGATCCAGATCGAAGCTGCGCATGTGCACGAGATTCGAAATCTCCGATCGGCGGTCTTCGCTGTAATACGCCTGCACCGTCATATCGGACGATGGACTCCGCTGCCTGTCCCACCGGGCCTCGGCAAAGCCGCCGGCGTTTCTCACAGGGTTCAGGGTGAAGGCGGTCGAAGCGTAATCGAAATCCACTCGCTGCTGTTCCGCGTCGCGATACAGGTCGCCCTGGAAGGTGAGGAGATCCCGGGCCGATTCTCTCCAGTCGAGCCGGGCCCCGGCTCGCTCCGAACTGCCCCAGTCCTCGCTGGATGAGCCATCCTGGGCGAGGAGAGGGCTGCGATGAAGGTATTTGGTGTAGATCCGATAATCGGCGGACGGTCCCCAGTGCCCTCCATAGCGCACCGCCCCTTCCTGATCGACGCGGCCCGCCTCGGCCAGCACCATGGCTCCATGAGTGTCTCCGGCCTTGCGGGTCACGATGTTGATAACGCCGTTGACGGCGTTGGCGCCCCAGAGTGTTGCGCCGGGCCCGCGCACAACTTCGATGCGCTCCACATCTTCGAGCAGAACATCGGCCGTGTCCCAGAAAACTCCTGAGTAGAGCTGGTTATAGACGGTGCGGTTGTCGATCATGACCAGCATTTTGTTAGCGAAGCGGTTGTTGAAGCCGCGGGCACTCACCGCCCATTTGTTGGCGTCGATCTGTGCCACCTCGACGCCCGGCACCATGCGCAGCAATTCGGGAATGCTGGTGGCGCCGGAGCGGCGAATGTCGTCCCGCGTGATCACAAACACTGCCGCCGGCGTGTCGAACAACGGCTGATCGTGCCTGGAGACCGAACTAACCTCGACCCGCGACAACTGTTCCAGGCTCAGGGCGAACAGGTCGGAGCCGGAAGACAGCTGTGCGACACCCACAGCGGGCCCGATCAGCGATCCGCACAACACGATTGCCCACGCAGCAGCGCTCGAGGCGCATTTCGACATCCTCATGCCCAGATCCCTCGGCGGAGCCTGACGGCCCACTCAGGGCGCTGCCAGGTCCTTATCATGGGTATCGGCTGAGACTCTCCGGAACTTCAGGGGTGGGGCGGGATCCGCAAGCTCGCCGCTGTTTACGCGCTACGATGGTCGATCATGCACCGGCTTGTGGCGTTGGCAGCGTTGTGCACCAGGAATAAAAGCACCAGCGGGTACGCAATCGGCAACATGGGAATTCCTGCGTCAGCGCGGGCCGTCGAGGGGAGGAACAGCACCGCCAGAAAGATCAGCAACATGCCGTAAGGACTTCGAGACTTAGGCATGAGGTTCAGGCGGGGGCGCGCATTTGCCCGATTCGAGCTTTGCCAGCCACGCGTCTGCCTCAGCGGCTGTGACGTGGAGCCCGGTCGCCTGATAGTGATTCCAGGCGGCTAACGCATCCTTGCGAAGCTGCTCGCGTTTTTCTTTTCGGTTAATGGTCTCACTCATGATTTTCTCGAGGTTACTCTACCGGTTCCAGATGCGCAGTGAAGTGCCGCAGAAACGGCGCCTCGTAAGAGAGCCGCAGGCCGCGGATGTTCTCGCGGTGGCTCCAGACTTCGAGGATGACTTCGACTAAGTAGTCGATGTGGCTCTGCGTGTAGACGCGGCGGGGGATGGCGAGACGGACGAGGTCCATTTGCGCGGCGGCGGCGAACATGAGCGTGCCGATTTCGACCGAGCGCACGCCGCCTTCGAGGTAAAGTTCGGCGGCGAGGGCTACGCCGGGGAACTGTTCCTGCGGAATCTGGGGGAGGAAGGCGCGCGCGTCGAGATAGATGGCGTGGCCGCCCGGCGGCTGCACGATGGGGACGCCTTCGGCGGCGATGTGGTTGCCGAGATAGGCGGTGGAGGCGATGCGGTAGCGGAGGTAGTCCTCGTGGAGGGCCTCCTGGAGGCCGACGGCGATGGCTTCGAGGTCGCGTCCGGCGAGGCCGCCGTAGGTGGGATACCCTTCCGTCAGGATGAGCAGGTCTTTTTCCTGTTGGGCGAGCTTGTCGTCGTTGGTACAGAGGAAGCCGCCGATGTTGGCCATGCCGTCTTTCTTGGCGGACATGGTGCAGCCGTCACCGTAGCTGAACATTTCCTGGGCGATTTGTTTGGGGGTTTTGTCGGCGTAGCCGGGCTCGCGCAGCTTGATAAACCAGGCATTTTCGGCGAAGCGGCAGGCGTCGAAGTAGAGCGGGATGCCGTGGCTGCGGCAGACGGCGCTGACGGCTCGGACGTTTTCCATGGAGACGGGCTGGCCGCCCCCGGAGTTATTTGTAACCGTCAGCATCACTAATGGAATGCGGTCGCGGCCGACTTTGGCGATGAGGGCTTCGAGGGCGGCGACGTCCATGTTGCCCTTGAAGGGCGCGGCGACGGAGGGCTGGCGGCCTTCGGCGGTGAGCAGGTCGACGGCCTCGGCGCCGGTAAATTCGACGTTGGCACGGGTGGTGTCGAAGTGAGTGTTGTTGGGGATGACGGCGCCTTTGTGGCTGGCCACTCCAAACAGAATCCGCTCGGCGGCGCGGCCCTGGTGCGTAGGGATGACGTGCTTGTAGCCGAAGATGTCCTGGATGGAGTTGCGGAAGCGGTCGAAGGAGCGGCTGCCAGCGTAGCTCTCGTCGCCTTCCATAATGGCAGCCCACTGGTGGGTGGACATGGCGCCGGTGCCGGAGTCGGTGAGCAGGTCGATGAGGACGTCGTCGGCGGGGAGGAGGAACATGTTGTAGTGGGCGGCGCGGAGGAGTTCTTCGCGCTGGGCGCGGGTGGTCCAGCGAATGGGCTCGACGGACTTGATGC
>PMAM01000012.1 GCA_003152595.1 Acidobacterium sp.
ACTAGGTCTCCGCACATCTTCCATCAAAAGGTGAGCTTCAGAGCCAGCTGCAGGACTCGTGGTGGAATTGGCCCAATGTTTGTTATTTGTCCAACATTACTCGTGGATGGATCGTTATCCGGCAAGCCGAAATTGGGATGATTAAAGGCGTTGAACGCCTCTGCTCGGAACTCGAGCTGAGATGTTTCCTTGAGTTGCCAGTTCTTTATTATCGCCATGTCGGTGGTATCCATTCCCGGGCCCTCGAGGAAGTTGTCGCCAGTATCACCGAACGTTCCCGGGGGATTAACTGTAAATGCCTGAGGGTTAAAATAGTGCGCAAGCCAGCGCGATTTACTACCCTGATGCACGTCCCAAGGCTGGCCTGGGACAACGTCGCCTCGGTCCTGATATTGCTGGGATTCAGAATTGTTATTTCCGTCTCCACCAGCGATCCCAAAGGGAAACCCCGACATAAAGGTCGTTATCCCACTCACCTCCCAACCACCGACCGTTTGCCGCAGGAGATCGTTGTGCCCCTGTAACAAAGGAGCTTGATAGACGAAGGCAAGGACAGAGTTAAACGGTATATTCATTAAGGCGATACCGTGATTAAATGGGATGTTGAACGGGTTAGGAAGGCCTTCAGAGAAAAATGAAAGGTTGCTGCTTGCCTGTAAATCCAGTACTTTCGACCACGTTAAGCTTTCCTGGGCCATCAAGCCATGCCACGACTGCTGCAGCAGCCTGACCTGCAGGGAATTGTAGCTGGCAGTTCCCCAGGACACGTTCTGAAAAATTGTAGAGAAATCCGGGAAGCGCGTTCGAGCTCCACCGTCTGCATAAATGCCCGGATTTAGATCCACGGCCACCGTCTGGTGGAAGGATTCACTTCCCACGTAAGCGACATGGAGTGCCATGGTCCTTGTGAGCTGGCGTTCAATTGATGCGGTCCAGTTTTGGGTCTGTGGCATGCGATATTGAGGACTGAAGCTATCCCATATGGATATTGGCGTCAGAAACACCGCCTGACTTGCCGGAATATTCGCATTCTGAATAAAAGACTGGGCGGTCGGGAACGGGGTGACCCCTCCCGTGGTGCTAAAACTTGCCCAGGGATTCTGGAAAGAAAGAGGTGCGCCTGATACGGCGTTTAGCGTATAGAATGGACTGAACGGAGGCACACCAACGGCCTCATTAAATATTGAATTCATTATAATTGCTCGATAAATGCCGAACCCGGCGCGATACACAGTTTTCCCTTCGCCCGGCGCCCACGCCACGCCGAGTCTGGGCTCAATGTAGTTATAGCCGGAAGGCCGCAGGGCATCGTTGACACCAGGATCGCCCGGGACCACGAGACCAGTCGGCGCGTTTGGGTAAACCTGACTCTGTTCGCCGGCGATAAAATTTCCGGCAGGGACGAGATACTTCTCGGCAATATCGGGGTCCCATCGTAATCCCGCTGTAATGGTCAGATTATCCTTACCTTTCCATTGGTCCTGCGCATAGGCTGCTATTTGCCAACCCGCGACAGGGGAATTTTCAAACGCCCCCTGTGAGAAGCTTGACATATCTCCCAGGAGGTAATCTGCCAATCCCATCCCTGTTACAGATCCATCGAAGTTGATTAGCGGGTTCACCGGGTAATCCGTTGTAACATTGTCTTTTTGGTGTTGCAGGTTGAAGCCAGCCGTGAGTACGTTGCGGGGACCCGCGCTCTTGGTTAGGTCGTCCGATAGCCACCACGTCGTTTCGCCATTGCCGTTCGGCTCCGAATAGGTTGTGTTAAAACCGTTGTTTACACTGAACCTCTCCATATAGCAGTTCGGTTCAGTAACGTCAATGTACTTCGAGAAGCAAAATTGCTGTCCCGTATTAGTGTAAACTGGACCGCCGCTGTTGTACCCATAGCCAATCCAGGCAGCCCTAATCACATTAGCGATCGAAGGTGTTGGCAGCCAGGTGGAACCAATAACCTCGTTGTAATATCGTCCATGCGCCGGAAGCTGAGATTCGGTTGTAGCCGCCAGTATGTTGCCGGGTACCGTTTCTCCGGCGTTGTTGTAATTTAGTATATAGCTGCGTGCAAACATTCGCATCGTCGGAGATATAAGGTAATCTAAGCGTCCAGTACCTTCATTGTATGCGTCGTGATCGGATCCGCCGCTGAACGTCACCTGTCCTGTCGCGGGATCTTGACCCAGCGGAAGCGCAGTTTTCGCAATCTGAACTGCAGCCGAACTGAGCAGACTCGGGCTTACTTGATTAGGTTTGCCGTTCACGGTAGCAAAGGGCGCGTTAAGTGTAAATGGAACAGCGCTAAAGTCGCCGGAGAGCATCGCCGCAGTTGGCGTGAACGCGACGACTGTGCCAGCAGTTGTAGCCTCGTAGGTACCTTGATAATTGCCGAAGATGAACAGCTTATTTTTCAGTATGGGCCCACCGAGAAAGCCGCCAAACTGATTGCGCTTCAGCGTGTCCACGACACCGCTGAACCAGTTACTAGCGTTGAAATCTCCGTTTCTGAGAAACTCGAAGGCTCCTCCATGAAATTCATTTGTACCCGATTTCGTTGTGACAAGGATAATGGCGTTGGGCGAGCCACCATATTCTGACCCAAAGTTACTGGTTACGGTACGGAACTCCTGAGTTGCATCGGGATTCGGAAATGGCGCAGTGACACCCATGTACGTATCCATGTTCTGGACGCCATCGAGTAGGGCAAAGGTGCTGCCCTGCTGTCCACCGTTTGCGGAAACGCCTTCTTCATTAGAAAAGGAGTTACTCCCTACCCACACATATGAGGCCCCCCCTACACTTGCGAGGTTCACCGTTCCCGGGGAGAGCAGAATCAGGCTTGCGGGATCTCGACCATTAAGAGGTAGGGCACGGACGTCCGTGGAAGAGACAACGTTGCTTATTTCGGCCGTAGTCGTGTTAAGAAGGTATTCCTGTGCGTTCACGGTTACGGTCTGGGTGTTGCTTCCCACCTGCAGTTGGATATTCAGTGAGGCACTCTGACCTACGGTTAGACTGATACTTTCAACCTGGCTCTTGAATCCCGCATGCTGCACCGTTATTCGGTATGCCCCCGGCGGTAGGGAGGGGAGTCGGTAGATGCCAGCGGAGTTTGTCTCTGCCGTTTCGGCGAGCCCGGTTTCCGTGTTTTGCGCGGTAATTTGTGCTCCAGTAATAACCGCACTCGTCGGGTCCGTGATCACACCGGTCACATCAGCGTTTCCCGCCTGAGAAAGGAGTGCTAGTGGCGAGTAAATCGCGAAGACTGTCATGCAGATGTAGACCCGCATTGCTTTCTTGATTTTCATCGGGACGTCCTCCTCAAGTACTAAGTCTTTGTCCTGCACCCTTGGTACGGAGTTAACAGCCGGAACTTTCAGTGGCCGAATTTAATGGCGACGGTCGCGCTATTGTTCTCACTGTTCCTGGTGCCTGCAGATTCACGGGCCAAGGTAGACACGGGTTCAATTTCGGGCGTTGCCACCGTCATTACCGCTCCTGCTACTCGGTTCTTTGAGAGGACCGTGCACGTGCACGCTTCAAGCAAGCGTGCAGATCCTGTCACAAGTGACTGGTGGTGTCAAGTTGTTTTTTGGTTTTTGGTTTTTTGTTGTTCGGTTTTGTCAGCTGCGTGCGGTTCGCAAGCTGACCGACACGGTGTTGCGGTCGCTGAGCGCGGAGTTCGATGCGTTGTATGCGGACTCGGGGCGGCCCGTCGATCGCGCCGGAGTACATTCTGCGGGCGCTTCTGTTGCAGGTGCTCTACTCGGTGCGTTCGGAGCGACTTCTGGTCGAGCAGATCGACTACAACCTGCTGTTTCGCTGGTTCGTTGGCCTGGGCATGGATGATGCGGTTTGGAACGATGCGGGCGAATGCGGCGGCGTTGACGCCCATGAAGGCGCCACAGTTCAGATATGAGCGCCGGACAATGGCGGGACGAAACCGGCAACCTTATTCGACTGACCTTGTTTTGAGGGGATAATTACCAGTTTGGTTATGGTGTCAGTTCTGGTGTCAGTTGTGCTGGGACTTTCTGACTATTCTTGTCTACTCTGTGCAACCTTGATGCGACGCCTAAGCTGTTGACGGTAGGCTATTTATAAGACAAGTGACTGAATCGGTGGAACTTGCCAGAAAGCCGAAAATCACATCCTAAGTCTGGTGCGTCTGCCAATTCCGCCACTTTCGCACGGGTTTGCGACACCGACGCCAGCATTATTGTAGCTTGAGGCGTCTTGCGGGCGCCCAGCCGCAGCCGAAATCCTGAGCGACCCTGAGCGAGGGCAGCGAGTCGAACGGGGAGTCGAAGGACCCTCCCTCAGACGGTGCGGTAGTCTGGTGGGGTCTATGAATCCATCGCAACCAAAAATCCAGCTCACCCAGACCGAAGACTATCGCGAGATTTACTCCAACAGCGTCCAGGTGCGCGTGAGCGTGTGGGATTTTCTGCTCGTCTTCGGCCTCGTGCACCAGGAAACGCCCGAGCAGGTGAACGTGAACAACACCCTCGGCGTGTACCTGAGCCCGCAACAGGCGAAGGCGTTATGGAACATCCTCGGCCAGAACCTGGCGCAGTACGAGCAAACCTTCGGGACACTCGTGCTGGAGCCGCAACCGCCGAAGGGGCCGGTTCACTGAGGTCCAGGATAGTGAGCGGGGCCGGTCGTGCCGTTCCCTGGTGGATCGTCCTGCCCACCCTCTTCGCCGCAGTTCTGGCCGCACATGCGCCGCTCCTGCGGCTTCCTTATTACTGGGACGAGGCGGGCTACTACATCCCCGCGGCGTGGGACTTCTTCCGTTCCGGCTCGCTGATACCGTTCTCCGCGTTGTCCAACGCGCATCCGCCGTTGCCGTCGCTGATCCTCGCAGCCTGGTGGAAGCTTTTCACCTTCGCCCCCTGGGTGACGCGAACCGCAATGTGCGCCATGGCCGCATTGGCGCTGACGGCCGTCTGGCGCCTGGCGGTGACCGTGACAGGGAAGCAGTCCGTCGCGCGGGCTACGGTGGTTCTCACTGCGATCTATCCCGTCTTTTTCGCGCAAAGTTCGCTGGCGCATGCGGACATGTTTGCTGCGGCGGGAACACTGTGGGCCCTGGCCTTCTGGCTCGAAGAAAGAATCTGGCCCGCAGCCCTTTGCTTTGCGCTCGCCGCGCTCTCGAAGGAAACCGCCATCGTCACGCCGGTGGCTTTAGCTCTCTGGGAGAGCTGGCGCGTTCGACAGCCTCGCCGAGTGCGAATCAGAAACGTCCTGGCGCTCGTCGTACCGGCGATCCCTCTGGCCGGCTGGTATCTCTATCACTGGCATAAGACCGGGTTCGTCTTCGGCAATCCCGAATACGTGCGCTACAACGCTACTGCGACCCTCACCCCCCTGCGCGTACTGCTGGCGCTCGCGCATCGCACCATGCACGTCACGCTGCACATGAATCTTTTTGTGCCGGTGCTCGCCGCTCTCGGATGTCTGCTTTTGCCCCCGGTGAAAGAGGACAGAGCAGAGCACGCCGATTTGTCACCGTCACGGGCACGAATATCAGCGCAGCACCAGGCGGTTTTCTACGTGACGATCGTCGCCAACGTGCTGCTCTTCTCCGTCCTCGGCGGTGCGCTGCTCACACGCTATCTGCTGCCGCTCTACCCCCTGGTGCTGCTGCTGTGCGTCAACACCTTCCGCCGCCGTTTGCGGGAGTGGTCCTCGCTGGTGGCACTTAGCGCGGCGGCGTTCGTTGTTGGCCTGTTCATCAATCCGCCCTACCGGTTCGCTCCGGAGGACAACCTCGAATACGCCACGGTGATCCGCCTGCATCAGGCAGCAATCGGCGAAATTGTGACGCATTGGCCAGGCGCGACCGTCCTGACCGCATGGCCGGCGAGCGATGAGTTGAGCAAGCCGGAGCTGGGATACGTCACGAAACCAATGCCAGTAGTGACAATTGCCAACTTCTCCGCGCCCGAAATCCAGAAGGCAGCCGGCGAGCCGCAGACCTGGACCGCCGCGCTGCTCTTCTCCACGAAATACGATCCGCCGCACCTGTGGCTTGAGTTGCGCCGCTGGAACGAGCCGTTCGACACAAGGTACTTCGATTTTCATCACGACCTGTCGCCGGGCACGATCGTGCGCCTGCTTGGCGGCCAGGTGGTCTGGGGCGAATCGCGCAAAGGCCAATGGGTCGCCGTCCTGCGATTTGCAAGCGGCCCGGGGCCACGGATCGTCCGCTATCCCAACCCTGTCCCGGATCGCGCGACCAATTCCGCCACGCCGTTCGCCTCCCGGTAGAGGATCGTTTTCAACGCAGGAAATGCCATGCGCAGCTCTCCCGGTTGCAGGGCTGTGCGCAACGAATGTCCTTCGGTGTAACGCAGGTGATCCGACGTGCGGGTCTTGTAAAGCAGCGTCCCGCCCGGAGCGAGAGCCGAAGGCAGAACAGGGAACTGCTCGCGCAGCAAACACCAGACAACGACGATCAGATCAAAAGGTGCTTTCGCGGCCGCCCACGCCAGCGATTCTTCGGCGGGTTCGCGTCGAAGCTGCAGCACAAACCGAGCCTCTTCGGCGCGCTTGCCGGCAATGGCCAGTCCTTCGTCGGAGAGGTCGGCGAGAGTAGCATCCCAGCCATGCCGGGCGAGCCACAGGGCATGCCGTCCCGCGCCCCCGGCCAGATCCAGAGCGCGTCCCGGTGCCAGGCGAGCACAGACCTCTATAACAAATGGATCGGGTTCAAGGGATTGCCCCTCGCCCGCCAGGAATTTTGCGTTCCAGCGTTCGCGGTCGCTCGCCGTGCCGTTGGTCATCCTGGTCATATGACGCCAATGGGTCCGTCGAGTGCGTCACTCCCTCCGTTATACTCGGAGAATGGCGGGGCAGAAAACCTTCTATCTGGAGACCTTTGGCTGCCAGATGAACGTGCATGACTCGGAAAAGGTCATCGGCACGCTCGAGCAGCAGGGCTACACCCAGGTGGAGACGGAGGAAGCCGCCGACCTGATCCTCTACAACACCTGCTCCATCCGCGATAAAGCCGAGCAAAAGGTCTTCCACCGCCTCAACGATTACAAGGCGCTCTACAAGCAGGGCAAGCGCTTCGGCGTGCTGGGCTGCGTCGCGCAGCAGGAAGGCGAGCGCATCTTCGAGCGCGCGCCGTATGTCTCGCTCGTGTCCGGATCGGCCTCGTACCGGCGGCTCCCCGAGATGTTGGTGCAGATCGAACAGGGCGCCACACGCGTCACCGGCCTCGACGACCGCCAGACCGACGAGACCTTCGAGACCGAGTTCACCGCGCGGTCGAATCCCCATCGCGGATACATCACCATTATCGAGGGCTGTGACAAGTTCTGCGCCTACTGTGTGGTCCCCTACACCCGCGGCAAGGAGCGCAGCCGCAAGTCTGACTCGGTACTCACCGAGGCGCGCCGCATGGCGGATGCGGGCTTCACAGAGATTCAACTGCTGGGGCAGAACGTGAACTCATACCGCGACCCGGACGGTAAGCGGACCTTCGCAGAGCTGCTCGCTGCCGTGGGCGAGGTCCCCGGCATCCGCCGCGTGCGCTTCACAACCTCCCATCCGAGAGACTTTACGCGGGACATCGTTGAGGCCATCGACGCCGTGCCCTCGCTGTGCGATCACGTGCATCTGCCGGTGCAGAGCGGCTCATCGAAGGTATTGCGCTTAATGGCGCGCGAATATACGCGCGAGCAATACCTGGAACGCATCGCATGGATCAAGAGCGCGAAGCGGACGATCAGCATGACCACCGACATCATCGCGGGATTCCCAGGCGAGACCGTTACGGACTTCGAAGAGACGCTGATGCTGCTCGATCAAGTCCAATACGACGGTGTTTTTGCCTTCAAATACTCGCCGCGGCCCAATACGCCGTCACTGTCCATGCCCGATTCGATTCCCGACGAGGAAAAGTCGAAGCGCCTGCAGGTGTTGCTCGATCGCCAGCGCGAGATCCAGCGGGCAAACTACGAGAAGCACGTCGGGCAAATTCTGGAAACAATGGTCGAGGGGGTCAATCCGCAGCGCGGGCAGATCGTCGGGCGCACGTCGCAGAACAAGACGCTGAACTTCACGACCACGCAGCCGATCGCGCCCGCGCCCGGCGTCTATCTGCCCGTGCGCGTGACCAGAGCATTTCCGAATAGTCTTGTCGGGGAGGCAGTTCAGCTTCAGTAGAGCGAGGGACACGATGGAAGTGGAAATGAAAATCCGGGGACTGATGGTCGATCCGTCGACGAACATGCCGGTCGTGATCCTGAAAGACCCAAAGAGCGAGGCGGTGCTGCCGATCTGGGTGGGCCTCTACGAGGCGAACGCCATCCAGATGGAAGTGGAGAAGGCCACCACAGCGCGGCCCCTGACCCATGATCTGCTGAAGAACGTCGTCATGGGGCTGAACGCGCAGGTACAGCGCGTGGTGGTCTCGGAGCTGCGCGGCGATACGTTCTACGCGGTGATCTGGATGGAACAGAACGGCGAAGTGGTTGCGATCGACGCGCGGCCCTCGGACGCGCTGGCTCTGGCTCTCCGCTCCGACTGTCCCATCTTCGTCGCCGAAGAAGTGCTGCATGCGGCGAAAGTGCTGCCCACCGCCGCCGAAACCCAGCCCACCGAGCAGGACGTACGGAAATGGCTGGAGAACCTCGGCGACGAGGATTTAGGGAAGTACAAGATGTAAGCTTCGAGCGCTGACACTCCCCCTGAGCGCCCTGCCTTTAGGCCGCGCCACATACACGCTGCTTCACAGGAGAGAGTTTGATCGAGTGGTTGAAGCGGACGGCGTTCCGAGG
>PMAM01000212.1 GCA_003152595.1 Acidobacterium sp.
GGCCGCGCCAGGTTCACCCCACAGCAAGAAGTACATACTCCTGCCGTCCGACCGTCAAACATTTTCAGCCTGCGCCTCAGCCGAAAGTACCGTTCCGTGTGCCGTTTTGAAAATGCTTTGCAAAACAGTAAGCCGCCTTCAGGCGGCTCCGACTCGCAAACTTGCGAAAGAATTGGTTGCTGGAAAGAGCCACGACTGTCACCCCTGTGCCGCACAACGCCAAAACTAATGCAACCGCGCGCAGGGCACCCGCCAGGATTATCGCCGCAGTTCAAGTTCTTGCCTGAAAAGGCTGGAACTTGAACCGTGCCATCTGAGCCTGCAGAGAAGGGATCTCACGAATAGCAACCATAGAACCGATAGAACAGGGTCTTGCAAAAATAAACCCCGCCCCAAACGACCGGACCGTCGCAAAGTCATGAAGCGTCAGATTCACTCCACAGCAAGTAGCGGACTCTCTCGCTGTGCGGTCGTCAAACGATTTCATCCTCGACGGCAGCTGATAGTAACCTCTCCTGCCCATTTTGGACCGATCATCGCCGTCTTGAACGCGGAGAGCATCCTTCACCGCACTGCGACACCTGAAAAAACCAACGCAACCCAAATGACGGACGCCGCCCCAAATATTGGCCGCGCCAGGTTCACCCCACAGCAAGAAGCAGATACTCCCGCCATCCGATCGTCAAACGATTTCACCCGGCAAGGCAGCCGAAAGTAACACCCCTTCCCGTTTCGGAACCAACATCGTGCAAGAACAGCAGCTTTGAAAGGACCCAGCTTCAACCAAAACCGGTGAATAAATCCGGTGTCAGCCGACTCGTTTCCGCTGCGCCCGGTTCGTCGGCGGCGACTTGACGATCACACCACCACCGTCTCCCGGTACTCTCCAAAGACCTCGCGCAGCGTCGACGCGATCTCGCCCACCGTCGCATACCTCTCCACCCCTTCGAGAATTGCCGGCATCAGATTAGCCCCGGAACGCGCATGCTCCCGAATGCGATCCAGCGAAGCCTGCCACGCCGCGACATCGCGCCGTGTCCGCAAGGCCCGCACGCGCTCCACCTGTTTCCGCTCCAGCGCCTCATCGATGTGCAGGATTGGAATCGGCGGATCGTTCTCGACCGTAAACCGGTTCACGCCCACCACCGTCGCCTCGCCCGTATCGACCGCGCGCTGGTATTCGTACGCCGCGTTCTGAATCTCCTGCTGCACCCATCCCCGCTCGATTGCGGCCAGCATCCCGCCCAGCTTGTCGATGCGTTCGAAGTAACTCTGGACCGCGGCCTCGATCTGGTTCGTCAGCGACTCGATGGCATACGAGCCCGCCACAGGGTCGATCGTGTTCGGCACGCCCGATTCGCACGCGATGATCTGCTGCGTGCGCAGCGCGATCCCCGCGGCCTCCTCCGTCGGCAGCGCCAGCGCCTCGTCGTAGCCGTTCGTATGCAGCGACTGCGTCCCGCCCAGCACGGCGGCAAGCGCCTGCACCGCGGTCCGGACAATATTGTTCTCCGGCTGCTGCGCCGTCAGCGTCGACCCCGCCGTCTGCGTGTGGAAGCGCAGCATCCACGAGCGCGGATTCTTCGCGCCAAACTTCTCCCGCATGATCCCCGCCCAGATGCGCCGTGCCGCCCGAAATTTCGCGATCTCCTCCAGAAAATTGTTATGCGCATTGAAAAAGAACGAGAGCCGCGGCGCGAACCGGTCCACATCCAGGCCCCCATCCATCGCCGCCTGCACGTACGTCATGCCGTTCGCCAGCGTAAACGCCACTTCCTGCGCCGCCGTCGATCCTGCCTCGCGCATGTGATAGCCCGAGATCGAAATCGTATTCCACTCCGGCACGTTCTCGCCCGCCCACGCGAACACGTCCGTCACGATCCGCATCGCATGGCGCACCGGATAGATATACGTTCCGCGCGCGATGTACTCCTTCAGAATGTCGTTCTGGATCGTCCCCGACAGCTTCCGCACATCGGCGCCCGTCCTCCGCGCGACGGCCACATACAGTGCCAGCAGAATGCTCGCCGTCGCGTTGATCGTCATCGACGTCGAGATGCGCTCCAGCGGAATTCCGTCGAACAGCCGCTCCATGTCCTCAATCGAGTCGATCGCAACGCCGACCTTACCCACTTCACCCAGCGCGTACGGCGAGTCCGAGTCGTACCCAATCTGCGTCGGCAGATCGAACGCCACCGACAGCCCCGCCGTGCCCTGCTCCAGAAGAAACTTGTACCGCCGGTTGCTCTCCTCCGCATCCCCCATGCCGGCGTACTGCCGCATCGTCCACAGCCGTCCCCGATACATCGTCGGCTGAGTCCCGCGCGTGTACGGAAACTCCCCCGGAAACCCAATCTCAAACTCCGGCGAAAATTTCGCGAGGTCGTCAGCGGTGTAGAGCAGTTTCGTGTCGTTGACCATTAGAAAGTCGATCCCTCTGCCCAAACACCCCATGCTAGACTCCCGCCTTGCAGGTGCGCTACAGAATCAGTCTGGAGGACTATCGAGAAGCGCATAAGTTGATGTGCCAGCTGGTCCGATCCCCGATGAGAAGAGTGCTGCGCTGGACTGCGATTGCGTTGCTTGTCGCCGCAACTATCACTATCTTGCTGTATCAGTTCAGCCGAGTCCCGGGCACTCCTGAAGATCACACCCTTGGATTGAGCCTTCTCCCGGCAGTTGTGGTTTTCGCTCTCCTTGGTCTGCTGCGCTTCATTTATTCGCGCTCGGTCGATCGTACCTACGCACGCGATCCGAGCCTGCAGCGTGAATCTATAGCCGACTTCGACGATCAGGCGATCCAGTTCGATGATTCTTCTGGCGCGACTGCGAAGGCTACCTGGAGCCACTTCAACCGCTACGCAGAGGGTCAGAGGGTCTTTGTGATTGGGACGCCGTCGCGTGTCTTCAACATTGTTCCTAAATCAGGCATGAGCGCGGACCAACAGAATGCGTTGCGGTCGATACTCGCGCAGCACATTCCTGCGAAGTAGCGCCTCAGCCCCGCCGCTGCTTCCGGCTCGCCCGCCAGAACGAGCTCACCGCGAACCACGCAAACAGCGCCGCAAACCCCAGGTACATCCCCAGATAATGATCCCGCCACCCGGTCGCCCTGTACAACTGCCAGCACTTCGCCCCGAACCCCAGAGCGAACATCGCGAAGAATAACCCCGTGATCTGTAACCCCAGCAACCCAGTCGCGTGCGCAAACGGCTTCAACAGCGAAGAGCTGAACCGCCCCGCCCCGCGCGCGAATCTCCGGCTCCCTTCAGCCAGAGCCTCCGAAGCCGGCGCCACCGTCCGTCCCCGCTCCGAACCCGCCCCAGCCTCCGGCCGACCCGCACCCCCCGAACCCGCCCCACCTCCCGAACCCGAAGCACTCGTCCGTTCCACCGCCGCCGCCGCCCGCACTGTTCCGTCGCGCAGCTTGCCGGCCGCCACCCTCGTCCCAATCCCCAGCAGTCGGCCTACCCGATTCGGCTCCATGACGAGAGTCTAGCAAGCGGCCTGGCTCCCACAGCAACTCGAAGCCACCCCCGCTCCGCCCCGCCCGATTCGCATTGCCCCGTGCGAACATCAAAAGATAAGGTAGGAACATCGGTGGCCGCAGCCGAACCGCGCCGCCGGGGAAATCGAGGTTCTGACTTGAATCAAAAACTTCGCAAACTGGTTCAGCAGCTCGGCGAGGCCATTCACGAGAGCGTCTCGGAGTCGCCCCAGATCGCCGGCGTGGTCGCCGACATTCGCCGCCAGGGCTTCGAAGTCATGCTCATGCTTGAAGCCACCATCGGGCTGAACGAGGCGGAGGAGCAGCCCAGGGGTGCCCTCCAGGCGCCAGGCGCCGATCACGACGAATCCGAAGCCGAAGCCCAGGGTACCTTCACCGCCCAGGACCTCCACTTCCTCAAGTCGCTGCGCATCTCCATCGCCGGCGAAGCTCAGGATGCCGAGGGCAGCTGAACTAAATTCCTGCGTCCTTCACCGGACGCGCATCCCAACAAAGTTGTGATATACCTGGCCTTCGCCCACTCCGTCGCATAGATGCCCAAACCTCGGTAAGTCGCCGGAGCGCAGCGAGATTTCAGCCAGCAGCCGTGAGAGGCGATCATGCCGATCAAAGATACTCTGGGCGTACTCCTGGCGGGCGGGGCAGGTGAGCGGCTCTTCCCGCTCACCCGCGATCGCGCCAAACCCGCCGTCCCCTTTGGCGGCCAGTACCGCATCATCGACATCACCCTCTCCAACTGCATCAACTCCGACCTCCGCCGCGTCTACATCCTCACCCAGTACAAGGCCCTCTCCCTCAACCGCCACATCCGCGAAGGCTGGACCAGCGTCGTCGCCCAGGAGCTCGGCGAGTTCATCGAGATCCTGCCCCCCATGCAGCGCGTCAGCGCCAACTGGTACATGGGCACCGCCGACGCCGTCTACCAGAACATCTACTCCATCGGCTCCGAGCAGCCCAGGCACGTCCTCATCCTCTCCGGCGACCACATCTACAAGATGAACTACGGCAAGATGCTCCGCCAGCATGTCGACTCCGGCGCCGACGTCACCCTCGCCACCCTGCCCATTGAGCCCGCCGACGTCGCCCGCTTCGGCATCGTCGAGGTCGCCCGCAACGGCGAGGTCACCGGCTTTCTCGAGAAGCCGAAGAAAACCGACATCCGCTCCCCCTTCAACCCCAGCATGGTCGACGCCTCCATGGGCGTCTACGTTTTCAATACCGACGTCCTGCTCCCCGCCCTCATTCGCGACGCCGAAGACCCGGAGTCGCAGCACGACTTCGGCCACAACGTCCTGCCCGCCATCCTCGGCAAGTACAAAATGTTCGCCTACAATTTCGTCGACGAGAACCGCAAGGAAGCCCTCTACTGGCGCGACGTCGGCACGCTCGAGGCCTACTACGACGCCAACATGGACGTGGCCTCGGTCTCCCCCATCTTCAACCTCTACGACAACAGCTGGCCCATCCGCACCCGCGCCCGCCAGTATCCGCCCGCCAAGTTCGTCTTCGGCGAGCCCGGCCGCACCGGCATGGCCATCAACTCCATCGTCTCCCAGGGCTGCATCGTCTCCGGCGCCGTCGTCCGCAACAGCGTCATCTCCCAGGACGTCCGCGTCAACTCCTACTCCGAGGTCGACTCCTCCATCGTCTTCACCCACGTCATCATCGGCCGCCACTGCCGCATCCGCCGCGCCATCATCGACCGCGACGTCCACCTCCCCGAAGGCACCGTCATCGGCTACGACCAGAACGACGACCGCAAGAACTACTTCGTCACCCCCAGCGGCCTCACCGTCGTCACCCGCGACTACTCCCTCTACGAGAACCCCGTCTCCGCCGACTTCCTCCAGGAGCGGCGGGAGTAACCGAGCCGCTCGCGAGGTGTTTCCAAAATATCTTTACTTGTCATCCCGAAGCGAGCGCCGTGGGGCCCCATCGCAGATGGGGTAGGCGAGCGAGGGACCTGCTTTTCATCCTCACCCGCCCGTAAAGAAACTTCCGAGACACCACGCTAGCGAGGAACCGCACCAGTACACCCGTGTCAAAAAAGTATGGATGGCGTCCTGAGCGAACGCCGAGCATCGCTCGGCGAGTCGAATGAGCGAAGGACCCACGTTGAAACCCTGAGGCCAAACCAAACTTCCGTGTTGCCGGTATTGTGGATTGCC
Organism: Acidobacterium sp.; assembly: GCA_003152595.1. Classification (GTDB taxonomy): domain Bacteria; phylum Acidobacteriota; class Terriglobia; order Terriglobales; family Acidobacteriaceae; genus Palsa-343. The sequence goes on from PMAM01000212.1 coordinate 5,677, forward strand.
GGTATTACGCCCCACCAATGGCAAGACACAAACCAAGCCTGCGGCGCCGCACCAGCGACGCGACGGTAGAAACCACAGCCTGCCCTGAGCGAGGTCGCATAAGCGACCGAGTCGAACGGGGGCTTCAGCCCGTGGAAACGCCCTCGCAAAAAGAAAGCGGCCTTCAGGCCCGGGCCATCCCCACGCCCAAACTTCCGGAAAGCCGGTTAACCGTCCGGAAAGATTCCAGAATTGCCGGGAC
>PMAM01000334.1 GCA_003152595.1 Acidobacterium sp.
TCCAGGGGGGCAGGTCACCTCCGCGCTGGCAAGGCCGGAATGCCGCATGAGCTGGACAAGTGCTCGGATGCGCTGAGCCTTCGCCGGGATGAACGTCTCTGCGATCTTCGACAGAAGCGTCGTGTACTCTTCATCCGTCAATGGCAGCGTGGGCGGCTCTTCGGCTTTGATCGGGGAGAGCTTCGGGAAACGATCAATCATCCCGGCGTTGTGGCAATAGCGAAGGAACGCCCGCAGCCGTTCCTGTACCTTCTGGCGGATGATGGACGATGGGTACAGGACATTCCACGTCGCGCGGAACTCGGTCAGGCTTTCGAGCGTAATCTCGCTCGGGAAGAAAGCGCCCCGCCGCGTCATGTACTCGCGCATCCGTCCAAGCTCAAGAGTGTACCGGTCGACAAACTGTTCGCTGAGACCTTGGGATCGTTTGTCGGACAGGAACAGGTCGATAGCCTTCTGCAACGTCGGGCGAGTGACTGTCTGAGTGGTGACACTGCCAGTAGCATCACCGCCGCTCTTTATCGCGCGGAAGGCGGCCTCGATTTCATGACGGCGAGCCTCCGCTTCAGCCCATGAGCGCGTCTTCGCAGAGACGCGGAATTGCTTCCCGCTGTAGCTCCACCAGCAGATGCTTCCGGCATCGGCATTTTCGATACAGCTCCCCTTCATCCCGAGACGAACAGTCCGGGCTGTGTCTGACGAAGATTGCGGCTACCGCAAAATCGGAAACGGACCGAAGGAATTGCTGTTCGTTCCGTAATCGAGATCGAACCCCAGCTGCAGCTTCGCCGCCTCTGACATCCGCCCGGGACCCCACGGCGGATCGAACACCACCTGCACCTTCACTTCCTTCACTTCCGGCAGGCGCGCCAGCTTTTTCTCCACGTCGCCTTTCAGCACGTCCGACATGCCGCATCCCGGCGCCGTCAGCGACATCTGCACGTCGATCTTCTTGCCGCCTTCCGGATCATCTGCAATCTCGCACCCGTAGATCAGCCCCAGATCGACGATGTTCACAGGAATCTCCGGATCGTAGATCGTCTTGAGCTGGTCCCAAACCATCCTCTCGCTGAATGCCGGCGGTGTATGCGCCTCGGTCGCCGGTCCGCTAAGGCCCAGCGCATCGGCATCCGCCTCATCGATGCGAAACAGCGCCCCTTCCATCGCAACCGTGTAGCTCGACCCGGCCGCCTGCGTGATTCGCACGCACGTTCCCGCGGACAGCAGTCGCTTCGTGCCCGCAGGAACCGCGATCGCTTCGCAATCGCGCTTCAAAGTCACGGTTTGGTTAGTAATGATCATCGGCTTCTGCTACAGGCCACCGGCTACCGGCTATTCGGTTGACACCTTCTCCTGCTTGCCTTCCAGCGCCGCCTCCAGCGTGTGCCACGCCAGGGTTGCACACTTCACGCGCATTGGAAATTCCGAGACGCCTGAGAACACCGCCAGCTTGCCCAGCTCCGCGTCCTCGCCCTGACCGTGCCCGGTGACCAAGTCGTGAAACCGGTGAAAGATCTTCTCGGCTTCTTCCTTCGTCTTGCCCTTCACACTCTGCGTCATCATCGAGGCGGACGCCTTCGAGATCGCGCACCCCGCGCCCTGAAACCCGATCTCGCGAATCTTATCCGCGTCCATCTCGAGATACACCGTGAACCGGTCCCCACACAGCGGGTTGTAGCCCTCGGCCTTGTAATTCGCGCTCTCCAGCGCCTTGTAGTTGCGCGGCGCCTTGCTGTGCTCCAGAATCACTTCCTGATACAGATCCCTCAGCTCGGGCATTACGCAAACACCTCGCGCACTTTGCGGATTCCCAGCGCCAGCGCGTCGATTTCGCCCTTCGTGTTATACATCGCGAACGATGCCCGCACCGTTGCCGGAATCGAGAACCGTTCCATCACCGGCTGCGCGCAGTGGTGGCCCGTGCGCACCGCGATCCCCTGCTGATCCAGAATCGTCCCGATGTCGTGCGGATGCACCTCGTCCAGCACAAACGACAACACGCCCGCCTTCTCTCGTGCCGTACCGATCAGCCGCACGCCCTCAATCGCGCCAATCACCTCGGTGGCATACTCCAGCAGCTCGTGCTCGTGCGCGGCGATCTTCTCAATCCCGATGCCGTTCATGTAGTCGATCGCAGCCATGAGTCCCGCAACGCCCGCCATGTCCGGAGTGCCCGCCTCAAACTTGTGTGGCACCTTGTTGTACGTCGTCTTCTCAAACGTCACCGAGCTGATCATGTCGCCGCCGCCCTGGTAGGGAGGCATCGCCTCCAGCAGCGCCTGCTTGCCATACAACACGCCGATTCCCGTCGGCCCGTACATCTTGTGCCCGGAGAAAGCGTAAAAATCCGCATCCAGATCCTGCACGTCGACCTTCAGGTGTGGAACAGCCTGCGCTCCATCCACAACGACCACCGCGCCCTTCGCGTGCGCCGCCGCAATCATCTGCTTCAGGGGATTGATGGTGCCCAGCGCATTCGAAACATGCCCGACAGCGACCAGTTTCGTCTTCGGCCCGAGCAGCTTCTCATACTTCGCAAGCAGCAACTCGCCCTCGTCGTTCATCGGCGCCACGCGCAGCTTCGCGCCCTTCTCCGCGCACAGCATCTGCCACGGCACGATGTTCGAGTGATGCTCCATCGCGGTGATCAGCACTTCATCGCCGGCGCCGACATTCGTCTTCCCGTACGTCTGCGCTACGAGGTTGAGCGCCTCCGTCGTCCCGCGCGTGAAGATGATCTCGCTCGCCCGCGCCGCGTTCACAAACGCCCGCACCGTCTCGCGCGCCTTCTCGAACTCCTCGGTCGCAATCTGCGACAGGTAATGTACGCCACGGTGAATATTCGCGTTCTCGCCCTCGTAATACCGCACCAGCGCGTCGATCACCGCCCGCGGTTTCTGCGAAGTCGCCGCATTGTCCAGATACACCAGCGGATGCCCGTGCACCTTCGTCTGCAGAATCGGAAAATCCTTCCGAATCCGCTCCACGTCGAACGACCTGTTGGCAGCTTTCCCACGAATTGGCACAGCGGCTGCAGCGCTCATCGCACTTCCTCCACCACTCTCCCGGTCACTCTTTCGGTCACGCGTTCCCCGGAGCTCACCGGCACGATGCCTTCGGTGAACAGCAAATGTTCGCTCACCAGATGCTGGATATGATCCCGCGCCACGCTCGACTGCATGCGCTCCACGCACTCTTCGGCGAAGGCCATCAGCAGCAGCTTCTTCGCTTCCTGCTCGCTGATGCCGCGCGACTGCAGGTAGAACAGCGCGTTCTCCTCGATCTGCCCGATGGTTGCGCCATGCGTGCACTTCACGTCGTCCGCGTAAATCTCCAGCTGCGGTTTCGTGTCGATCTGCGCATCGTCGCTCAGCAGCAGGTTGCGGTTCGTCTGCTTTGCGTCGGTCTTCTGCGCGTCCTTGTGCACCACAATCCGCCCGTGGAACACCCCATGCGCCTGCCCATCCAGAATGCCGTTGTAGAACTGCCGGCTGCCGCAGTGCGGACTCGCATGTTCCACGTGCATGAAGTTGTCCAGATGCTGCGTCCCCGTCCCGAGGAAGAGCCCGTTGATCAGGCACTCGCCGCCTTCGCCCGCCAGCACAGGATGCACGTTGTTTCGCACCAGTCCGCCGCCCAGCAGCAGCGAATGCGATGCCACATTGGCGCTCCGTCCCTGCTGAATCCGCAGTGTAGACACGTTGTACGCCTTCAGGTGCTCGCGCTCGATCAGGTAATGCTGTGCCACGGTGCTCTCCCCGGCAACCAGCTCCGTCACCGCGTTCGACAGCACCACAGACTCGCCGCCCACCGACGCATAATCCTCGATCACCGCGATCTGAGCCTCGTCCTCGGCCACGATCAGGTTCCGCGGATGCGTCATCGTCGCGGCATTTTCCCGGGTCGACAAGTACAGCAGGTAGATTGGCGCTTCCACGACGACCCCCCGTGCCACATGCACATAAGCGCCATCGCCGATGAACGCGGTATTCAAGGCAACGAAGGCATCGCGCTTCGTATCGGCGTAGCGCCCCAGGTGCTTCTCGACTTCCTCCGGATGCGACTCGATCCGCTCCCGCAGGCTCGCAACCGTCACCCCTTTGGGCAGGTTGCCGATCTCCGACAGCTCCGCATCGAAGTGACCGTTGATGAACACCAGCGTCGCCGCCACATCGTCCACGCGCCACGCCGCCGAGTCGCCAGGAGCCAGCTTCGCAGTGGACGCCGAATGAAACACAGTCTTCGCAATGCCCGCCACGTTCGTGAAGCGCCAGTCCTCATCCTTCGTCGTCGGAAAGCCGACTTCGCAGAATCGCGCAAACGCGTCCTCGCGCAACCGGTGCAGCCACGGCAGAGTCCGCCCCGCAGCGCGCTTCTCAAACTCGGTGAAGCTCTCGAGCCAGCTATCGATGTTTGCGACCGCCACCGCCGTTTCCCTCACGCCCGTGCTCCGACAGCCTGCGGCGTCTCGGTCCAGCCATATCCCTTCTCTTCGAGTTCGAGCGCTAATTCTTTGCCGCCCGAGCGCACAATGCGACCGTCCACCAGCACGTGCACAAAGTCCGGCACGATGTAGTTCAGCAGCCGCTGGTAGTGCGTCACGACGAGCATCGCGCGATCCGGGCTGCGCAGCGAATTCACGCCGCCGGCAACGATCCGCAACGCATCGATATCCAGGCCCGAGTCCGTCTCATCCAGGATCGCCAGCCTCGGCTCCAGTACCGCCATCTGCAGAATCTCGTTGCGCTTCTTCTCACCGCCTGAAAAGCCCTCGTTCAACGAACGATTCATCAGCTTATCGTCCATCTCCAGCAGCTTCAGCTTCTCGCGGAACATGGGCAGAAAATCCATCGCGTCCATCTCGTCCAGGCCGCGATGCCTGCGCTGCGCGTTCAGTGCCGAGCGCAGAAAATATGTGTTGCCGATGCCCGGAATCTCCACCGGATACTGGAACGCGAGAAACACACCCTCGCACGCCGCTTCTTCCGGCTTCATCTCCAGCAGGTCCTTGCCGTCCAGCGTGATCGATCCCTCGGTCACCTCGTACGCATCGCGCCGCGCCAGCACCTGCGCCAGCGTGCTCTTGCCCGATCCGTTCGGACCCATAATCGAGTGGACCTCGCCGGCATTCACCGTCAGATCGATCCCCTTCAGGATTTCGTTCCCGTCCACCGACACATGTAGATTCCTGATCTCCAGCAAACTCATTCGTTCCTCATCTCCAGACTTTTTCTTGATCCTCGCTTTGCACAGGCGGAGCTGGAAGCTAATAGCGAGCAGCTAAATGCTGTTGATGGCGCCTCGCGCCATCAACCCACGCTGCCTTCCAGGCTCACCGCCAGCAGCTTCTGCGCTTCCACCGCAAACTCCATCGGCAGCTCTTTGAAGACCTGCTTGCAGAATCCATTCACGATCATCGATACCGCGTCTTCGGTCTTCAGCCCGCGCTGCTGCAGATAGAACAGCTGGTCCTCGCCGATCTTCGACGTCGCCGCCTCGTGCTCCATCCGTGCCGACGCGTTCTTCACCTCGATGTATGGAAAGGTATGCGCGCCGCACTTATCGCCGATCAGCAGCGAATCGCACTGAGTGTAATTCCTCGCGCCCTGCGCGCCCTTCATGATCTTCACCATTCCGCGGTACGTGTTCTGTCCGTGCCCCGCGCTGATCCCTTTCGACACAATCGTGCTTTTCGTGTTCTTGCCCAGGTGGATCATCTTGGTGCCGGTATCGGCCTGCTGATAATTATTCGTCAGCGCTACGGAGTAAAACTCGCCCACCGAGTTGTCCCCCTGCAAAATGCACGACGGATACTTCCACGTGATCGCCGATCCGGTCTCGACCTGCGTCCAGGAGATCTTCGAGTTCCGCCCCAGGCACTTGCCGCGCTTGGTCACGAAGTTGTAGATCCCGCCCTTGCCGTTCTTATCGCCGGGATACCAGTTCTGCACCGTCGAGTAGCGAATCGTCGCGTTGTCCAGCGCCACCAGTTCCACCACGGCCGCGTGCAGCTGATTCTCATCGCGCATGGGCGCCGAGCAGCCCTCGAGGTAGCTTACGTAGGAGCCCTCATCGGCGATGATGAGCGTGCGCTCGAACTGGCCGGTGTTGAGCGCATTGATGCGAAAGTAGGTCGACAGCTCCATCGGCGAGCGCACGCCCTTCGGCACATACACGAAGGAGCCATCGGTGAACACGGCGGAGTTGAGCGCCGCGTAGAAGTTGTCGGTGTGCGGCACGACCGTACCTAAGTACTGCTCGATCAAGTGCGGATGCGTGCGTACCGCTTCGGAGAACGGGCAAAAGATGACGCCGGCAGCAGCCAGGCGTTCCTTGAAGGTGGTTGCGACCGAGACGCTGTCGAACANNGCAGCTGATTCTCATCGCGCATCGGAGCCGTGCACCCCTCCAGATAACTCACATACGCGCCTTCCTCAGCGACAATCAGCGTCCGCTCAAACTGCCCCGTCTCCGCCGCGTTGATGCGGAAATACGTCGACAGCTCCATCGGGCACCGAACGCCCTTTGGCACATACACAAACGACCCATCGCTGAACACCGCAGCATTCAGCGCCGCATAAAAGTTATCCGTGTGCGGCACCACCGAGCCCAGATATTTCTTCACCAGGTCAGGATGCTTCTGCACCGCCTCGGAAAACGAGCAGAAGATCACGCCCGCCTCGGCCAGCTTCTCCTTGAACGTTGTCGCAACCGACACCGAGTCGAACACCGCGTCCACGGCCACATTCGCCAGCAGCTTCTGCTCGGCCAGTGGAATCCCCAGCTTCTCGTACGTGCGCAGAATCTCCGGGTCCACTTCCTCGATGCTCGACAGCTGCTTCTTCTGCTTCGGCGCTGAGTAGTACGTGATGTTCTGGTAGTCAATCGGCGGAAACGTCACGTTCGCCCACTGCGGCTCCGCGTTCGCCCTCTCCTGGCTGGCCCAGTAGCGATACGCCTTCAGCCGCCACTCCAGCATGAACTCCGGCTCGTTCTTTTTCGTCGAAATCAGCCGGATCACGTCCTCGCTCAGCCCCTTGGGAATCCGGTCTTCCTCGATCTGGGTGATGAACCCCCACTCGTAGTCCTTGTTGGCCAGTTCGTGGACGACATTCATATCGGTGCTCATGCCACTCTCCCCGGATCTGTGTGTGCTTGCAGCGCTCCCGCCCCTTCGGGCTCCCAGCGCCAATATGCGACTAAAGCAGTCCTATATCAGAGTGTACCCCGACCGGCTTCGCGTTTCAACCCGTGCACCTACAGTTGCCTACCTTATAAAGGATGCGGCAGAGTCCCCCGCGCTTCATGCCGAAAAGTGAAAACCGGCCGTCTGACCCGCGCGCCTTCTCCGCATCCCAAAAGGGGTTGGAGCGATCGTGCCACCCTTCACCGTCAAAGAAGTCGCACGATTTCTTATCTGGATCGCCGTCCTGGTGGTCGCCGTGGGCGCCATCCTCTGGATGTTGGGGTATGCCCCCGGCCACAAATCTGTTCCGTCCAAAGGAACCGTTGCCATCCTTGGTGCCCGGAGGGGGACTTGAACCCCCACGACCCTTTTAAGGTCTGCGGATTTTAAGTCCGCTGCGTCTGCCAGTTTCGCCATCCGGGCCCGCCGATCCGCCATCCCCGCACCACCGCCGCCGCGTGCGCCTCCACAGCCATCTCGCTCCGCAAACGCGTCAGCGTCAGCGTCAGCACCGTGATATCGTCCGCCTGTCCATATCGTAGCGCTGCTTCGGCAATCGCATCCGCCGGCTCCGCGCTGATCGCCCGCGTCCGTTCAAACCCACATAGCTCGCCGCCCGCACCCCGCGCCTCCACTACCCCATCGGAAAGCAACGTCAGCCGATCCCCCTCAAGCCGGAACGCGCACTCCGCGTAACTCGCCTCCTCAGCCAAACCCATCGTACCCGTCATGCTCCAGCCAGCCCGCCAGCAGCTTCACCAACCCCGTCCGCCAGAGCCGGCAAAGCCAGCAGCCATACGACCGCCAGCAGCGCGAGCCATTTCTGTGCCGGCCACGGCCGCTTCAAGGTAATCCCTCCATCATGGGTGTCGCGGATGTTTGCAGGGGACCCCAGTCTACCCTCCGCGCTTCCGGCCCATCAACAAACCTGCATCGCTGGCCACCGGGAATGGTGACGGATGCCCTGTGCCCCATATCTAATGGAGAGCAATGCGTCCCACCCGCTTCATCCCGGCTACGCTGCTGCTCGCTGCACTGTGCGCGCCGCTTGTGCCCGCCCAGCAACGCACGCCAGTGGGCACGTCTGGCACCGAGCCGAACGTCCTCATGAAACGGCTCATCCTTAAAGACGGCTCCTATCAGATCGTCACCAAATGGGAAGTCAAAAAGGACCGCGTCCGCTACTACAGCGTCGAGCGCGCCGAGTGGGAAGAGGTTCCCAACAACCTCGTCGATTGGCCCGCCACCGAGAAGTGGAACAAGGAGCACGCGCCCGGCGCAACTCCGCCGCCGATCACCGCGCCCTCTACCGCTACGCATGAAGAGGAGCAAAAAGAAGCCGCCGCCATCGATGCCCAGGCCGCTGCCGAGCGCGCCGACCAGCAGGCCCGCACGCCGCTCGTCGCTCCCGGGCTCCATTTGCCCGACCGCGATGGCATCTTCATCCTCGACAACTTCCAGAGCATCCCCGAACTGGTCCACCTCGACCAGAGCAGCGGCAACGTCAACCGTGATACGAACCATAATGTGCTGCGCGCCGCCATCGGCTCCTTCAGTGGAGCAAAGGAGCCGGTCCGCATCAACGGACAGTCGGCGCGCGTCCGCGCCCACGTCGACGATCCTGTGCTTTACGTCTCACTCAATACCGCCAACTCTGAGGATGTCGCCCCTGAAGACGCCATGATGGTCAACACCCACGCTGCCAATACCGTCCCCGGCAAGGACGATTACAGCTCACCCGAGAGCCACTACGCCATCGTTCGCGTCGACGTCCATCCGGGCGAGCGCGTTATCGGAGCTCTGCGCATCACGCATGCCGGCGACGCTACGCAGTCCGCGGACATCNNATCAACCTGGATGTTTGGGATTTTGGCGTCTCCCCCAACGCCCCCGAAAACAAGCACCCCATCACGCCGGTGAAGGACGAGTAGGGCGAGAGGTAGGGATTAGAGTTTGGGGGCTGCCCGCAGATTGCTCAGCATTGCTGAAAGCATTCTTCCCACTTCCGAAGCCAAACTCTCTACGGTCTCAAACGATGACACATCCACGAAGTTCAGCTTCCTGGCGATTATCAGCTGTGTTTGGAGTTCCATGTAAGAACCCAGTGCAATCGCCAGGAACTGCTTGTACTGTTCCCTGGTTCCGCGCCCATATCCCTCGGCAATGTTGCTGGGAATGGATACACTCGCCCGCCGAAGCTGATTGGTCAGCCCATAAATTTCCTCACGTGGAAACTTGCGGGTAAGAGCGTAGATTGCCGCGCACAACTCGATGGCGCGCTCCCACACGATCAGCTTGCAGTGAAACTTGGTGTGCAACTGCCCCATCTGTCCCTTGTACATACCAGACGGGGGCAAGCGCATCCTGACTTCAGTAACGGGTGCGTTACCAAACTCTAAACTCTAATCCCTAAACTCTCTCCTACGATGCCTTCTGCAACGTCGCCAAAGTCGAAAGCACATCCGCGCTGTGCACATTCGGATCGACCTTCGTCCACACCTTCACAACTTTTCCGCTGGGATCGATCAGGAACGTGTTCCGCATCGCGATCACCATCGGCCCGAAGTTCCCCAGGGATCCATACTGCTGCACGACTTTCTTGTCCGGATCGGCCAGCAGATTGAAGGTCAGCGAGTCCTTCGTGCAGAACTGCTTGTGGCTATCCACCGTGTCCACGCTCACGCCCAGAATCACGGCATTCATCGCGTTGTATTTGTCCAGATCGGCCTGGAACTTGTGCGCCTCGATCGTGCAGCCGGTGGTCATATCTTTCGGATAGAAATACAGCACTACCCACTTGCCTTTGTAGCTGTCCAGGCTCACCGACTGTCCTTCCTGATTCGGCAGCGTGAACGTCGGCGCCGCCTGCCCCACCTCGGGCATCGGTGCGTTATCGGCAGCAAAGCTGCGCTGAACAATGAAACCTGCAACAACCAGAACAACGACGACACCTGCAACAATCCCGAAGATCTTCGACATACTCATTTCTCCTTTGCGTAACGCGCGTGCAAGGCCTGGGTTTACCGGATCAGGTCACCCGGATCAGGGTTCTGTTTCGACTTATCTTTGTGCTCGACTATTATGCGTTTTCCAGCGCGACTACTGCAATCCCAGCCGCATCCGCCGCCGCCCGCACTGCCTCACGATCGAAAATCAGCGTCCGCCCCGCTTCCAGCGCCAGACAGGTCGCGCCCGCGGCCCGCATCGTTGCAATCGTGTGAATTCCGATCACCGGCACGTCGAACCGCAGGTCCTGCTTCGGCTTCGCCACCTTCACCACGGTAAGGCTGCGCTCTAAAGTGGACGCTGGCGGCTCGCCCAGGCTCCGCATCAGCGCCCCGGCGCGTTCCACGGTGGCATCGGTCCCTTCCATGGCCTCCACCGCCACGCACGCCTGCGCTGCGATCACCACCGTTTGCCCCAGATCCCAAGCCGCGAGACCACGCGCCACCTCGCGCCCATAAGCGATGTCTTTCTCCTCCTGCGCATTCGGCGCTCGCGACGTCAGTACCCCCGGTTGCGCGAGCAGCGGCTCCAGATACGTCGTTGACGAGATCAATTCAATCCCCTCATCGCCCAGCACCTTCGCCACCGCGCCCAGCAACATGTCGGTGTTCCGTGTCCGCAACGAAAGCAGCAGTTTCGCCAGCCGCCAGTCGGGTCGGATGCTCGAAAAGATCTGTTTGTGCTTCACCTGCCCGGCCATCACGGCCTGGTGCACGCCCTCGCGCTGGAACGTCTCGATCAGCTTTGACAATTCGCCCAGCGACAGCCAGTGAACCCGCACGCCCGCATCGGTAGCGGCGCGCGCATCCATCTCCGGATCCGTCTCCTCTTTGATGGCCGCGACCACGACCTCGGCCCCGTGCGCACGCGCCGCCTCCAGCAAGAGGAACGGGAACCTCCCGTTGCCGGCGATGAGTCCCAGCTTGTCCGTCACAACAACAGCCTACTTCGCCGCCGTCGGTTTTGCTAAGTGATCGAAGTTCAGAATCGCATTGAACACCAGCGCGTAGCTGCCGATCGTCTCGCCCCGATAAATAGGGTTGTTCGCGAACAGCAGCACATTTCCCTGGCCGTAGTGGGCGTCCACCACGATCGGCTTCTCCTCAATCGCGCCGCCACCCTCCAGCAGGCCCGCCAACAGCAACCCCTTCGACGCCCCGAAGCGCAAAATCACATCCGGCCGGTCCTGCTCCGGGATGACGTACGGATTGTTCCGCGCCTCCTCTTCATTCAGCGGCGTCGCCTCCCACGGCTTCGGCGAAGGCAGCGGCTCCGGCTCCACGGCCGCGCGTCCCTGCGGAACATCTTCCTCCTGCGGACCACCGCGTCCCGTCGCCCGGTGATAATCCTTCTCCGTCTCGATGTGCCGCGGCACCGTCATATTGCCCACCGTGAACGCCATGCCGTCCGCGCTGTACACGGCGAGGTTGTCGCCATAACCCCACTCAACCGGGCTCTTATGATCGACAAACTGGGCCGCCAGCACGCTCCCCACGACCTTCACGTTGCTGCCGTGATTCACGAACACGCCCGGCGCCATCCCTTCATCGATCGCGAACTGCGCCGTGTCCTCCGATGTGATGAGCAGCCCGCCCTTCTCCACAAACTCCTTCAGATGCGCCACCCCATCGAGCCCCAACCCAGGCCGCATGTCCTCCGTCGAATCGATTGTCAGATTCGGCGTCAAATCCGTCTTCTGCCACGGCAGCGCATTCCCCCACATCGGCATGCCGTTCACAATCGACTGCGTCGACGACCGCCCCACCGGCGCAAAGATGATCACGTCGTACTTCGACCGCAGATCGCCTTCATGCGACACCGTCTGCGTGCTGATGTAGTCGTAAGGCACATGCAGCTTGTCCAAAGCCTCGCGCCACCAGCCCTCCGTCTGCGTCCCGCTCCACGTATGCATCATCGCAATCCGCGGCGTAGGCGCATTATGCATTGTCACCGACGGCGCCGAGGCCAGGCTCACCGCCGCCACATCGGCATTTTGGATCGCCGACTTCACCGCATCCGTGCTTGCCCCCTGGATCACCACCGATCCCGCGCCAAAATGCTTGCCGCCCGCATCGAACGCCGCGTCTGCCACCGAAATCTTCGCGTCCTTCAACGTGTACCGCAGCCCCAGCAGCGAAATGTCGCCAGCGTTGTCGATCGCAACCACGTCGCCGCTGCCGCTCACCGCGACGCTCGCCGCTCCCGCATCTGTCACCGCTTCCATCTTCGCCTTCAAAATCCCCGCGTCCGTCACCCGCACCGTCGGCACGCCAAACAAATCCGGAAACGACCAGCCCGTGTCGTCATACGGATGCTTCTGTGGATCGTCCGGAGCCCAGTACTGCCGGTCCAGCAGCGCATCCGCAATCCGCGAATACGGCTGGTCCATCCGGATCACGTAACTCCCCGCAGGAAACGTCTGCGTCTTCGGCGCTTCGGCCTTGTCCTTATCGCCCTTCGCCGCATCGTCTGTCTTCTTCGCTGCGGCCTTATTTGTAACCGCCACCGGCTCCGATAGCCGGCTCACCTCCACATGCTGCAGCCCCAGCACCCTCAGCAGCTCTGCGACCCGGCTTGGTGATTGCCCATCCGCGGAAATCACATACGCTGCCGGCCCCGACGTCTCCGGCTTCTCCACGCTCCGCTTCGCTTTCAGATAGTAGTTCTCCAGCCACTGCGACGTGTTCTGGGCGAAGTACGACAGCGTCGTCAGCAGCGCCGTCTCTTCATAGTTATTGTTGTTCCGCTGCGACCACTCCACCACCGGCAGCGGCGGATTCTGCTTGTACCAAGTCCGCTCGTATTCATCCGGGGCCAGAATGCGCTTCTCCGTGTCCGCCCCACCATTCCCGAACGTCTCATACAGGCGGCTGATCCCGTTGTGCATCGCCGCCAGAAACATCAGATACCCCGGGCTCCACGTGTCGAAATCCCCATGCGTAAACACGCCCGGCATTCCGAACTCCGTCATCTGCTGCACGTTGTTCCACCCGATCTCGGCCCACTCGCCCGCGAGAATCGGATCGATCCAGGCGTTGTACGGCCCGTCGCCCACCGTGTTGTCGTACAAAAATGGCACCGACTCGTGCAGATCGTGCAGCACCTGCGCATGCCAGTCCAGATACGTGTTCAGTACGTTGCGCGTCAGGTCCAGCGTCATCCCCATCGCGTCGCGATTGTTGTCGTGCGCGACGTAATGCCCCCAGTAGACAAGCCGCGGCCAGTTCTGCCCCGGGTGCGCCAGGTGCCATTTGTAGATGTCCACCATCCGATCGCGCCCATCCACCTCCACCACCGGCGTGATCAACACAATCATGTGGGAGCGAATGAATTTGATGTAAGGAGAATCGTCCACCGCCAGCCGGTACGCCAACTCCATCAGCGCCGTCGGCGCGCCCGTTTCCGGCGAATGAATCGTCCCCGTGATGTAGTACACCGGAAACGACTGCTTCACCAGATCTGCCGCGACCTTATCATCCAGGTGGATCGTCCTCGGATCGGCCAGCTTCGCCAGCCGCGCATCGTTCTCCTTCTGCTTCGCCAGCAGCGACTCGTCCGCAATCGCCGCCGCAATCATCTCGCGGCCCTCTTCCGTGTGCCCGATCGTATACACCTTCACCCGCGGCGAGCTCGCCGCCAGCAGCCGAAAATACTTGTAGACATCCTCGGCATACGGCAGCATCCCCGGCGCGCCCGAAACGTCGCCCAGCACCTTCGCTGGCGTCGGCACCGTCTTCGATGCGGGCAGATAATCTGTCAGCGGCGAATTGAAATAAGGCTCCGTCGTGTACTTCTTAATGTGCGCGGTGTAGTCCTGGTCGACCGGCTGCTGCGGATTGCGCGCGTAGGTCGCACTGATCGCAGTCTGCGCATGAATCGGCAACGCAGCAAGACAGGAAACGGAAGCAAGCAGCAGAAAGGGCAGACAGCGTCGAGTCTTCATCGAACCACAGCCTCGGTCAACAGGGATTGGCAGCGAAGGATGCAGAATATCAGGGACCAGAGTTTAGAGTTTAGGGATTAGAGTTTGAGAAGGTCGTCCTCACGAGGAGGGGCCTGCATACGCGAGGCATTCGGTCATCGGCTGCTGTCTCATCGCCGGAGCAGACTGCTGACCGCTAAACTCTAAACTCCAATCCCTAACCTCTCGAGCGCAGCTCGCTGCGCTCGCTCACTCCCACTCAATCGTGCCTGGCGGCTTCGAGGTAATGTCGTACACCACGCGGTTGATCCCGCGCACCTCATTCACGATCCGGCTCGAGATCGTCTTCAGCACCTCNNCTCTTCACCGGCAGCAGCACCGCGAACGACTGCCAGATCTTCGTGTAGAGCCCGGCGTTCTTAATCTCCGAAACCACAATGTCGTCGGCTTCCTGTAGCAGAGCCACCCTTTCCGCTGTCACCTCACCCAGGATGCGCACCGCTAATCCCGGCCCCGGAAACGGCTGCCGCTGCAGAATATCCTCCGGCATCCCCAGGTCGCGCCCAATCCGCCGCACTTCATCCTTGAACAAATCTCGCAGCGGCTCGATCAGCTTCAGCTGCATCTCCTCCGGCAGCCCGCCCACGTTGTGGTGGCTCTTAATGGTCTGCGATGGCCCCTTCACCGATGACGACTCGATCACGTCCGGATAGAGCGTGCCCTGCACCAGCCACTCCACACCGCCCGTCTCCTCCGCGATACGCAGCGCCTCATCGTCGAACACCGCAATGAACTCCGTCCCGATAATCTTCCGCTTGCCCTCCGGATCGGTCACGCCCCGCAGCTTCAGCAGGAACCGCTTGCTCGCATCCACAGCAACGAGTTTCAACCCCAGCTTGTCCCTCAGATTCTGCTGGACCTTTGCAAACTCATCCTTCCGCAGCACGCCGTTGTTGACAAACACGCACGTCAGCCGATCCCCAATCGCGCGATGCACCAGCACCGACGCCACCGACGAATCCACGCCCCCCGACAGCGCGCAGATCGCGTGCCCTTTGCCGACCTTCTCCCGGATCGCCGCCACCGTCGACTGGATGAAGTGCGCCGGCGTCCAGTCCGGTTGCGCGCCGCAAATGTTGAAAAGGAAATTCCGCAGCACCTGCGTGCCCAGCGGCGTGTGGTGCACCTCCGGATGAAACTGCACCGCCCAGATGCGCCGCTCCGGGTTCGCCATCCCTGCTACGGCGTTGGCGGTCTTCGCCGTCAGATGAAAACCAGGCGGCAGATCCAGCGCCTCATCCCCATGCGACATCCATACGTGCAGTGATGCGGGCAGGTCGGCAAACAGCGGATTCGCCGTGTCGACCAGCTCCACCTCTGCATGCCCATACTCGCGCTTCGCCGCCGACCGCACCCGCCCGCCCAGATGATGCGCGATGAACTGCAGACCGTAGCAGATGCCGAGCACCGGCAGCCCCAGGTTCAGGATCTCCGGATCGGCCGGCGGCGCGTCGGAATCGTAGACCGAGCACGGCCCCCCCGACAGGACAAGTCCCACCGGGTTCAGCGCGCGAATCTCCTCGATCTTTGCAGTGCAGGGCAGCACGGCCGAATACACGCTCTGCTCGCGAATCCGCCGCGCGATCAGCTGCGTATACTGCGACCCAAAATCCAGAATGACAATAGAAGGGGTTTGCACAATCCAGTTTGCCAGGGATTACCGGCCCTGTAAAGAAACGTCACGATTCCGCCGAAGACGCCTCCGCCTGGACGGTCAGTCCCCAAAGCTCCACGAAAGACGCGATGCGCGCCACCTGAAAGAAATCCGACGCCACCAGATACAGCACCGTCACCACAGCCCACCACGCATACAGCGCGCCCCCGCTCACCGCATCAGCAAACGGCAGCGGCGTCGCTGAAAATACCATCGCCAGCACCACCAGCGCGATCTTCGCGATCCCCATCACCAGGTTGATCTCTGCCAGCTTCCCCTTCAGCGGCCCCAGACGCAGACTCCTCACCAGGCTTCCGCCGATTCCGCGGTTCTCCAGCAGCACCAGCAGAGGCGCAATCGAAAACACCCAGCTCAGCAGCGCCCAGACCGTGAAGATGCCCAGCGAGAAGACGATCACCAGCGCGCAGTAGAGCACCAGATTCGGCTCGCCCTCAGCGCCGCCGCCCGGCAACGCCTGCGCCAGCGTAAAGTTCGCCGCGCCTCTTACCGCCAGGTACCACACCACATAGCTTCCGCAAAGTGCGACGCCACGCAGCAGCTGCAGCACAACCATCGACATCGGTCGCCACCGCGTTTCCGCGCGGTACCGTCGCACCACTGCGTTCCGCCCCAGCCCTGAAGCGACTGCCCATGCCATGATCGCCAGCGGCAACAGCCATTCTGCCGCATGGAGCACTGGCGGTTTCAGCACATCGATGGCGTCGGAAACCTGCAGCGCGCCCTGCCACGCATACTGCAGCGAGAACTCAAAGACTCCCGTCGCGCGCAGCTTCACCGCGGTCTCGGCCCAGATGCG
>PMAM01000367.1:0-1168 GCA_003152595.1 Acidobacterium sp.
GTCCGCACCTTGAACGTCGGATCCTCTTCGGCCAGCCGCGCCAGCGCCACGCCCATCTTTTCCTGATCGGTCTTGGTCTTTGGTTCCACTGCCACTGAAATCACCGGCTCCGGAAAATCGATCGCGCTCAGCGCAATCGCATGATGCGGATCGCACAGCGTATCGCCCGTCTTGATCTCCTTCAGCCCCACGCAGGCGCAAATATCGCCGGCGTAGATCTCGGTGATCTCCTCGCGCTTGTTCGCGTGCATCTTCACCAGCCGACCCACGCGCTCCGTGCGTCCGGACCGCGGATTCAGCACCGTGTCGCCGGTCTTCAACGCACCCGAATAGAGCCGGATGAACCCCAGCTTCCCGTACTGATCGTTGATCAGCTTGAACGCCAGCGCCGAAAACGGCTCCTCGTCCTTCGCCTCGCGTTTCAGCACCACACCCGCATGATACGGATCGATGCCCTCAATCGGGGGAACGTCCAGCGGGCTGGGCAGAAAATCCACCACCGCGTCCAGCAGCGTCTGCACACCCTTGTTCTTGAAGGCCGACCCGCACAGCACCGGGAACACCTTCATCTCGATGGTCGCCGCACGAAGACCCATCTTCAGTTCCTCGGCCGTCGGAGAAGGACCTCCATCAAGGAACTGAAGGTATTTGTGCATCAGTTCGTCGTTAAATTCCGCAACCGTCTCAATCAGCTGTAGACGGAAGGCTTCCGCCTTCTTCTGCAGCTCGGCGGGAATCGGCTCTTCCGAATACTCGGCGCCCATGGTCTCGTCATGCCACAGGATCGCCTTCATCTCGATCAGGTCCACGACGCCCTTGAATTTGCTTTCCGCGCCGATCGGAATCTGCGTCGCCACCGGCCGCGCGCCCAGGCGCTTGCGGATCGTCTCGATCACGTGTTCGAAATCCGCGCCCGCCTTGTCCATCTTGTTCACAAAGCAAATGCGCGGAACCTTGTACTTATCGCCCTGCCGCCACACCGTCTCGGTCTGCGGCTGAACGCCGGAAACGGAATCGAACAGCGCCACCGCGCCGTCCAGCACGCGCAGCGAGCGCTCCACCTCGGCCGTGAAGTCCACGTGGCCAGGCGTATCAATAATATTGATACGGACATCTTTCCAGGTGCAGGTCGTCGCCGCCGACGTAATCGTGATGCCGCGCTCCTGCT
>PMAM01000367.1:1190-2714 GCA_003152595.1 Acidobacterium sp.
CCGATGTTCCGGCAACGATTCAGCGGTACTAGTCGCGGCACGATACTCTCTCTTTGCTTCTTGCGGACCTCTTCAGTCCGCGGTTGATCTTTTCTGTTCCCTTTTGCCTGTTGCCTATTGCCTGCCTTACCACCTGTAATGCGCGAACGCCTTGTTCGCTTCGGCCATGCGGTGTACGTCTTCCTTCTTCTTCATCGCCGCGCCGCGCCCGTTCGCCGCATCCAGCAGCTCGTTCGACAGCTTGTCGATCATGCCCTTCTCGCCGCGCGCCCGGCCGTAGCTCACCAGCCACCGGATCGCCAGCGACGTCCGCCGCTCCGCATTCACTTCCACCGGCACCTGATAGTTCGCGCCGCCCACGCGCCGCGTCTTCACTTCCAGCAGCGGCTTGCAGTTCTCCACCGCCTTCTTGAACAGCGTCAGCGCATCCGTCCCGCCGCCCTTCGCCTCGAGGTTCTTCATCGAGGTGTAGAAGATGCCTTGGGCAGTCGATTTCTTCCCCTCATACATCATCGAGTTGATGAACTTCGTCACCAGCGACGAGCTGTACACCGGATCCGCCGCCACTTCCCGCTTCGCGATATGTCCTTTTCTCGGCATGCTCTCTAATCCTTCGATCCCTGCTCGCGTTTACCCACCGTCCTCGCCCGGCCAGCCTGAACGCTGAACGCCGAACGCTGAACGCTATTTCTTCGCTCCGCCCTTGGCGCGCTTGGTCCCATACTTCGAGCGGCTCTGATTCCGTCCCGCCACGCCCACCGAATCCAGCGTCCCGCGCACCACGTGATAGCGCACGCCCGGCAGGTCCTTCACACGGCCCCCGCGNNGAGTGCTCCTGCAGGTTGTGACCGATGCCCGGAATATAGGTCGTGACCTCAATTCCATTCGTCAGGCGCACGCGAGCCACCTTCCGCAGCGCGGAATTCGGCTTCTTCGGCGTCTGCGTATACACGCGCGTGCAAACACCGCGCCGCTGCGGTGACCCCTGCAGCGCCGGCGACGCTGTCTTGTACCGCGGCGCCGTCCGTCCTTTTCTCACCAGCTGACTGAATGTCGGCAAAACCGTCTCCTTCGCCCTTCCGCTACCCACCAAAACTCACGCGCGCAAAAGGAGCCCCTTCGCCCGCGATCCTGAATCCAAATTCCGGATTCAGCCCGCACGAAGTCTCGATCTGCTTCGCGTCCGCTTCCCACTTCCCTGCTTCAGACGAGAACCACGACGGTGACCGCGCGTGCCTTCCGCTCCACATCGCTGCGAAGCTTATGGGAAACAGCCGATTCCGTTTCGAAGTTCCGGCCCGCATAGCTCGCCAAGGTGACGAGTGTCGCAGGCTCCGAATGCGATCCGAGCGTCCGTGAAACCCTTCCGCCGTTCGACTTCCGGCTCTTCACGTCCGCGCCGCCCCGCTCCTCCGCCCCACTTCATACAGACGAAAAAGCCATTGACAGACAGCTTTTTGAGAATAGCACAATTGCGCTTAGCGTCAAAATTGCCCGCTTTGCGGGTAGTGGGTCAGTTTGGTT
>PMAM01000091.1:0-3292 GCA_003152595.1 Acidobacterium sp.
GAATCGCAACGAGCGTGAAGCCCGGGTTGCGGCGGAGCATGCGCAGGCCGAAGCGCAGGTCGCGGGGGACTGCGCTTCCAGCGGTCCGCGCTTCGCGCCAGGGGCGAGCGATCATGGCTACCTTTGGCTCGCTTCCCCGGCCGCGACTTTGCGGTTGAATTCCGCGGAGCCTTTGCGGGGAACGCTGAGGGTCTGCCAGCGGTCGCCGGCGAAATGCTTCGCCAGCAGAACGATCTGGCCGACATGATTCGGATAGTGCGCGAGCTGGCGGTTGATGGCCTGCATCACGGAGTGCTTTTCGCCGCGGATGGTTATGGTGCGGGTCAGGTCGGCATCGGTGAGGGGTTGGAGTGCGGAGAAGAGGCAGGACCATCCGGCTTCCCACACGCTGAGCAGATTGGCGCGGGTCGCCGGTGGCTCTTCGAATTCGCTGTCGCGATTGCGGTCGGGCTTCTCGCCATCGGTGGTAAGGAAGTCGGTCCAGCGTGAGCGCATGTTCCCGGCCATGTGCTTCACGATGGTTGCGATGGAATTGCCTTCGTGATCGAGCGTGGCGGCGAGTTGCTCGTCGGAAACCTGATCGATGGCGCGTTCGGCGAGCTTCTTATACCAGGCGAAGAGTGCGAGAGAGTCTTCAATGTACGACGTGGTGAATTCGAGCGCCATGGAGAGAGTTTAGTGCAGAGATCCTGCTGTGCGGGGCCTGCGGCGTTAGGGCCTGCAGGTTGATTCCGGGTTGCACGTCGGCTCGACGCGAGGGAGATTCCGCAGGATTGGACCGGCGTTATTCCGCGCGCAGAGCCTGCATGGGGTTGATGGCTGCAGCACGGCGGGCCGGCAGCAGCGAGGCAGCCACAGCCAGCATCAGAACCACGACGGCGGCAAGGACCAGAACCACAGGATCGAAGGTGCTGACACCGAAGACAAACGTCTTCAGCAGGCGCGAAGCGAAGAAGGCGCCCACCAGNNCCGAGCGCCATGCGGATGGCCATCTCCTGGGCGCGCATGGCCACCGTAAACGCGATGAGGCTGTAAATGCCGAGGATGGCCAGCAGCAGCGCAGCCGCAGCGAAGGAGGAGATGAGCACGGTGTTGAAGCGGCGCGGCGCTTCGGAGTCGCTGATGGCGTGCTCCATAGTTTGTAACTGTGTCAGCGGCAATTGCGGATCGAGAGAGCGGACCGCGGCCCGCAGCTGGTTCTCGACCGTTTCCGGCGGCAGCGAAGTGCGCAGGACAATGTAACCGCCATTGCCGTTGAGATCGGTCGCAGGGTTGCCGAGCGAGCCATAGAAGGTCTCCGCCTGGTCGATGGCGGTGTAGTACTGCTGGCGCGCATCGGCGTCGGGAGAGCCTTCTTTCATGCTGGAGACTTCGCCGACGACGGTAGCCCAGGGGGTCTGCATCTCCGGCGTGCCGATCCGCATCCGCTTGCCGATGGGGTTCTGCCCCGGCCAGGACTGCCGGGCGAATTCCTCGTTCACCACCACGACCAGCTGCGCCTTCAGTTTGTTGTCGGATTCAGTGAGCAGGCGTCCGCGGAGCAGCCGAATGCCCATGGCACGGAACATGTCGCCCTGAACCTGAATCGGAGTGGCGAGATCGATGGCGCCCGGTTTTGCCGGAGCGTAGCCTTCGGCGACGAAGGCGGAGTTGCCCTGGTTTCCGTTGGCGGGCAGGAACGAGGTAAGGCCGGCGCTGGTAACGCCAGGGATGCTCTGCACGCGGCGCAGCAGTTCCTGATTGAACTGGTCGACGGCGGGCTGCGTCCCATATTGCTTGCGCGGCAGGCTGTAGGCGGCGACGACGGTGTGATCGGGCCGATAGCCGAGGTCGGCTTCGCGCATCTTTTCAAAGCTGCGCAGCAGAAGACCGGAAGCGGCGAGCAGTACCAGCGCGACAGCAATTTCCGCAATGACCAGGCCGGAGCGCAGGCGCGCATGACCCGCGCCGGAGGTGCCGGTGCGGCCGCCTTCCTTCAGNNCAGGGGCAGCGTCTCCGGCAGAAGGCTGCTGCCAAGTTTGAGCACGATGGCGGCGAGGACGAGGCCGAGGACGCCGCCGCTCACGCTGAGGACGAGACTCTCGAGCAGCGCCTGGCGGAGGAGCGTGCGTGCGCTGGAACCGAGCGCGAGCCGGACCGCAATTTCGCGGCGGCGGCGGATGGCGCGGACGAGAAGAAGTCCGGCCAGGTTGGCGCAGGCGATGAGCAGCACGACGGCGACGGCGAGGAAGAGAGTGCGGATGAGGGGACGGGCCTGCGCGATGGTGTCGTCGTGCAGACCGTGGACGACCGGGCTGATGCGCAGGCTGGCCATGAAGGCGGGGTAGTTGCGCATCATCTGCTGAGCCACGCGATTGGCGTCTTCGCGAGCCCGTTCCCGGGTGATGCCGGGCTTGAGGCGGCCGACCATGCTGTAGCTCCAGTTGGCCTGCGCGCCGCCGTTGAGCTCTTCAGGGCGCAGGCTCATCGGAATCCACAGCTCGCTGCGGTTGAGATGGCCGGGGACGAGAGGAAATTCGAAATTGCGCGGCATGATGCCGATCACGACGTACGGCTTGCGGTCGAGGAGGATCTTCTGGCCGAGGATGCTCGCGTCGCCGTGGAAGCGGCTCTGCCAGGTGGCGTAGCTGAGAACGGCGACCTGCTGGTGCTGCGCGTCTTCTTCGGTGGTGTAGACGCGGCCGAGCAGGGGCTCAACGCCGACAGCGGCGAAGACGCCGGGCGTCATGCGGGCGGCATCGATCTGCGCCGGGTCGCCGATGCCGGAAAGCTCGTAGGCAGGCTGCGTGTAGCCGCCCAGTGCGGCAAAGCTGTGCGTGTCGCGCGTGTAGTTGACGATGTCCGGGCCGGTGACGCCGGCTTCGTCATTGCCGCCGATCTGCGCACCCTGGATGGTGTCGGAAAGGACGACAAGCTGTTCCGGATGCGGGAAGGGGAGGGGGCGCAGGAGCACGCCTTCGACGATGGAGAAGATGGCGGTGGTGGCGCCGATGCCGAGGGCCAGCATGAGGACGGCGGTGAGCGAGAAACCGGGCGATTTGGAGAGGTGGCGAACGGCGATCTTCAGGTCACGCAGCACGAAAAGCTCCTGGCGAGATGTGGGTGCGTACAGTCGCGGAAATCGGAATCAGAAGAGCACGTTGGTTTCCAGATACGTTGGCGGGAAAGGGCTGGTTCCACAGACGCCTGGGTCGCCGTGGAACGAATGGAGTGTCCGGAACGGTGAGGAGGTGTCCGGATCAGGACAGTCGGGGAAGGCGGCGGGGGCGCGAATTGAATCGGCGGCGTCGCG
>PMAM01000091.1:3358-3879 GCA_003152595.1 Acidobacterium sp.
GTGGTGGCCGGCTATCTGATGGAGCACGGGCATTTGGGCGTGCTGGTGCAGCCGGCCGAATTGCTGATCATCGGCGGGGCGGGGTTGGGGACGCTGCTGATCGCCAACCCGGTGCGCATTCTGAAGAAGATTGCCGGCGGTGCCATGGCAATCTTCGGGTCGTCGAAGTTTGGGAAGGACCGGTATCTCTCGACGCTGCGCATGATGTACGAGCTGCTGCAGAAGGCGCGGCGGGGCGGCATGCTGACCATCGAGAGCGATGTGGAGAAGCCGGGCGAGAGCCCGATCTTCCAGGCCTATCCGGAGTTTGTGAACAACCATCATCTGCGGGATTTCGTCTGCGACACGATGCGCATGGTGATCACAGGCGGCGTGGATGCGTTTGATATGGACCAGATGATGGACCTCGACATGGAGGTGCAGCACCAGGGCGAAGAAGAACCGGTGGCGGCGCTGTCGACGATGGCCGATTCGCTGCCGGGGCTGGGGATTGTGGCGGCGGTGCTGGGGGTGGTGATCAC
>PMAM01000091.1:3884-11522 GCA_003152595.1 Acidobacterium sp.
TACCTGTACGTGCTGCGCGTGCTCATTCTGGCATTCATCCGCGGACAGCCACCGGTGGTGGCCATCGAAATGGGGCGCAGAGCGATTCCGGCGCACGTGCGGCCTTCGTTTGCGGAAGTGGAAGAGTCGTGCCGGAACCAGCCCGCGGCAGCCGCGGCAAACGACGCGGCCGCGTAAGAGGAGAGTATGGCAGGCAGACCGGTCATCGTCATCAAAAAGAAGAGCGGTCACGGCGGTCACCACGGGGGCGCGTGGAAGGTGGCCTATGCCGACTTCGTGACGGCGATGATGTCGTTGTTCATCGTTTTGTGGCTGATGAACACCAGCGAGAAGGTGCGCCAGGCGGTGGCCGGATACTTCAACGATCCGCACGGCAAGTCGACGCTTACCGGCACGGACCAGTCCGGGTCGAATGAGAATCTGGCGCTGACCAAAGACAACATTCCGGAGCTGAAGAAGAAGATCGAGGAAGCGATCCGGCAGATGAACGATCTGAAGGCGCTGCANNGCCAATGGACGCGAGCTGCTGGAGTTGCTGGCCGGGCAACTGGGCGATCTGCCGAACCGGCTCTCGATTGAAGGGCACACCGACGCCGCGCCGTACGCGTCGAAGGACGGATACGGCAACTGGGATCTGTCGACGGACCGCGCCAACGCGGCACGGCGCGTGATGCAGGATTCGGGGCTGCGCTCGAACCAGGTGTCGCAGGTGCGCGGCTATGCGGATCAGAAACTGCGGGTGCCGACGGATCCGCTGGATCCTTCGAACCGGAGAATTTCGCTGATCGTGCAGTATCTGACGGTCGATGCGCCGCCGGTTCCGGCGAACGGAAAGTCGCCGTCCGCAGGAGCCGGTGAGAGCGCGAAGGGGGAAGCCGCCGAGCCGTCGGTGGCAATTCCGGCGCCGGCAAGCGGCTCGGCACAAGCGCATTCGACACCGGGCGCTGCGCCGGCGAGCGAGGCGAAACCGCGTTCCACGGGACCGGAGCAGCCGGCCGGCCAGCCCGGCGGTTCGCAGGTTTCGCAAAGCGGAACGAAGCCGGCGCCCGTCGCAAAGCCCTCGGCGGCCATACCGGCCACGGGGAATGCGGTATCGCGGTTGTGGCACAAAGTGCGCGGAAAGTAAGGGCAACCGAGCGCCAAGCGGGCCGCGACCCCCACAAGGACCGCGTTCGGCCCGATCTTGTGCCACTATAAGGTTGTCAGCCCGTTTTGAATCTCACGCGAAGCATCGCAGACCCCGGACTCGGCGCGCGGCAGTCTCTGTCAGGAGGGATAAGACTTGGACGAACTGGCGCGCACGGCCGAAGAAACCAGCGACATCGATCTGCTGCACGANNGTGCGCTGCGATTCCTGCTTCATCTACGTTCTGGAGAAAGACAAGCTGGTGCTGCGGGCCTCGAAAAATCCGCACGAGGACGTGGTGGACCGGATGCAGATTGACATGGGACAGGGCGTGACTGGCTGGGTGGCTGAGCAAAAGCAAACCGTCGCGCTGCCGGCCAAAGCCTGGGCCGATCCGCGATTCGCGCGTTTTCCCGCGCTGCCGGAGGACCGCTTTGAGGCGTTCCTTGCTGTGCCCATCCTGTGCCGCGGCAAGCTGGTTGGCGCCATTAACATGCAGCACCGCGAGTCGCACCACCACTCGAAGCGCGAGATCAAGCTGATTACGATGATCGGCTACCTTGTGGGCGCCGAGCTCGAGCTGGCGCGCATGGAGTACGAGAAGTCGCAGCTGGCCGAGCAGCTGGCAACGCGCAAGGTGATGGAGCGCGCCAAAGGCCTGCTGCAGCGCGAGCTGGGCATCGACGAAGAGGCCGCCTACCTGATGCTGCAGAAGCAGAGCCGGCAAAAGCGCAAGCCGCTTCGAGAGATCGCCGAGGCGATCATCCTGATGGACGATTTGCGCAAGGGCAAGAAGTGAGGCGCTGGTCGCGCCGGACGGACGCCTTTCGGCCCTGAAGACCCATCGGGTGAATGTGGGCGACGGGCCATGGGCTTCGAATCGTCCATTTCCGAACAGTGGATCGCGATAGCGGACAGACACGCTTCCCCCCACGGCAGTAAACCGCCTGTTATCAGATAATTTGCTCGCGTCTGGTTGGCAGTCTAACTGCCCTTGGGAGCACAGGCCCCCCTGCACGCCCCAACTCCTCCGGGCGCCGGAAAAGAAACGCATGCTGACCGACCTTCGCTTTGCCCTGCGGCAGATGCTCAAGTCGCCCGCGTTTACGATCACCGCGATCGTGACCCTGGCCCTCGGGATTGGCGCNNCGGTATGCGCAGTTCACGCTCGACTTGCCCAACGTCTCGGTGCCGACGTATGCGAAAGCCGCCTCGATGAGGGATCAGGTGGAAGCGGCGGCCATCGAGCACGGGTCCAGCTTCAACATCGTGCGCGACGGCCGGGCGGAGAATATTCCGGCGGCGCAGGTTTCCTCACAATGGTTCGATGTCTACGGCGCGCGGCCGATCCTGGGGCGAACCTTTACGGCGCAGGAAGACCAGCCCAACGCAGCGCCGGTGGTGGTGCTGAGTTACGGCATGTGGCAGCGCGTTTTCGGCGGACGCGAAGATGTGGCCGGGCAGACGCTGCTGCTCGATCAGAAGCCATACCGCATCCTGGGCGTAATGCGCAGCGACTTCGCGTGGCCGCGCAAGGCTGAGGTCTGGGTTCCGATTGCGCTGCCGCCTTCGGCGTTCCTGCCCGATCACACTTTTGACGAAATGTATTATGCAGCGGCGCGATTGCGGGAAGGCGTCGCGATGCAGAGATTCAGCGCATCCTGGGCGACGACGGTGTGGGGGATGCTGCATACCAGCGAGCGCGGCACCGCTTTCGCGAAAAGTTCGGGCTGGAGCCTGTATGCGTCGCCATTGACCGAAGTCGCCGCCGGTCCGCTGAAAACGCCGCTCTACGTGCTGTGCGGCGTGGTGGCGCTGGTGCTGCTGATTGCCGCCGCGAACGTGGCGGGACTGCTGCTGGCGCGAGCTTCGGCGCGCAGCCGGGAGTTTGCGATCCGCACGGCGCTGGGGGCGAGCGCTTCGCGGATGGTGCGGCAGATGCTGGTCGAGACGGTGCTGCTGGCCGCGGTGGCGGCCATCGCCGGCATGCTCGCTGGGCCGATGATTGGAACCCTGCTGCTGCACCTGGTGCCGCATGATNNGCACTGGTAGCAATCCTGGCGGCTGTGATCGCGGGCCTTGGGCCGGCGATCAGCCTGCTGCGGTCGCGCGGCCGGCTCGCCCTGCATGAGGGCGGCCGGGGCGGCACGGCTTCTGCAGAGAAGCAACGCATGCGCAGCGCCTTCGTGATCGCCGAGGTGGCAGCGGCCTTCTTTCTGCTGGCCGGGACAGGCCTGTTCCTGACCAGTCTCGAAAAATTGCAGAGTGTGGATCCGGGATTCAATCCCCACGGCGTGATGGCGGCGATGGTTCCTTTCTCCGGGCAGGATCTGTCGAAGAACCAGGCACGCCAGGCCACATTCGTGGGGAGCGTCGTCAGCAATCTGGCGGCGCAGCCGGGCGTGCTGGCCGCCGCAGCGGTCGCGCCGCTGCCCTTCGATCCGGATGACGGCGGCTCGTGCTCGTTCGGGATTATCGGGCGCCCGGCGGCGCCCAACGATCCGGGCCCGCACAGTCAGCTGACACTCGCGACCCCTGACTATCTGAAGGTGATGCAGATTCCTCTGCTCGCCGGCCGGTGGATCGAGCTGGGCGACGTGGCGAGCAGCCAGCGGGTGGTGGTGATCGATCAGCGTCTTGCAAGGAAATACTGGCCGGGGCAGAATCCTGTCGGTCAGCACATCTCGTTTCAGTGCAGCGACAGAACGAATCCCGCGACAATCGTCGGAGTGGTAGCGACGGTGCGGCTCAGCTCGCTTGAGCAGGACACCAGCGACGGCATGCGCTACTACCCCATTGCGCAGGGTGATGGCCCGAGAGCGGACTTCCTGGTACGCACCGACGGCGATCCCAATCGGATGGCGCCGGTGCTGCAGCGCGCCGTGGCCGCCGTGGATTCCTCCCAGGCGGTCTCAACCCTGGTTCCGGTGGAGACGTTGGTTTCCGATTCGCTCGCCGGGCGGCGGCTGATTGTGCGCATGCTCGCAGTGTTCGGCGGCCTGGCGTTGCTGCTGGCCATCGTCGGAATCTATGGACTGATCAGCTACGTGACGGCGCAGCGCACCGGCGAAGTGGGGGTGCGTATGGCGCTGGGCGCGCAGCGGATCGATGTGGTGCAGCTGATCCTGAGTCAAGCGCTGCTGCTGCTGGCGATCGGGCTCGCGATCGGGGCAGTGCTGTCGGCAGCAGCGTCGGCAATTCTGCGGAAGATGTTCACAGACTTCGGCGGCGGTATCTTCTCATCGCTCGCTTTGGCGGCTCTGGCATTGCTGTTGGTGG
Source organism: Acidobacterium sp. (assembly GCA_003152595.1). Taxonomy (GTDB): domain Bacteria; phylum Acidobacteriota; class Terriglobia; order Terriglobales; family Acidobacteriaceae; genus Palsa-343. The sequence continues at coordinate 8,290 of PMAM01000091.1, forward strand.
GCGTGCTGGCGGGATTGATTCCAGCATTGCGCGCGGCGAGTTTGGATCCGGTGAAGGCGCTCAGGACAGAGTAGACAAAAGGGAATCGAGGAAGACATGTTCAGCGATCTGAAATATGCGTGGCGGCAACTGAGAAAGTCGCCGGGATTTGCCGTGACCGCGGTGGTGACACTGGCGCTCGGCATTGGAGCAACGACGGCCATCTTCACCATGTTCGACCAGGTGCTGCTGCGCATGCTGCCGGTGGAGCGCCCGCAGGAACTGGTGCGGCTGGAGTGGCACGGCAGCTTCTCCGGGTCGATGAGCAGCTTTGGCGGCGACATCGGCAACTACTTTTCGTATCCGATGTACCGGGACCTGCGCGATCGCAATCAGGTATTCAGCGGCGTGCTGGCGGCGATGCGCACGAGTGTCGGCATCTCCTGGCACAATCAGGCCGAGAGCAAGCATGCCGAAGTGGTCAGCGGGAACTACTTTCAGATGCTGGGGCTGAAGCCGGCGGTGGGAAGATTGCTCAACCCCGGCGATGAAACTGCGAAGGACGCGAATCCGGTTGTTGTGCTGAGCTATGACTATTGGCGCACACATTTTGCGGGTTCGCGCGATGTAATCGGGCAGACAGTGCTGCTGAATGGTCACGGCTTCACCATTGTCGGAGTGGCGCCGGAGCATTTTCAGACCGCGATTGGCGGGTATCGTCCCGCGGTGTTTGTGCCGGTGACCATGGACGACGTAGTGATGCCGTGGCGAGCGAAGATGCACGACCTCGACAACCATCAGTCGGTATGGCTCACGGTGGTAGCGCGACTCAAGCCCGGAATGACCGCGGCTCAGGCTCAGGTGGGACTGGCGCCGTTGTGGCACTCGCTGCGCAGCGACGAATTGAAGCTCTATAAATCCGCGTCGCCGAGGTTTACGCAGGGATTTGTGGAGAAATCGAAGTTGCTGGTGAAGGACGATTCACGTGGCTTTTCGCCAAGCCGCAGCGACCTCTCGACGCCGCTGGTGATCCTGCTGAGCATGGCTGGCTTGCTGATTGCCATGTGCACGCTCAATGTGGCGACGCTGCTGCTGCTGCGGTCGGCAGCGCGGGTGCGGGAGATGTCCATGCGCTATGCGCTGGGTGCGAAGAGCAGCCGCATCGTACGCCAGCTGCTGCTCGAAGGCGGTCTGCTGGGCGCCGTGGGAGCGCTGGCGGGGTTGGGGCTGGCGCCGGTGCTGGCGATGGCGCTGGTCCGGCTGATGACACACGCCGATCCGGGCAGCGAACCGTATTCGGGCAGCGTGGATGCGCGCGTGCTGTTCTTCACGCTGGCGCTGGGATTTGTGGTGAGCCTGTTGTTCTCGATTGCGCCCGCCCTGCACTTTGTGCGTCCCGATCTGGCCGGCGCCCTGCGGCAAAGTACCGGGACGGCATCAAGAACGTCGCAGCGATTCCGCAAGGCAGCGGTGGGCGTGCAGATCGCACTGAGCGTTCTGCTGCTGGGCGGAGCGGGCTTGTTTGTGCGCACACTGACCAACCTGCGCGACCAGCCGGTGGGTTTCGATACGACCCACCTGTTGACCTTTGCCCTGGATCCGTCCCGCTCGGGATACGGGGAATCGCGAGTGCCGGAGATTGTCGCTTCGGCGGTCGACGGGCTGCGCCGGATTCCTGGAGTGGAGATGGCGGCCGGGACCACCGATCCGGAGCTCGAGGGAGACAACGAGATCGATGGATTCATGGTGCAGGGCCACAAACCGGTCGAGGGAGAGAACACCGATTTCGAGTCGTCGTGGATTACGCCGGGATATTTTGCGACGCTGCGGCAGGCGCTGCTGGCGGGCCGCGAATTTACTCTTGCCGATGCGAAGACGGCTCCGAAAGTGGCAGTGGTGAATCTGGCCTTCGCGAAGCAATTCTTTGGGTCGGCCCAGGACGCGCTGGGGCGCATGATTGGCGACGAAGATAAGCCGGACACGACGATTGTAGGCGTGGTGGGCGATGTGCGGCACTCGGATTTGCGCACCAAAATGGGGCCTGCCGTCTACCGGCCCTGGTTGCAGAACGCCCATCCCACGGGCCTCGACTTGTATGTGCGGACGGCACATGAGCCGACCGTTGTGGAACCGGCGATTCGGCAGTCCATCCGCAACCTGGATGCCACCCTGGTCGTCGTCGATCTGGAAACAATGCAGCAGATTGTTGACATCAGCGCCTCGAACGAGCGGGCGCTGGCGATTCTGGCTGCGAGCTTCGCAGTGCTGGCGGCGATTCTGGCCGCTGTCGGGCTGTACGGAGTGCTGGCCTACTCCACACAAAGCAGGACCCGGGAGATCGGCGTTCGGCTGGCGCTGGGCGCGCCGCGGAGCACGCTGGTCGCTCTGGTTGTGCGTGAGATGGCCTGGATCGCCGGAGCAGCAGCGTTGGTCGCGCTGCCCTGTACCGTTGCGCTGGCAAGGCTGTTCACGAGCCAACTGTATGGGGTCAGCACCTGGGATCCGGCGGTCCTGATGATGGCTTTGCTGCTGACCGCGCTGATGGTCGCGCTGGCTTCGGCTCTGCCCGCGCAGCGCGCGACCGCGGTGGATCCGATGGAGGCGTTGAGATCCGAGTAGAGCAGGAGCAGGGAACAGGCAACGGGAAAGCAGCAGGGAACCGGGACACGGGCTATTTCGTAAGGAGGGTTCATGATCGAAGACCTTCGTTTCGCCTTGCGGCAGTTGCATCGGAGTCCTGGCTTCGCGGCGGCCGTGGCGGTCACGCTGGCGCTGGCCATCGGCGTCAACACCGCAGTGTTCAGCCTGCTTGACGGATTCCTGCTGCGCCGGCTGCCCTATCCGCAGGCGGATCGGATCGCCGCGCTGATCACGCATCGCGAGTCGAAGAGCAATCCTGCGAACTTCAACGACGACGATTCGGCTGACCTGTTCACCTGGAAAGCAGTCCAGGAAGGCGTTCCCTCCGTGATTGCGGCTGCGGGCGGGCAGCCCTTCGGCAACACCGAGGGCGTGAATCTCGAAGCGGGTGCAGCCCAGGGCGGCGCCGCGCGCTACGTGCACAACGCGACGGTTTCAGCGCACTACTTTGAGGTGCTCGGCATCCAGCCGGTACTGGGGCGCGGATTTACCGAGGACGAGGATCGTCCGGGCACGGGCAAAGCGGCGGTGTTGAGCTACGGACTGTGGCGAACCACGTTTCACGAGGACCCATCGATTCTGGGCAAGTCGATCCTGCTGCGCGGCGCGCCCTA
>PMAM01000282.1:0-3594 GCA_003152595.1 Acidobacterium sp.
GAGGTGGGAACAGTATAGCGACGCCCCTGAAATGTCCAGATGCTGAATTTCGATGATCAGGCGCGCGGGGACGCGCGAATGACCTGAGAACAGAAGCAAACCGTGGTGAGGCGCTACTGGCTCTCGGCTACCGGCTGGCCTTGTTGCCTGCTTTTCACCCACACTCGCGAGACCGCTCGCAACACTGCCTTCGCCGGGGCCCTGTCATCCTCGCCCGCGAACACAATCTCCCCGGCCCGCTTGGCCTGGGGCCGGTAATACCAGCGGCTGAAGAGGCACAAATAATCGGCGATCTCGCCGGTGCGATTCCCCCGCGCGCCACGCCGTCCCGCCGCGGGCATCAGCTTCGCCAGCGCCTCTTCCAGGCGCTGCTCCAACTCATCGCGCGTCGCCTGCGTCACCACCGAGCCTTCTATCGGAACCGCCTCGCGGTTTGGCACCGGCTGAGCGAACAGTGACGACGAGCCCGCCGCCTCGTTCGGATGGCGTATCCCCACGACCGAAAAAAGCACTGGCCCACGCAGCGATCCGCGCTGCAGCAGAAACAGCTCCACATGCTCGGCCTCCGCCGACGCCTGCACGATCACGCCATCCAGATGGGCCAGAGCCCGCACCGCCTCTGCAACCTCCGCCGCCACGGCCTCCGCCTTCGCCAGCCTGGTGTGGATCTCTGCCGCCCGCTCGAACTCCATCAGCCCCGACGCCGCATCGCGCTCGGCCTGCAGCGCGTCCACCATGCTCTGCCCGCGCGTCCGCAAAAACGCGCGCACCGCCGCAGCTTCTTCGGCGTAGCGTTCGTCCGTGCATCCCTGAAAGCACGGCGCCAGGCACTTCTTCATCTCCGAATACACGCATCCCGGAAACGCCGGATCAGGGTGAAGATCGTCCACGCACCGCCGCAGCTTGAAGAGGTCCAGCATGTCCTCGCAGAACCGTTCCGCAGCCACGCGCGAGGGAAACGGCCCGTACAGATCCTCCATCCCCGCTTTTGTAACTCGGTTTGTTACATAAACCCGCGGATACGCGTTCTCCACGGTCATCCGCAGCAGGGCCGGCGGCCGAAGGTGCAGCCGCTTCCGCGCCCGCTCTCCAAAGACAGACCAACTCGCCTCGTAGAGCCGGAGCAGCGCCTCGAAATCGGATCCCGCCGACGCATACTCGATCCGCGCCACTCGCCCGGCCAACTGCAGGCGCTTGGTTTGATCCGGCCTTGGCTCCATCAGCCGGCGTATGCGCCGTCGCAGATTGGGCGTCCGGCTCACGTACGGCTCCGCCCGCGGGTCTTCTCCGAACAGGGCAAACACGCCCGCCACCGCGGGAATCTCCTGCCACCTCGGCTCTGCCGCGCTGAACGGGATTTGATTCGGAAACATTGTGTCCGACTCTCCGGACTATACAGGTGTCGCAGTTCGTGGGAGGGTTCCCCTGTACCCTGTCCTCAGGCCCCGGCGATCGTCATTCCATCGACGCGCAGCGTGGGCGCCGCCGTCGATCCGCGAAACACGAGGTCGCTCCCGATGGCGGTGATATTGCGCAGCATCTCCCTGAGGTTCCCCGCAATCGTGATCTCGTGCACCGGATAGGCGAGCTCGCCGTTCTCGATCCACAACCCCGCTGCGCCCCGTGAATAATCGCCCGTCACCAGGTTCACGCCCTGCCCCAGCATCCGCGTGACGTACAGGCCGCGCTCAACACCGCGCAGAATCTCCTCCGGCGGCTGCGATCCAGCTTCCAAAAATAAATTCCCCGCATCGAGATACGGATTTCCCGCCAGACCACGGCCCGCGTTGCCCGTGCTCTTCATCCCCAGCTTTTTTCCTGCATACGTATTCAGGATGTAGTTCTTCAGCACGCCGCGCTCGACGATCACCGTCCGCCGGCTCGGCAAACCTTCCGCATCGAAGGGCGAGGTTCCGAATCCGCCCGGCATCGTCCCGTCATCCACCACCGTCACTGCCTCGGCAGCTACCGTCTCGCCCAGCCTGCCTGCAAAAATCGAAGCTCCGCGATAAATTGCATCGCCGGCCGCGGCATCGAACACTGCTCCCACCAGTCCGCGCGCCACTTCCGGCGCAAAGATCACCGGCGCTTCCTGGGTAGGCACTCTTCGCGCATCCAGCATCCGCAGGGTTCGCCGCGCCGCCTCGCGCCCCACGTCCTCCGGCTGCTCCAGATTCCCGGAAGATCGCGCCTGTGAATACCAATAGTCGCGCTGCATCTCGCCATTCGTGCCCTGCGCGATCGGGCTCGCCGCAATCGAGCAGTACGACCATTGATATTCGCCGACAAATCCCCGCGAGTTGGCAAATACCCGCCGCCCCGTCGTCGCATCGAAGCCTGCCCCGTCACTATTCACGATCCGTGTATCGGCGCCCATCGCAGCCGCTTCAGCGCGCCGCGCCCACGCAATCCGCTCCTCAATCGGCAGCGAGTACACGTCCTCGCGATACAGCCCAAGGTCTCCGCTCAGCTTGCCGAACTCGCTCTCCTCGGCCAGCCCCGCAAACGGATCCACCGACGTGACCTGCGCCAGGCCGACCGCGCCCTGCACCAGATACTCGATCCCGTCCGGCGTGAAGTCGCTCGACGAGGTGCTTGCGACCCGATAGCCACCTTCCGCTTTCATCAGCACCCGCAACCCCACCCCGCGCGAGCCCGACTCCTTCAGCGTCTCCACCTCGCCCATGCGCACGGTGGTCGAAAACTCGTCCCCCTGGCGGATGGTCACCTCGGCATCCGAGGCCCCATTCAGCAGCGCCCGCGCCAGAACAAATTCAGCCAGTTCCTGCAGATTGGTTTGCGTTTCGACAGCCGCGCTCATTCCCTCTCCCGACTTACCCGTGAACACTCTCTTCACCCGGCTCGATCGGGTTGGCAGCCAGCTTCTTGACGCCGTCGAAGCAGTCCCCCAGGGAACACCCGGGATTCTTCTTCTTGTGCTCGGCGCGATTCGGCTTCGTATCGTCGGCCGATCGCCGATGTAATCCAACGGCGCCCTTGCACTCCGGGCAGCGCATGCGCGGTTCTGCGATCTTCAACGCCTCGTCCGCCGAAACCGTTTGCCATGCATAGCGGCGCGATCCGTCCGCCGTTGAGATGAATTGTTTGACGTCCACTTCCAGCAAAGCCATGTCATCCTTTCCGACCGCTCAGTACAAGCCTAACGCCCCGCGGTTCCCCCCACTGTCATCCGATCCAGCTTCACCGTTGGCATGCCCACGCCCACCGGCACGCTCTGGCCATCCTTGCCGCAGGTTCCGATCCCCTCGTCGAGCGCGAGATCGTTGCCCACCATCGACACGTGCTTCAGCGCCTCCGGCCCGTTGCCGATCAGCGTTGCGTCCCGCACCGGCGCTGTCACCTTGCCGTCTTCGATCAGGTACGCCTCCGACGCCGAGAACACAAACTTCCCGCTGGTGATGTCGACTTGCCCGCCGCCAAAATTGACCGCGTACAAGCCACGCTTCACGCTTCGAATAATGTCCTCCGGCGCGTCGTCGCCGGCCAGCATGTACGTGTTGGTCATCCGCGGCATGGGAATCTGCTGATAGCTCTCCCTCCGCCCGTTGCCGGTGCTCGGAATCCCCATCAGCC
>PMAM01000282.1:3651-6359 GCA_003152595.1 Acidobacterium sp.
TCTGCCCCACGAGTCCCGCAAACGCCGACGTCTTCTTCCGGTTGAAGTCCGCCTCCAGACCGTGCCCCACCGCCTCATGCAGCAGAACGCCGGGCCATCCCGGACCCAGCACCACTTCCATCTCGCCCGCCGGCGCCGCCACCGCGCCCAGCTGCAGAATCGCCGTCCGTGCGGCCTCCGTCGCAAAATGCTCCGGACCCTTCGGGCCGGTGAAGGACTCAATCTCCACGCGCCCGCCGCCGCCGGAGCTGCCCCTGGCCATGCGCTCGCCGTCCTTCGCGATCACGAACACGCTCATCCGCGCCAGCGGCTGTGTGTCGCTGGCATACGTTCCATCGGAAGCCGCAATCAGAATCCGCCGCAGCTCATCGGCATAGCTCGCCCGCACCTGCGTGATGCGCGAATCGTAGGCCCGCGCCGCGCGATCCGCCCGCCGCACCAGCTCCAGCTTCACCGCCAGATCCGCATTCAGATCCGCTGCCGGCGCCGGATACAAACTCGGCGTCTCCGTCTCCGTGAAGCCATGCACCGGCTGCTTCGCCGGCCCGCTCGCAATCAGCGCCGCGGTGCGCGCCGCTCGTAAAAGGCGTTCCGGCGACAAATCATCAGTGTATGCATACCCGGTCCGCTCGCCGCTCACCACGCGCACGCCGCATCCCGCGCTCACCCCCTGGCTCGCCGACTTCACGATCTGCTCATCGAGGCCCAGCGATGTCGCAGCCACGGACTCGAAGTACAGATCCGCATAATCGCCCCCCGCCGACAACGCCTCGCCCAGGCACCGCTCCAGCAGCCGCTCCGTAATCCCAAACTTCTCAAAGAAATACCGCTTATGCACCACGCTCAACCCTCTTCCGTCAGCAGCCATGATCTGCCGGGCGCCTTACCTCTACAGTAACCCTTTCGTTGCATAGCTTTCTTGATTCTTCAGCAGAATACTAACGACAGTCGGCACACCTCCGTGCCATCCTGACCATTATGAAGACCCTCCTCCTTCTCGCCTGTCTGCTCGCATTCTCCGCGCCCGCGTTCGCCTCCTCGCATCACAACAAACAGCACTACAAACAACATCACCAGAAGATCCGCAACGGCACGCCGAACCATCGTCGCGCCGGATCCTAATACCGTGACCGCCTGGAGTTTTCCGGGCCTAAAGGCCAGGGCTTGTACCGTCGTCCCGCTCGAGCGGGACGGCTTCGCGAAAGGCCCCGAAACATCCGGTCGGAGCCCTGGCGGGAGGCCGGTCCACTGCCCCGACCTTGCCGACCCTGCTCCCGCGTTGTAACTTGCGGTGTATGAGCACTGCCACCGCAAGCGCCGCGCCGACAACCGAGTTCGACCCACGTTTCCCGATCGGCAAGTTCCGCCGCGCCGAAGCCGACCTCACCAATCCTTCAGTCCACATCGCCGATCTCGCCGCCCTGCCGGAGAACCTCCGCACCGCGATCGACGGCCTCAGCTCCGCTCAGCTCGACACTCCTTACCGCGACGGCGGCTGGACGGTCCGCCAGCTCGTCCACCACGTGGCCGACAGCCACATGAACGCCTGCGTCCGTATCCGCCTCGCGCTCACCGAGGACTGGCCGACCATCAAGCCTTACGACGAAAAGCTCTGGGCCGAACTGCCCGACGCCCTCACCGCTCCCCCCGAGCTCTCCCTCCGTTTCCTCGACGCCCTGCACTACCGCTGGGTGCTGCTGCTGCGGACCCTGTCAGAAGACCAGTGGCAGCGCGGCTTCGTCCATCCGGAACACGGCCGCCAAACCATCGCCGAGGCCACTGCCCTCTATGCCTGGCACTGCCGCCACCACACCGCCCACATCGTCGAATTACGAAAGCGTATGGGCTGGTAGCTTTTCGCTTGATCGCAGCGCAGCGGGCGCGGACCATCGAAGCTGATGCCTCCCCCCGCAGCCGCCGCTCCGCCCGCACAAGCCATCGCGCGTTCCATCGAAACCTTCCTCACCGACCACCCACAGGCCGCCATCTTCGAAGACGGCCGCCTCCTCTTCGACCTCCGCCTCGCTCACTGCTCCGTCTCCGCCGATCACGGCCGCTGCCTCGTCCATCTATGGTCCGACGAGAAGAACCTTGTCCGCACTGTTTCCGCCGTTCAGCCGCGCCGCGAGACGCTCCGCCTTGAAACCCGGCGCTTCGGCCAAACGAAACCCGAGACCCTCACCCTCGTCCCTAACCCGGACTTCCGCACCGCTACAGCGCGTGATACCGCCCGCCGCCGCTACCTCCGCACCCTCGAGCAGTCGCTCACCGCGCACTTCCCAGGCTGGACTCCCGAAGGATTCCGCTCCGCCATGGACCTCGAGCACAGCTTCGGGCCCGCCTACGCCCGCGGCGTTCTCACCAAAGGCCAAGCCGCCTGGGCCATCCTCGGCGTCGGCCCGGAAGAACTCCCCGCCGTGATCGATGCTTGCCTGACCCTCGGCATCCTCTGGCTCGACTACTGCCGTACCCACGGCGATGGCCGCCGTGTCTTCCATGGACTCCGCATCGTCGTCCCAGCTGGCTTCCGCGCCATCACCCGCGGCCGCATNNGCCTGGCTCAATCCGGCCCTCGCGCAGTGGGAGCTCTACGAACTCCACGCCTCCACCGCCGAGCTCACCCCCTGCGTTATCGGCGACGACGGCAACCTCGCCATCCAGATCCCGCATGCTTTCGATCCCCAGGCTGCGCTCGAGCGCTCCGCCAC
>PMAM01000282.1:6394-9800 GCA_003152595.1 Acidobacterium sp.
GATCCTCTTTATCGCCTGCAGCCTGAGCGCTGGCTGGAATCGGTCCTCCGTCGTGACCTCTCCGTGCTGTCCCCCGACCTCGGCGCCGGTCCTGTTTACTCGCAGATGTTCGCAGCAGCATCGGCGAGTCGCACGCTTCTCGACATCATCACCGTTACACGCAAGGGCCGAATCGCCATTCTCGAATTGAAAGCCGATGACGACCTCCGCCTGCCTCTGCAGGCCCTCGACTACTGGACGCGGATTCGTGCTCTTCACCGCGCCGGAGAAATCGCCCGGCGCGGCTACTTTCCCGGCATCGAACTCGCTCCTCCCGGTTCGCCTGAGACCGACCCGCTCCTCTGCTGCGTCGCCCCCGCGCTGCATATCCACCCAGCCAACGAGACGATCTTCCGTGCCCTGGCGCCCGCAGTCCCCTGGGAGCTGATCGCCATCGACGAACACTGGCGCACGGACTGTCGCGTCCTGCTTCGCAAACGCGCTGCGACCAACTCGGAACGAACGCGACCAACCCCGAATTAAGACGACCGCAGCAGCCACTCGTTCCCAGGGCTCAATTCTGCCGGCTCTCTGCTTTGCCGGACTCTACTGGTTTCTGCGCAACGCGCTGGCGGAGCAGGTCGCCTGGAAAAAACTCATCGGGGCCGTCGTTCGTCCGAACCTCGCAAGGCCGCTCCGGCCTCCCCGCAGAATTTAATCCCCAGCGTCTACCCGAAAGCCCTACAATCTCCGCCATGCCCAACTTCGACAAACACCCGGCAGGGAACTTTGTCTGGTTCGAGCTCTCCACTTCCGACCAGGCCGCCGCAAAGCAGTTCTACTCCGACCTTTTTGGCTGGCAGGCTCAGGATTCCTCGATGGGACCAGACATGGTCTACACCATGTTCCGCCTCAACGGTCGCGACGCCGGGGGCGCTTACACCATGAAACCCGAGGACCGTCAGATGGGGGTCCCTCCGAACTGGCTCGTCTACATCGCCGTGCCCAGTGCCGATGCCGCCATCGCCAGCGCCCTCGAACACGGCGGCAATGCCATGTCTCCCGCCATCGACATTCCCAACGTCGGCCGCATGGCCGTGCTGCAGGATCCGGTCGGCGCCGTCTTTGCCGTCTTTGAACCGGGCAACCACAAAGGTGTCGGAATCTACGGCGAGCCGAATGCGTTCTGCTGGGCCGATCTGCAAACCCCCGACCGCGAACGCACCGCGCCTTTCTATCGCTCAATGTTCGGCTGGGAACTGCTGCCCGGCAAAGACAAGGACGCCTCCGGCTACCTGCACATTAAAAACGGCGAGCAGTACATCGGCGGCCTGCCGGAAGCCCGCAACGTGCCGCCCAGCGTGATGCCGCACTGGCTTCCCTACATCCAGTGCACGGACTGCGCGGCCCAGACCGCAAAGGCGGAGCAGCTTGGCGGGCGCGTGATTGTCCCCGCAACCACGGTCCCCGAGCAACTCAGCTATTCCGTTGTGGCCGATCCCCAGGGAGCCATCTTCGCGTTGTTCGCGCCGGTCCACTGAACATAGAGTTCCGGCGACAACCCTTTCACACTGCGGCATCCACCTCCGGGAGGATGCCGTTGCCTTTGCGGACCCGCTACTATTAGTCGTTGATGCATCCCCATCGCGCCTTCCTTAGCACAGCCCTTCTGGCCGTCGCCGTTCCCGCCGCGCTCACCGCCTTCTCCGGATCGCCCGCCCCCGCGCCGATTCACTTCACTGACGTCACCCAGAAGGCCGGCATCCACTTCACCCACAACAACGGTGCCTTTGGCAAGAAATATCTCCCGGAAACGATGGGCCCCGGCGTCGCCTTCATCGACTACGACAACGACGGCTGGCAGGACATGTTCATCGTGAACGGCACCGCGTGGACCGGCCATCCTGGCCACGTCACCACGCCCGCGCTCTACCACAACAACCACGACGGCACGTTCACCGACGTCACGAAGAAAGCCGGCCTCGCCATCCCCATGTACGGCATGGGCGTCGCCGTCGGCGACTACGACAACGACGGATGGGACGACCTATTTGTAACAACGTATGGTCAGAATCACTTATTTCGTAACAATCACAATGGCACATTCACCGACGTCACGAAGAAAGCGGGCCTGACCACCCCGCCGGAGTTCAGCGCCTCCGCTGCCTGGGTCGACTACGACCGCGACGGCCATCTCGACCTGCTCGTCACCAACTACGTCGACTGGTCCCCGGCCAAAGATCGCTACTGCAGCATGGACGGCAAAACCAAGTCCTACTGCACGCCGGAAACCTACCCCGGCGCCTCGGTCCGCCTGTGGCACAACAACGGCAACGGCACCTTTACCGACGTGACGAAGAAAGCCGGCCTCTACGACAGCAGCTCCAAGAGCCTCGGCATCGCCGTCCTCGATGCCAACCAGGACGGCTGGCCCGACATCGCGATCAGCAACGACACCCAGCCCAACAAGCTCTACATCAACAACCGCAACGGCACGTTCACCGAGCAGGGCGTTGCGGCGGGCATTGCGTATTCCGACGACGGTGTCGCGCGCGCCGGCATGGGCATCGACGCCGGCGACTACGACCGCTCCGGCTATCCCGGCATCCTGGTCACGAACTTCTCCAACCAGATGCTGGCGCTCTACCAGAACCAGCGCAACGGTCTCTTCGTCGACACCGCACCCTCGTCGCAAGTCGGCCGCTCCAGCCTGCTGACCCTCGGCTTCGGCTGCTTCTTCTTCGACTACGACCTCGATGGCTGGCCCGACTTCTACGTCGCCGACGGCCATCTGGACGATTCCATCGAGCGCATCCAGCAGCGCATCCGCTTCGCCGAGCCGCCTCACCTCTATCACAACCTCGCCGGCAAAGGCTTCGACGACGTCGCAGCCCAGATGGGCCAGTCCTTCGACGCCGCGCGTGTCGCTCGCGGCGCAGCCTACGGCGATATCAATAACGACGGGGCGCCGGACATCGTCATCACGACCAACAACGGCCCGGCGTCGCTCTTCCTCAACGAGGGAGCGACGAATCACGCGCTGCGCATCAAGCTGGCCGGAACGAAATCCAATCGCGACGGGATCGGCGCCGTCGTCTCTGTCAAATCCGCAACGACTTTTCAGAAACAAATGCTCCGCAGTGGGTCGAGCTATCTCTCCGCCAGCGAGCTGGTGCTCACCTTCGGCCTCGGCTCCTCGGCGAAGGCGGACGCCATCGAAGTGCGCTGGCCTTCGGGAGTCGTCGACCACCTCAGCAACATCAACGCCGACCAGATTGTCACCATCCGCGAAGGCTCCGGCGTCGCGGCGACCCACCCGTTGCAGAAGCGGCAGTAGCGCGGATCAGAAAATAAAGGGTTCGGCCCCGGCGCCGGACCACGCGAACGGATTTTCAGCTGAGGAGGCTCTGATTAAGCCATCCAAAAC
>PMAM01000188.1:0-1797 GCA_003152595.1 Acidobacterium sp.
ACGACAGCCTCGGCATTCACTAAGAAATCCCGCCAGGCGAAACTCAGGGCCGGAGCCCTCTGCTCCGGCCTTTGCTTTGCGGATTACCATGGGGTGCATGTTCCGCCGTCTCGCCTTCTGCCTCGCTTTTTGCGCCGCCTTCGCTTCTTTCGCTTGTGCTCAGCAGCCCACGCTCCTGGTCGACGTGGACCATCGCCCGCAAATCAGCCTCGATGGGCCGTGGCACTTCATCGCTGATCCTTATCGCGAAGGCTGGGGATCGAACCCCGATCACGCGAACCCCCACGGCTATGCCGCCAACGCGCACTACACACCCGGCGGCCCGCTCGTCCAGTACGACTTCTCCAGGTCACCCACGCTGAACGTCCCCGGGGATTGGAACTCCCAGAAAGATTCGCTCTTCTATTACGAGGGCCTGCTCTGGTACGAACGGGATTTCTCGTACCAACCAAAGCCGCACACGCACGTCTTCGTTCACTTCGGCGCCGCCAATTATGCGGCCTCCATCTTCGTCAACGGCCAACACGTCTGCGATCACGAAGGCGGCTTCACCCCCTTCGACTGTGACATCACCAGCATCGTGAAAGACGGCGACAACTTCATCGTGGCCGCCGTCGACGACACCCGCACCGTCGACCGCGTCCCCACGCTGCGCATGGACTGGTGGAACTACGGCGGCATCACGCGGCCCGTCTCCCTCGTCGAAGTGCCTGACACCTACATCGACGACGAGTCCCTCCAGCTGAAGCGCGGAAGCCAGGACCAGCTTGAGGGCTACGTCCACGTCACCGGCGCCGACGCGGGTACCCATGTCACCCTCCGCATCCCCAGCCTGCATGTCGAAAAGGATACAACCGCGGATACAAATGGCCGCGCGGACTTCTCCTTCGCCGCTCCCGGCCTCGAACTATGGTCCCCCGAACACCCGCGCCTCTACGAAGTCAGCTTTACCGCCGGCCCCGACCGTCTCACCGACGAAATCGGCTTCCGCTCCATCGAGGTCCAGGGAGATCGGATCCTCCTCAACGGCCAGCCCGTATTCCTGCGCGGCATCAGCTACCACGACGAGGCGCCCATCCGCTCCGGCCGCTCCTGGTCAGAGAAGGATGCTCAAACGCTGCTTAGCTGGGCGCGGGAGCTGCACTGCAACTTCGTCCGCATGGCCCACTACCCTCATACCGAAAACGAATATCGACTCGCCGACAAGCTCGGCATCATGGTCTGGTCCGAGATTCCCGTCTACTGGGGCATCGACTGGACCAACCCTCACACGCTCGACGTGGCCAAACACCAGCTGTGGGAAATGATCCGCCGCGACCACAACCACCCTTCCGTCATCCTGTGGTCCATGTCCAACGAGACGCCGGAAAGCCCCGAGCGCAACGCCTTCATCCATCAACTCGCCGTTGAGGCGCGCCGCGAAGATCCCACCCGGCTCATCACCTCCGCCATCGTCACGCACTTCAAAGGAACCACCGCCACGCTCGACGATCCGCTCGGTCAGGACCTCGACGTCCTCGGCTACAACGAATATCTCGGCTGGTACCAGGGCACGCCGTCCACCATCCCCGACTACACCTGGCAGAACCCGATGGGCAAGCCGGTCATCATGAGCGAATTCGGCGCCGGAGCCAAGGCCGGCCTGCACGGCCCCGCCACCCAAATGTTCACCGAGGAGTACCAGGACAATGTGTATCGGCAGCAGTTCCAAATGCTTGGCAAAATCCCGTTCCTGCGCGGCACGACGCCGTGGGCGCTGATGGATTTCCGTTCGCCGATGCGCCAGCTTCCCGGCAT
>PMAM01000188.1:1866-4499 GCA_003152595.1 Acidobacterium sp.
CGCTCCAGATCGCGGCCTCGCGCCACCAGATCGTCTACCTGATCGCGATGCGAAATCCGCGCAACATCCTGTTCGATGATCGGACCTTCATCCAGCGCTTCCGTCACATAGTGGCTCGTCGCTCCAATCAACTTCACGCCCCGGCTGTGTGCAGCGTGATAGGGCCGCGCACCGGTGAATGCCGGCAGAAACGAATGATGCACGTTGATAATCGCAGCCGGATACCGGCTCACGAATGCGGGCGACAGAATCTGCATATAGCGCGCCAGCACCACCAGTTCAATCCNNGCCAGCGGTTCAGCTTCACGATGATTGGAGACCATCACGCTGAAGTCGCACGCCAGCTCACCGCTCTTCCATCGGTGCAGCAGATCCGCCACGCAATGGAGGTAGTGCGAACAGAAGAGCGCCACGCGCAGGCGATGATTGTGCGTCGTTAGTGTCCAGCGCATCTGGAACTCCTGCGCCATCCCGGCAAATTCACGCTCGAAAGCCGCCATATCGAACAGCTCCGGACTGCCGGCTCCCCCCAGCGCCCACTCCACACGCATAAAGAACAGGCCCAGTTCCTCGTCGCGATGCTGATCCGCATGCAAAATATTCGCCCCATGCAGGTACAGGAGCGACGAAACTCCGGCTACCAACCCACGCCGATCGGGGCAGTCGATGAGCAGCACAGCAGAGTTTTCCATGAATCCGAGACTAACCAGGGACGCCGGAACGCGTCTATGCCCCGATGTGGCCAAGCCCGATGCCGATCACGTATGTGGCGGCGCCTTCCAGCGCGCCGACAAAAGTCATCTCAAGACCACTGGCCCACCAGCTGCGCACCGTGATCAGCGACTTTGCGGCGCCTACCGCGAAATGCGCAATCAACGAAATGATCGCCGAGACAATCACCGCCGGATAACCGCTCATGAAGAAGAACGGCAGGATCGGGATGAACGCCCCGACCGCCGTCGACAGCGCTCCGGACCAGGCAGAAACCCACGGCTGGCTCAGCCCCTCTTCGGTCATGTTCAGCCGCTCGGCCGCCAGCGCCCGCGTGAACTGCGCCGGAGACTCCGCCAGATGCTCCACCACATGGTCCGCATCGTCCCGCGGAATCCCCTTCACCTGGTAGTACAGCGACAGCAACTCGCGTGCCTCCGGCCCGTTCATCTCGATGGCTTCCCGCTCACGCGTCAGCTCGGCCTCGTAAATCTCGCGCTCGCTCTTCGCGGCCAGATACGCGCCGGAGCCCATCGACAGCGCGCTGGCGATCATCCCCGCCAGCCCCGACAGCAGCACCCACTTGGCGTTGCCCAGTGTGGCGCCCGACACACCGGAAACGATGCCGAAGATCGCACCCAGCCCGTCGTTCACGCCGTAAATCGCATCGCCGATCCAGCCCGCCGTCTGCCGCCCCGACCGATTGCGCCGTATCAGCAATTCGTTCAGCTCCTGGCGCGCCATCTCCGAAGTCACTGCCGTCTTCGGATACCGGTGCCGGACCAGCTCGCTCAGTTCGCGATAGTGCTCCTGCTCGTCCGCAATCACCTGTTTCAGAATCGCGATGCTCGGCTCGTCGCCCAGTTCTTTCAGCTGTTGCCCATACCGCGCAATATCGCGGCTCTCGTCGATCTCCAGCCGCCGCAGCGCCATCTGCGGTCCGCCCAGCCGGTTCACCAGCGTATCCGCATCGCCGCTCTCTTTGCCTTCGTACTTCGGCAGCTCTGCACCCAATTCGCGAATGCGCTTTGCCCACAGCGCCGCGTGATGCGCCTCCTGCTCGGCCATGTGGCGCAGCGTCTTGCCGCGCACCGCATCGTCGTCACGCTCGGCCAGCGTGTTGTAGGTGTGGAAGCCGCGCATCTCCGTTTGCCAGTTCTCGGCCAGCGCCTCCAGCACCTTCTGCTCTTTTTGCGACAGCGTCTGCGCCATGCCTGCTAGCTCCCGATCTGATAGCTGAAGCCGAATCGTCCAATCTGGATCGTGGCGCGCTCCGCGGGCGGCCAGATGCGAAACGATTCTACACGCGTGCTGCCGGTCAGCAGCGTCGCCGTCACATCGCCCACCGGCCGCCCGGTCGCCGCCTGGTAGAAGTGAATCAGCAGTTCGTTATTCTCCTCGTGTTCGTAACCGATCACATACTCCCCGGCCGCCAGCCGCGTTTCGGCGCCCAGCCGAAGCGGAACCTGCGTCAAAAAGAAGTGCGAGTACTTTCCTTCCGCCGAATATCCCGCGGTGATCAGCACCACGCCCGCAATATATTTGCCGTGTCCATTCGTGATACCCGAGGCCGACCGCATCTCGGTTTCGATCCGCTCCTGCACCACCGGCGCGCGCGCTGGAATCACCGAACGCAGCTCCGCGTCCGTGGCCACGCGCCACTCCGTACCGCGCTTCTCCTGCGCGAACGTGCCGATGGCCAGCATCGCCATCAACCCCGCCGCAATCACCCACTTCCCACGCTGAACCGCCATCAGTGGTCCCTATTTCCTATTCCCAATTCCCTGCATCTCTCAGTCCAGATGCACAATGCCGCGCTGCAGCGCCGTGGTTGCCGCCTGCGTACGATCCTCCACACCCAGCTTGCTCAGCAGGCTGTTCACGTGCGTTTTCACCGTCGCCTCGGAAATGAACAGCGCGTT
>PMAM01000188.1:4516-5306 GCA_003152595.1 Acidobacterium sp.
AGCAGATAGCCCTTCGCTCCCGCCTGCATCGCCCGATAAATATCCTCGTCTCCGTCAAAGGTCGTCAGCACGATGATCCGCGCCGCCGGAAATTCCTGGCGGATCCTGCCAATGGCTTCCACCCCGTTCATCTTCGGCAGTCGCAAATCCATCAGCGTCACATCGGGCCGGTGCTTCCGGAAAGACTCCACCGCCTGCTCTCCGTCGGAAGCCTCAGCCACCACCGCGAATCCCGGTACCGTTTTCAGCAGCGCGGCGAATCCCTGGCGCACAATATGATGGTCGTCGACCAGCAGGATCCTGATTGTATCCGCCATAGTTACGTTTGCTTCTCCGTCTCGCGGCTCAGAGACAGTTCCAGCCGCGCCGTTGTTCCTGCACCAGGGCTGCTCTCCACCGTCAGGGTCGCACCAATCGCATCCGCCCGCTCCCGCATGCCGGTGAGTCCGAAGTGACCGCTCGATCCGTCCGGCGGCGCCCCGGCAAACCCGCGCCCGTCGTCGCGTATCTCCATCCCGAACATACTCCCCTCAAACTCCAGCCTCACCACTATGTTCTCAGGATCGCCATGCCGCACCGCGTTCGCCACCGCTTCGCGCGCAATCCGCGTCAGCTCGCGCTCCACATCCTCATCCAGCGGATGATTCGTGCCCGTCACATGCATCTGCACCCGCGCTCGCGCATGCGCCCGTCCGGTCACCTCTTCCGCCATCTTCAGAATGCGCGCCGCCAGATCTTCGCGCTCGCCTCCCTGCGACCGCAGCTCCCAGATCGAGGTCCGCGCGTCTTC
>PMAM01000089.1 GCA_003152595.1 Acidobacterium sp.
CCCTGCTCCCTGTAACCTGTAACCTCACTCACCCCTCAGCGCCTCCATCGGTTCCACCAGCGCCGCCCTTCGCGCCGGCAACCAACACGCCGCAGTCCCGGCGATCAACAGCACACCCACCGCCGCTACCGCGATTCCCGGATCGTACGGGCTCACCTCAAACAGCAAACTCCCCACCAGTCTTGCCGATGCCAGCGCGACCCCAATCCCCACCGCCGCACCCGCTACCACTGGAAGCAGCCCCTCGCGCAGGATCAGCCGATAGATATTCACCCGCTGCGCACCCAGCGCAATCCGCAGTCCGATCTCCCGCTGCCTCTGCACCACCGAATACGTCACCACGCCGTACACGCCCAGCCCCGCCAACAGCAGTGCGCTCACCGCGAACACCAGCAACAGATCCATCTCGAAGCGCCGGTCTTCCACCGAATCCGCGACCACTCCGCTCAGCAGCCGCACCTCGGGCACGGCCACGCCCGCATCCACGCTCCAGATTGCCTTCCGGATCGACTCCACCATCGCGCCCGGAGCCTGCCGCGTCCGCACAACAATTCCGCCATTCCCATCCGCGCGGAACCAGTACGGCACATAAATCATCATTGGATCCGGCTTCGCCAGCGTCACCGTGCGCGCGTCCGCCACCACACCCACCACGGTGAACGGCGCCTCACCTTCGGCACCCGCGCGCCGGAACTGCTGCCCCAGCGGGCTCTTTCCCGGCCACAGCGCCTTCGCCGTGCGCTCCGACAGCACCGCCTCATTCCGTCCCCACTCGCTGTCGTTAAAGAAGCGCCCCGCGACCAGCCGCAGATGGATCGTCTCGAAATAATTCGGGCTCACCCAGCGCCAGCTTTCCCCGGGCAGCTGCGTCCACGGCCGCGTGTCTCCCGGCAGCTGCGCCATGTCGCCCCAGCCCTCTCCATGCAGCGGCAGGATCGACGTCAGAGCCGCCTGCTCCACTCCCGGCAGTGCGTTCAGCTTCGCCAGCGCGTCCCGATAAAACTCCGCGCGTTTGGCCCGGTCCGGATAATCCTCCCTGGGCAATTCCACACTCACCGCCAGCGTGCGCTCCGTATCGAACCCGCGATCCACGCGCATCAGCTTCGTCAGGCTCGCCACCACCAGCCCGGTCATCAGCACCAGAGCCACGCTCACCGCCACTTCAACGCCCACCAGCACGCGTCGTGCCCGTTTGCTGGCGCGCGATTCGCTGGCCAGCCGTGACTCGCTGTGCAGAACCTCCTGCGGAGCCGTGCGCGATACCATCCACGCCGGGGCCGCCCCGGCCAGCAGCGTCGCCACCACCGCCAGCAGCAGCGCGCATCCCGCGCCCGCCCAGTCCAGATGCAACCCTCCGCGGAAACTCAGCTCCGGCGGCAGATACTGCTGCATCAGCGGCACGATCATCATCGCCAGCAAAATCCCCAGCCCGCACCCGGCGCCGGCCAGCACCACCGTCTCGCGCATGGCCATGCGCAGCATCTCGCTGCGGCTGGCTCCCAGCGCCGCCGCCACGGCCATTTGCTGTTTCTGTCTCGCCGCCCGCGCCAGCAACAAATTCGCGATGTTCACGCACCCCACCAGCAGCAGCCCCGCCACCGCCCCCAGCAGGATCAGCAGCGGCTTGCGGCTGCCATCCACCAGGTCCTCCTGCCATGGCGTCAATACGGCCGAGAGAGTCGCTTTCTCATTCGCCGGCAGTGTCGCAGCAATCGCATGCTGCTCTGCGTTCAGCTCCGCATTCGCCGCCGCCACCGTCGCCCCGGGCTTCAGCCGCGCCAGCCCGAAGTAGTTCAGGTCCCCCATCGTCTCTTCGAGCAGGTCTTTGTCAAACGCCAGCGGGATCAGCGCCCCCAGCGATTCCTTGCCGCCCCACGTCGACGGCATGTGGAACGACGCCGGCATCACCCCCAACACCGTGTATGGAAAACCATTCAGCTTCACCGTCCGCCCAACGATCCCGGCATCCGCCCCAAACTGCTCCCGCCACAGCGCATCCGTCAGCACGGCAACGTGCTCGCGTCCCTTCTGCGATTCATCCACCGTGAACCCGCGCCCCAGCGATGGCTGAACCCCAAGCACCGCAAAGATCCCGGGGGTCGCGCTCATCACATCCACCTGCATCGCCCGTCCGCCCTGCGCACCGGCCGTCTGCAGCGGCATGTCATACTCCTCGAGCGCCGCCATGGCCGCAAAGCTCTTGCTGTGCTGCTGCCAGAAGGTAAAGTGATTCGCGCTCACCGGCAGCGTCGGATACATGTCGCTCCACTCTGCGACCTTCTCCTGGACCCGCACCAGCTGTTCGGCATGCGGCAGCGGCAGTGGCCGCAGCATCACGTCGTACACCAGCGTGAAGATCGCCGTCGTCGCGCCAATCCCCAGCGCCAGCGTCAGCACCGCCGTCATCGCAAACCCCGGCGCCTTCCTCAACTGCCGCCACGCATATCGCAGATCGTTCACCATCGCCCGCCTCTGATTTTTCTATTCCCTATTCCCTATTCCCTGCGGAGTGAGACGCCTCGCGCCTCACTCTGCCCTCAACGCCTCCACCGGATCCAGATTCGCCGCCCGCTGCGCCGGAATGATGGCCGCCACCAGCGCAGCCACTCCCAACATCGCCACGGCCGCGCCCAGCATCACCGGATCCCACGCCTTCACTCCGTACAGCTGATCCGCAATCAGCCTGCCCGCTCCGATCGCCGCCGGAATCCCCACCAGCAACCCGATTCCGACCTGCCAGAACGCGCCCCGCAGCACCATCTTCACCACCCGCCCTCGGTCCGCTCCCAGCGCCATGCGCACGCCGATCTCCCCCGTCCGCTGCTCCACCGTGTACGCCGTCACGCCATACAGCCCCACCGCCGCCAGCACCAGCGCCAGCCCGCCAAACAGCATCGTCAGCGTCGCAATCATGTTCTGCTGCGCAAAGCTGGTGTCGAGCAGGTGCTGATACGGATCCACGCTGTACAGCACCAGGTTCGGATCGATCTCTCCCAGCGCCTTGCGCACCTGCGCCTCGAGATTCGGCGGATGCCCCGGCGCCCACAGCACCAGGTTGTACAGATAGTGCGACCACGCCTCGCCCGCCTGTTCCGCCGGCGGATACGGATCGCTCTGCGCCTCCGGGATGAAAAACATCGGCCGCGCCGGCTTCTCCATCTCGTAGGNNCCAAAATGCTGCCCGATCGGGTTCTCGCCCTTGAAGAACTTCTTCGCGAACGCCTCGTTGATCACCACCACCCGCCGCGACGACGCCGTATCGTCTTCCGTGATCGGCCGCCCCATCAGCATCGTGTTGCCCACGGTTTCAAAGAACCCTGGCGTCACCCGCACCCACATCGCTCCGTAATCTTCCTTCGCGCCAGGCTCCGGCTTGCCTTCGATGTGTACGCCCTCATTCCAGCTGTCCCCGCTCATCGGCGCGTATAGACACGCCGTGACTTTCCGAACCCCCGGGATCGCCCCCACCCTCTCTCCAATCACCTTGTAGAGGTTCTCCAGTTGCTCTGGCTTGTAATTCGCCAGCAGCGGATCCACCCACGCCACATACCGCCCCTGCATGTCGAAGCCGTAGTCCTGATGCTCCAGATTCCTCAGGCTCTGCCCCAGCAGCGCCGCCGCGCTCAGCAGCACCAGCGACATCGCCGCCTGCGCAATCACCAGAGCCCGCTGCGGCCACCGTGCCCTGGTCCCCGTGGTCCCGCGTGATCCGCGCAGAGCCTCGATCGGCTCCGCATGCGACGTCATCCACGCCGGCGCAATCCCGAAAATCACACCCGTCACCACCGAAACGCCCAGCGTGAACAGCAGCACCGGCACCGACGGCGTCGCCTCGATCGGCACATAGTTGTTCGGGCTCGAAATCCCGAATGCCAGATGCACCATCAGCCGTGTGCCCAGGTACGCCACCGCCGCGCCCAGCGCGCCGCCCACCACACCCAGCGTCACGCTCTCCACCAGCGCCTTGCGCACCAGCTGTCCGCGCGACGCGCCCAGCGCTATCCGCACCGAGGTCTGTTGCCGGTTCTTCAGCCCACGCGCCAGCAGTAGATTCGCGATGTTCGCGCACGCTACCAGCAGCACGCACCCCGCCGCGGCCAGCAGCAGCGTCAGCCCCTTCTCGTACTGCTCGCGCATGTCGTCCACGCCCGCGCCGCCCGGCGACAGGTACAGCTTCTGCTGCTGCCAAATTTCCTTTTCCTGCGGAACCATGTCCGCCAAATGGCTCGCCTGCCAGTCGTGCAGCTCCACCCGCAGCTTCGCTTCCAGCCGTTTCGGATCGGTCCCCGGCTTCACCCGCCCAATAATGTCCAGCCAGTGCTGCTCCGGAAGCTTCAGCCGCGTGGTCGCAGGACTCAGCAGCGGTTCCTTCGTCACCGGGAGCCAGATGTCCGGCATTCCCCATCCTGCCAGCTTCGCGCCAAAGAATCCCGGTGCCGCCACGCCCACCATGGTGAACGGATGCGCGTTGATCTGGTACACCCGGCCCACCACCGAAGGATCGCCGCCGTACTTCTCCTTCCACACCCGATAGCTCATCACCGCCACCGGTGGTGCGCCCTCCTGGTCGTCGGAAGGCTCCAGCACGCGGCCGATCCACACTCCCACGCCAAAGGTCCGGAAAAAGTTCCCCGACACAAACTGCCCATTCCTCGTATCGGCCTGCTGCTGGCTCCCCGCCGGCCGCACTCCCAGCCCCAGATTCCCACCCTGTAAAGCCGCCAGATCCGCAAACTCCGGCGTATTGTCGCGGAAATGCTTGTAGAGGTCGTACGAGAAGATCGAAAAATCCTCGTCCTGCGTATACCCGCCCCAGCCGCAGCAGTGAATTGACTTCCCGATCCGCCACAGCTCCGCCGGCCTCGCCACCGGCAGCGACTTCAGCATCACCTGCTGCACCAGCGTAAAGATCGCCGTCGTCGCCCCGATCCCCAGCCCAAGCGTCACCACCGCCGTCGCCGTAAACCCCGGCGACTTCCGCAGCTGCCGCACCGCCTGTCTCAGCTCAGGAAACACGCTCGCCTCCGCCCCGACCCAAACTCATCTACGGTTCACGGAGAGAAGAGCATGCACCGCACCAGTCCGGTGCTGGCCTACTTCTATGAAAAGAGAGGGATTCCATCTCAGCTGTTGTGCCCTGATTGTCCGGTATCAGTCTCGCCTGTTCACAATCGAACAGTGCCGGGTGCCCACGACCTGCCCCGAGCAGCGCTGATCGAACGGAAGCGCGCGTCGAACAGAGCCCGCTCTGAACGAGCGCTGACCGAAGGGAAGCGCGTCGAAGGGGTCTGGCCTGTTTTGCCAGAACCCGGCCTCACTCAGCCCCGACCACCCGCGACTACCCTCAGGCCAGGTTCACCCCACAGCAAGAAGCAGATACCTGTGCCGTCCAGATTTCAACAGGAAAGGTTCTCT
>PMAM01000242.1:0-17503 GCA_003152595.1 Acidobacterium sp.
CCGGTGACGCCGAGCAGGACCTGATGCTTTTCGCCGGCCTGGATGCCGGTGAGGAGTTCTTCGATGGCGCGGCCCTGGTCTCCGCGCGGCTTGTAGTCACTGACTAGCTGGAAGTCCACAGATTGATTTTAGGAGATGGCGTCAGGAAGCCCCAACCGCCGCGACGGCCTCCGTCTTCGCCTTTCTCCCGAGGCCGCCGATCCAGAGGCAGATGGGCCACAGTACGAGCCAGGCAATCGAGTACCAGTGCGGCCATGTCTTCCAGATGGCAATCGTGGAGATGGCGCCGGCGATTTCACCAATGATGAACAGCACCAGCAGGTGGACGCCGGGCTTTGCGGGTGCGATGCGAACGCAAATCCAGCCGCCCAGAATCGAGGCGACCGCGAAGATGGCGGTGCCGATCAAAAGCAGAAATGTCGGCGGCACTTTGTCGCGCGTGTATTGGCCAGGGAAGAGGCGGGAAAGAACGGGGTCGCTGAGCACGATGAACAGGTAAACCACAACATAGCTGAGAACGACCGAGCCAATCGATCGAAGCACTTTCATCGGGGATCTCTCCGGTCGGGAATTCAGCAGGATTGAGGAGCAGTGAAGCATAGCGCGACTGCCATCCGGCTGCAAGGAGAAAACGCCCGCACCTCGGAGGGAGGTGCGGGCGAACGATGACGAAACGGTGCGGACCCTACTTTGCGGCGACGGGCTCTTCCAGTTCGACGCTGCGTGGCCTCTTCAACGAAAGGTCGAAACGATCGAGGTTCATCACCTTGTTCCAGACCGCAACGAAGTCGTGGACGAACTTCTTCTGCGCGTCCGAGCTTCCGTAGACCTCGGTGATAGCGCGGAGTTGGGCGTTCGAACCAAAGACAAGATCGACACGCGTACCGGTCCACTTGAGTTCTCCCGTCCCGCGATGGCGTCCTTCGAACACCTCCTGAGCGGCCGAAGCGGCCTTCCACTCCGTGCCCATGTCGAGCAGGTTGATGAAGAAGTAGTTGGTCAGCGTCTCCGGCTGTTTGGTGAAGACGCCATGTTGGGTTTGTCCAGCGTTGGTGTTCAGCACCCGCATGCCGCCAAGCAGAACGGTCATCTCGGGTGCAGTCAGCGTCAGCAACTGTGCCCTATCGACCAACAGCGTCTCGGCCGGCACGCTGAATTTGGTCTGGAGGTAGTTGCGGAAGCCGTCCGCTTTCGGTTCGAGCACCGCGAAGGACTCCACGTCGGTCTGCTGCTGCGAGGCGTCCATACGTCCAGGGGCAAAGGGAACCGTCACGTTTACACCGGCATTCTTCGCCGCCTGTTCGACACCCGCGCACCCGGCGAGCACGATCAGGTCGGCGAGGGAGATTTTCTTGCCGCCGGACTGCGCGCCGTTGAATGCACTCCTGATCGCTTCNNTGCGGAGCCAGGCGGATACGGGCGCCGTTCGCGCCGCCTCGCTTGTCGGAGCCACGGAAAGTGGACGCCGATGCCCAGGCGGTTGAAACCAGCTGCGAGACCGACAGGCCGGAAGCGAGGATTTTGCTTTTGAGGGAGGCGATGTCCTGCGCGTCGATCAATGCGTGATCGACGTCCGGAATCGGATCCTGCCAGATGAGCTCTTCGGACGGAACTTCCGGGCCGAGATAGCGCTCGCGGGGGCCCATATCACGATGCGTGAGTTTGAACCACGCACGGGCAAACGCGTCGGCAAACTCATCGGGATGCTCGTAGAAGCGTCGCGAGATCTTTTCGTAGATCGGGTCGACGCGCAGGGCCAGATCTGTGGTCAGCATGGACGGAGCACGACGCTTCGATGAATCGTGCGGATCGGGCACCGTGCCAGCGCCCGCATCGGCCTTCGGCTTCCATTGGTTCGCGCCGGCCGGGCTCTTCGTCAGTTCCCACTCGTATTTGAAAAGGTGTTCGAAAAATTCATTACTCCATGACGTCGGCTTCGTCGTCCAGATCACTTCCAGTCCGCTGGTGATCGTGTCGCCACCCTTGCCCGTCCCGAAGCTGTTCTTCCATCCGAGGCCCTGCTCCTCCATGCTCGCCGCCTCGGGCTCCGCACCCACGTGCGTGGCCGGGCCGGCCCCGTGGGTCTTGCCGAAGGTATGCCCGCCGGCAATCAGCGCAACGGTTTCCTCATCGTTCATGGCCATGCGGCTGAAGGTGGTTCTGATATCGTGGGCGGCCGCGAGTGGATCCGGGTAGCCCTCCGGTCCTTCGGGGTTCACGTAGATCAGGCCCATCTGCACCGCGGCCAGAGGATTCTCGAGGTTCCGTCCGGTACCGCCGGTGCGGTCATGTTCGGTGCCGTGGATTTCCTCGTTGGCAACGATCGTGCCATCGCCCGGCAGGCTTTTGCCGTAGCGATTATCGCCGCCCAGCCACTTCTTCTCCATGCCCCAGTAAACGTCCTCATCCGGTTCCCAGACATCGGAACGTCCACCGGCGAAGCCAAAGGTTTTGAAGCCCATGGATTCAAGCGCGACGTTACCGGTGAGGATGATGAGGTCGGCCCATGAGATTTTGTTGCCATATTTCTGCTTGATGGGCCAGATCAGGCGGCGCGCCTTGTCGAGGCTCACGTTGTCGGGCCAGCTGTTGAGAGGCGCGAAGCGCTGCTGTCCGGATCCGGCGCCGCCGCGACCGTCGCCGATGCGATAGGTACCCGCGCTGTGCCATGCCATACGGATAAACAGTGGCCCGTAGTGACCGAAGTCCGCCGGCCACCAGTCCTGCGAGGTCGTCATCACCGCGAGCAGATCCTTCTTCACGGCCGCCAGGTCCACGCTGTTGAACGCTTCCGCGTAATTGAAGTCCTGGCCCATGGGATTGGACAGGCTCGAGTGCTGACTGAGAATTCTCAGTCTTAACTGGTTCGGCCACCAGTCACGATTCGATGTGCCCTCACCCGCGGCGTGATTGAACGGGCACTTTGCTTCAGATGACATCGTTTTCTCCTTCTGGCTGTTTCAGGTTCAGCTGCCGGGCTGGTTCGGGGCCCGAATCGATCGATGAGTTCGATTTCCATTTTGTCCGGAAGAATGAATGTAGCATCATAAGGAGAGATAGTTCCAATAGATATCCACCATTCTATGTATAGGAAGCGCCTATGGAAGTTCAGCAATTGCGGTATGTGTGCGCCATTGCGGAAACCGGAAGTTTCAGCCGGGCCGCTGAACGGTGTCAGGTCGCCCAGCCCTCGCTTTCGCAGCAGGTTTCCAAGCTGGAAGACGAGCTGGGGACCCGGTTGTTCGACCGGCTCGCACGCAGCGTGCGGCTGACCGATGCGGGACGGACCTTTTTACCTCATGCGCGGACGATTCTGCACGAGACCGAGCTGGCGCGCAGCGAGGTAGAGGGACGGCGGCGCGATACGCGCGGGACAGTGGCGGTGGGAGTGATTCCCACCATCGCCCCATATTATTTGCCGCGGCGCGTCACGGAGTTCTCACGGAAATTTCCCGAGGCTACGCTGCGCGTCGTGGAAGACACAACGCCGGTGCTGCTGGAAGGCCTGCGCAGCCTCGCCCTCGACATCGCGATCCTGTCGCTGCCGCTGCGACATCGGGAATTCGAGACGGTCCCGCTGCTCACGGAGCGCCTGTACGCGGCGCTGCCACCGGACCATCCTCGCGCCGGAGCGGCGAGCCTTTGGCTGCGCGAACTGCGTGAGGAGCGCTTCGTGATGCTGCGCGACAGCCACTGCTTTCGGGAGATTTCTCTGGCGGCATGCCATCGCGCGCGTCTGGATCCGCGGATTGCGTTTGAAAGCAATCAGATCAGCAGCCTGCTGGGCATGGTGGCAGCGGGGGTAGGGGTGTCGCTCGTGCCCGAGATGGCCATCGATGCGGGGGCGGCGTGCCGTTATGTGCGGATCTCCGATCCGAAAGCTGTCCGTACGATCGTCGCTGCGCGTTTGAAGGGGCGGTCGTTCAGCCGGGCGCAGGAGGCGTTTGTGGAATTTCCGAAGACAATCACCCGGATTCGATCGCGGAAAAAATAAATTACTGAAAAGAATAAGGGAGCCGAGCTAAGCATCGGCTCCCTTGCCGCCGGACTGAGCGGGCTAACGAGGATAGTCGTCGTGATCGTGGTGCCCGTCATGGTCGTAGACCATACGGTAGCCGCGGCGAAAGCCCTCGCGAAAGTCTGCGCGCTCATCGCGTGGACGATCAGGACGGCGGAAGTTGTCGTGGCGATTCGGATCGGGTGGCCGATGGGCATCGATGTCGTGGCGCGCAGCTTCAATGCCGTCGTGGAAACCACTGTGCCATGCGTTCGACCAGCTACCTTCCGGCTCGTTCGGTTGCCAGGCTCCTCGTGGCGGGCCCTCCTGGGCGTGAACTGCGAGGGTGGTGCCACCGGACAATGCCAGCCCCAATACAAGAGCAGTCGCGTGTTTTGCGATTCTCATTGCTGTGTCTCTCCTTGCACTTCGTGGGATGTGCAGCATTCCAGTTGTTGGATGCAGGCCCGTTGGGCAGCGTCGGCGAGTTTTGCGCGGAAATTGGCCGCAACAGGGGCAACCCGGGAGCACCAGGGGAGCCCGGCGTTCGGCATCCCGATTAGCAGGACGAGGAGTTTGCGGTCACCGAGGATGGCTTGCTCGCGAACGAAAGCACCTGAGCCCATTCCGCCGCGGAGTCGACGAGGCAGTCGCAGGGGATGTCCTCGACGGTATGCGAGGAAAGGCCGAAGCGGCAACCGATGACCCAGGCGCCGGCGCGGCGGGCGGTGAGGATATCGACGCTGGAGTCACCGATCATGAGGGTTTCGCCGGGGGAGACGCCGGCGTCGCGGATGAGGGTGTTGAGGCCTTCGGGCTCGGGCTTCTTTGTAACGAAGCTGTTGCCACCGTAGATGCGAAACATGTACGGGCTGAGGCCGAGCGCGTCACAAATGGCGACGGAGGGTCCCACGGGCTTATTGGTGAGGACCGCCAGTTTGCGAGGGGCGCCGTTGGGGGTGGTGCGCAGCGCTTCCAGCGATTCGAAAACGCCTGCGTAGACGTAGGTGTAGTCCAGTTTGTGCTCGCGGTAGTGCGCGAGGAAATGCTGCAGCGCATTTTCGACCAGGGGCTCATCTTCGGGATCTCCCAGGGCGCGGCGGACGAGCATGCCGGCGCCGTCGCCGATGTAGGTAGCGATGATCTCTTCGGGGAGCGGATCGCGCCCGAACTCGGTGAGCATGGCGTTGATGGAGTTAGTGAGGTCCTTGCGCGAGTCGATCAGGGTTCCATCCAGGTCGAACACGATGAGGAGAATCTTGTCGGCTGGAATGGGATTGAGCAGATGCAGCATGCTCTCAGTTTAATGTGCCGTTTGGGCAACAGCGTGTGCAGGCCGCTGCGATATGCTTCTGTGCATGCTGAAAACCGCAGGATGCACGCTCCTGGTAGCCGTCTGCCTCGGTTCGCTCTCGCTCGGTCATGCGATGGGAGAAGATCACTTCCCATCCAACGAAGACATGCGCCACGTTCGCTCGATGGCGCAGCCGAAAGTTTCTCCGGATGGACAGCAGGTGCTGGTGCAAGTTGCCGATGCGACGGCCGATGGAGGTAAGACCCACCTGTGGTTGGTGGATGTGAAGACCAATACGTCGCGGCAGCTCACGTGGTCGCCGAGCAGCGACAAGCGGGGCGAGTCGCAGGGGCAGTGGATGCCGGATGGCGGGAGCATCCTGTTTGTGGCGCATCGCGGCGAGCACACGCAGCTGTTTCGCCTGCCGATGAATGGCGGCGAGGCGCATGCGTTCGAGGTGAAGATCGTTCCGCCGGTGGACGAGTCAAAGCAGCCAGATGCGATTCCGCCTGCGAAGAAACCGGCGGCGGCGGCCGATGCAGCGAAACCCGAACCGGTGGAGGCGGACGTCTCGCGGTACTTCATAGCGCCGGATGGAAAGCACATCGCAATTCTGGTGCGCGACCCGGAGACGCCGGGTGAGAAGAAGCAGCACGATGACAAGGCGGATGCGGTGTGGGTGAATCACGATCCGCATGGGTCGCGGCTCTATCTGCTCGATCCGGCGGATGGAAAGCTCACGCCGACGGCTGTGCCGCCAGATGTGCAGCGGGTTGCGTGGACCCAGCAGAGCGACAAAATGCTCGCGATCGCCGAGGGCATGAACGACGTAGGCGATCTGCAGCCGGCGGGTACGGCATGGATGGTTGCGGTGACGGATCCCGCGCATCCATCGCAGATCAAGGCTGCCCCGGCGACGATTGGAGCGGCGGTTTGGTCGGAAGATGCGGGCCACGTCTATTTCCTCGCGCAGAGTAAGCCGGATGCGCCTCCGGGGTATGAGGACCTGTACGCCATGATGGTGGCAGACGGCTCGATTCGCGACCTGAGCGATGGTTTCGATGGCAGCATTGGCCATGACGAACCGATCGCTGAGGCCGGCGCGACACTGGAGCTGGTGGAGATGGGCACGCACACGACGCTAATGCGCTTCGAGGGAGATCAGCGCCAGCCGCTGCATTTCGATACGACGACCGTTTCGCAGTTCAACACGAATGCGAAGCACACGACATGGGTGTGGCTCGGCTCCTCGAGCAACAAGCCGACGGCGCTATATTACGCGGAGAAACTCGGAGAGCCGGGACGCGTGCTGAACACACCGAATCTTCTGCCGGCGGACTGGACCGAAGTGGCGTCACAGCCGGTTTTGTGGAAGAGCGACAACTTCACCATTGAGGGACTGCTTTATCTGCCCCCGCAAGCTGCGAAGGGCAAAGTTCCTCTGATCGTGGATGTCCATGGCGGGCCCACGGGTGCGTTTGAGGACAACTGGAATGCTCTGACGGAATTTTTGCTGGGCCAGGGATGGGCGGTGCTGCGAACAAATCCGCGAGGCAGCACGGGGTATGGAGCGGATTTTGCCGCGGCGAACAAGAACGATATGGGTGGCGGCGATTATCGCGACATCATGGCGGGCGTCGATGCCGTGCTGGCGAAATACCCGATCGACAGCAGCAAGATGGCGCTGATGGGCTACAGCTACGGTGGCGAGATGGCGGGCTTCGTTGAAGGGCGAACGGACCGGTTCAAGGCGATCATCAGCGGCGCGCCGGTGATCGACCAGGAGAGCGAGTATGGGACGGAGGCTGGGTCGTACTACGACCGGTGGTTCTACGGCGGGTATCCCTGGGATCATGTGGAGAGTGCATGGCGGCAGAGCGCGCTCGCTACGGTAGCGAAGGCAAAGACGCCTTTCCTGCTGCTGCAGGGCGAGAGCGACAAGACCGATCCGCTGGGGCAAAGCCAGGAAATGTATCGGGCACTGCGACAAATGGGAGTTCCGGTGGAGATGGTCCAGTATCCGCGAGAAGATCACGGCCCGCTGGCGGGCGGGATCTTCGGTTCGCCGAGTCCGGAGCCGTGGCACGGATTCGACGGCCGGCAGAGGATCGTGACATTTGTTAAGAAGGCATTCGGCGAGTAGCGCTGTCAGATCCGCTGCCTCTTCCATCGACCTTGTTTGAAGAGGACGAGGCTGATGATGGCAATGGACGCTTCGGCGATGACGACGGACAGGAATGCGCCCTCGGCGCGCATTCCAAGCCGCGTCGCCATCCACCAGGCGAGAGGGATTTCGAGAATCCAGAAGCCGAACAGGTTGACGAAGGTCGGTGTGAGGGTATCGCCAGCGCCGTTGAAGGCCTGGAGCAGGACCATGACCCACGCATAGGCGATGTTGCCGCACGCAAAGGTGCGCAGGGCACGCGCGCCGATGGCGATGACTACGGGATCGTCGACGAAGAGGCGAACCGTGGGCGTGGCGTACACGATAAAGAAAACGCCCAAAACGGCGAGGAAGAGCATGTTGTAAAGACCGGTGCGCCACACCGCCTGCTCGGCGCGCTCGGGATGACGGGCACCGAGGTTCTGGCCAACGAGGGTGGCGGCAGCGTTGCTGAGACCCCACGCGGGCAGGATGAAGAACATCACCACGCGAATCGCGACGGTGTAGCCGGCGACGGCGGCGGCTCCATAGAGCGCGATGATGCGGACGAGGCCGATCCAGCTGGCGTTGGCGATGGCGAACTGCAGGATACCCGTGAAAGAGACGCGCAACAGACGCCACAGAACGGGAACATTAAGGTAGAGGTGGCGCGCCAGGATGTGAATGCGCTCCGTGCCGCGCATGAGCCGGTAGAACTGGTAGAGCACGCCGATGCTGCGGCCAGTGAACGTGGCGAGCGCTGCGCCGGTGACGCCGAGGTGCGGGAAGGGGCCGAGGCCGAAGATTAAGCACGGGTCGAGAATGAGATTGATGATGTTCGAGACCCAGAGCAGGCGCATGGCGATGGCCGCGTCGCCCGCGCCACGAAAGATGGCGTTGTTGAGGAAGAGCATGATAATCGCACCGCAGCCGCCCAGCGCGATGCGCGCATAGCCGGAACCGACGGCCACGATGGCGGGCGACGCTCCCATGAGGCGGAGAAGGTGAGGCGCTTCAATGCCAGCGGCAATGCCGAGCGCGGCGGAGATGAGCAGTCCAAGGACGATGGCCTGGACAGCGGAGATCGCGGCGTCTTCAGGGTCTTTCTCGCCGATGCGGCGGGCCACCATGGCGGTGGTGGAGAGGGAAACACCAAGGCCAATGGCGAAGACGAGAGCGAGGACCGACTCGGTGAGGCCTACGGTGGCGACGGCGTTGGCGCCGAGACGACCGACCCAGAAGGTATCGACGACGGCGAAGAGCGATTCGAGCACCATCTCCAGCACCATGGGGATGGCGAGAAGGAAGATGGAGCGATTGAGGCTGCCGGTGGTGTAGTCCTGATGCGAGCCGCGCAGAGCCTCGCGGACGGAGGACCAGAAACCGCGCTCGGGTTGCGATTCGACGGGCAGTTTCATGGGGAATGCGTGACGGTGCGCAGGGGCCCGGGTGGCGTTTCGCGAGGCAGAGAAACTAGATCAGCAGCGCCTGCGGGGTTTCTTCGAGCGGCGCTATGGGGAAGTGGATGTCGGGAAGATCTTCGACGGCGCGCCGCAGGGACTGTTCCCATCGAGCATGAATGTTCTGCAGTTCGGGATCTCCCTGGTTGAACTTGCGATAACAGTCCAGGGAGAGGCTGTTTCGGGTGTAGAGCAGCAATTCAATCGGCGGGCCGATGGCGCCATTGGAGCGCATGGTGGCGTCGAAGGAGAGCAGAGCATATTTGGCAGCGACCATGAGGGTGGTGGAGCCGAAGACAACGCCGCGGTCCAGCAACGGGCGGCCGTACTTGTATTCGCCGAGTTGAAGGAACGGCGATTCCTCGGTCGCAGAGATGGGATTGCCCTGGGGATAGATCATGTAGAGCGCGGGCCCTTCGCCCCGCACCTGGCCGCCCAATAACAGGTGCACGTTAAAGGAGTAGTTGTCGCGCTCCAGCGCAGCGCGGTCAAGGTCGGCGACCTGGCGCACGCAGTCGCCCAGTTCGCGGGCGGCGTCGTACATGCTGGGGACGCGCGCAAGGCCCTCGCCGGAGCCGAATCGGGCGCGGGCCAGGTTGACGACAGACTGGCTGAGGGAGAGGCTGCCACTGCTGAGCACCACGAAGGCGCGGTCGCCCGGCTGGGAGAAGGTGTGCATCTTGCGCGCAATATTCAGGTCGTCGAATCCGGCGTTGGTGCGCGAATCCGATGCCATGACGAGGCCTTCCTGTGTCATGATGCCGAGACAGTAGGTCATTGGAGGCTGTGTTGCTCCCGGGGAAAACGTAGGTGCCGTTGAGTCATTTTGACAGCTTTCTCCCGCGATTCAAGGAGAATCGACCAACATCCGGGGCAGGCGGTACATCTTACGATCACCGCGCCGCAGAGGCAGGCGGATGGCGGAAGCACGACGAGGCCCGATGCTCCTTCGCCTGGGTTATGACATGCAGTTCGACATTCCGGAACCGGTGGCCTGCGTGGCTCAGCTGCGGGTCCACCCGTCGCGCGCTGTGGGTTTGCGCGAGCCGGACCACGTCAAGGTTGAGCCCGAGATCCCCGTTGAGGAGTACACCGACTCATTCGGCAATTTCTGCACCCGCTTCCTGGCGCCGAAAGGGCCTCTGCGGCTGAAGAACGACTTTCTGTTTGAGGATTCCGGACTTGCCGATCCCGTGCAGCCTGGGGCGGTCGCGCATCCGATCGCCGAGCTGCCCCATGAGGTGCTGCGGTTCCTGCTGCCGAGCCGGTACTGCGAGGTGGACAGCCTGACGCCCGCGGCCTTCGATCTGTTTGGAAACACTGTGCCCGGGTGGCAGCGCGTACAGGCCATTTGCAACTGGGTTCGTGCCAAGGTCACCTTCGGCTATTCGTTTGCGCGACCGACGAAGACGGCTCTGGATGTGTTTACGGAGCGGCAGGGTGTGTGCCGCGATTTTCAGCATCTGGCGGTTACGTTTTGCCGGGCGATGGGGATTCCGGCGCGCTATGTTGCCGGCTATTTGGGCGACATTCAGTTTCCCGATTCCGGTACGCCGATGGACTTCAGCGCGTGGTTTGAGGTGTATCTGGAGAATCGGTGGTGGACTTTCGATGCTCGTCATAATCTGCCGAGAATCGGGCGCGTCCTGATGGCAACGGGGCGCGATGCGGCGGACGTGGCGTTCTTAACGTCGTTTGGGGCGGCACAATTGAAGAGCTTTGTGGTGATCTCGGAAGAAGTCACCGATGATTCAGCCTACTCCGCGGCGAAAACGTAAACAGACGCGCGAGACGCGCCCTGGCGTATACTTGGCCTCCTCCCTCAAAGAACCAGAATTTCGACATTTCGAAAGGGGGCATTCGTATGCCCAGTTATCTTGTGCAGGTGGCGTACACGCCTGAGACCGTGGCCGCATTTGTCGCGCAACCGCAGGACCGCACCGAGGCGATCGGCAAAGTGGTGAAGAAGCTCGGCGGCAAGCCGGGAAAGCTGTATCTGTCGTTTGGCGACTACGACGTAGTCGGCATTTATGAGATGCCCGACAACGTGAGCGCAGCGGCGTTTGCTATGGCGATCGCCGGAGGTGGCTCCTGCAAGAGCGTGAAGACGACTCCGCTGATGACGAGCGAAGAAGCGGTGGCGGCGATGAAGAAGGCGGGAGGGTCGGGCTACAAGCCGGTTGGGAACAAGTAGCTGGCGCTAAGTCGAACGGAAGTGCGCCCGGGCAGCGGGGAGCCGGCTGAGCTAGTGCTTCCCTGCCCCGGCGCTTTCGAGTTTGGCTTCGGCTTCGGCGATGACTTCGTTGGCGTGGGCGTACTTCTCCGCATCGTCGCCGGCTTCGTTCCAGAGCTTCTCGCCGTGCTGGAGTTGTTCCTGGACCGCCCCGCTGTCGATCTCTTCGGGCTTCTGAGCGCTCTCAGCCAGAATGGTGACGCGCTCTGGGAGAACCTCGACGAAGCCGCGAGCGACAACATAGCGCTGTTCGCCGGCTTCACCCCCATGCAGACGCACCTCGCCCGCACCGATCTCCGACAGCAGTGGCGCGTGGCCGTAGAGCACCTCGAAGTAGCCGCTCTTGCCGGGCACTTCCACGGCTTCCACGGTCTGATCGACAAGGATGCGGTCAGGAGTCACGAGCCGGACTTTCAGCTGGTCGGGCATGGCTATTTCGTCGTCGCCTTCAGTTTTTCGGCTTCTTCGAGGACTTCCTCGATGGTGCCGCGCATGTAGAACGCCTGCTCGGGCACGTCGTCGTGCTTGCCGTCGATGACTTCCTTGAAGCTGCGTACGGTGTCGGCGATTTTGCAGTACTTGCCCGGGATGCCGGTGAACTGCTCGGCCACATGGAAGGGCTGGGAGAGGAACTTCTGCACTTTGCGGGCGCGCGCGACGGTGATCTTGTCCTCTTCGGAGAGCTCGTCGATGCCGAGGATGGCGATGATGTCCTGCAGGTCCTTGTAACGCTGCAAAATGCGCTTCACGCCCTGAGCGACGTCGTAGTGCTCCTGACCGACGATGCGAGCGGTGAGGATGCGCGAAGTGGAGGCGAGCGGATCGACGGCGGGGTAGATGCCGAGTTCCGAGAGCGGACGCGAGAGCACCGTGGTGGCATCGAGATGAGCGAAGGTGGTCGCTGGCGCCGGATCGGTAAGGTCGTCAGCGGGCACGTAAACAGCCTGCACCGAGGTGACCGATCCGCGCTTGGTGGAGGTGATACGCTCCTGCAGCTCGCCCATCTCGGTTGCGAGATTGGGCTGGTAGCCGACGGCGGAAGGCATGCGGCCCAGCAGCGTTGAAACTTCAGAGCCGGCCTGGGTGAAGCGGAAGATGTTGTCGATGAAGAGCAGCGTGTCCGCGCCTTCTTCGTCGCGGAAGAACTCAGCGACAGTGAGGCCGGTGAGCGCCACGCGAAGACGGGCGCCGGGCGGCTCGGTCATCTGGCCGTAGATAAGGGCGGCTTTGGACTTGGCCGGCTCCTTCAGATTGATGACGCCGGACTCCTGCATTTCGAGCCAGAGGTCGTTGCCCTCACGAGTGCGCTCGCCGACGCCGGCGAAAACGGAAAAGCCGCCGTGCTGGGAGGCGACGTTGTTGATGAGCTCCTGGATGATGACGGTCTTGCCGACGCCGGCACCGCCGAAGAGGCCGGTTTTGCCGCCCTTGAGGAAGGGCTGAATGAGATCGATGACCTTGATGCCGGTCTCGAACATCTCTTCGTGCGTGGACTGCTCGTCGAAAGCAGGAGCGGGATGGTGGATGGGGTTGCGCTGCTTCGCGTTCACTGGGCCCAGCGCGTCGACGGGCTCGCCGATCACGTTGAGCACGCGGCCGAGGGTGGCACGACCGACGGGGACGGTGATGGGGCCGCCCTGGTCGATGGCTTTCATGCCGCGCACCATGCCTTCAGTTGCCTCCATGGCGACGCAGCGAACGCGGCCTTCGCCAATGTGCTGCTGCACCTCGAGGATGACGTTGATGGGCGTGGGGACGGTAAAGCCGTCGCTGACGACGCGCAACGCCTCGTAAATGGGAGGCATGGTGGCTTCTTCGAACTGCACGTCCACTGCGGGGCCGGAAATCTGAATGACTCTGCCGATGTTTTCTGCCATGTCTCTCTGTTCTCGCCTTAGAGAGCGGCTGCGCCGCTCACAATTTCGATAATCTCTTTGGTGATTGCCGCCTGACGAACACGGTTCATGGTCAGGGTCAGCGAATCGATCATGTCGGATGCGTTATTGGTCGCCGAATCCATCGCGGTCATGCGCGCGGCGTGTTCGGCGGCGATTGATTCCAGAGTCGCGTGATAGATCTGCGAGGTGACGTAGCGCGGCAGCACGTCGGCGAAGATTTCCTGCGGCGGCTGCTCATAGATGTAGTCGACCTCGGCGGTGCCGAAGTTCTTCGCTTCGT
This sequence comes from Acidobacterium sp., assembly GCA_003152595.1. Taxonomy (GTDB): domain Bacteria; phylum Acidobacteriota; class Terriglobia; order Terriglobales; family Acidobacteriaceae; genus Palsa-343. The sequence continues at coordinate 13,306 of PMAM01000242.1, forward strand.
CTTCGAGTTGCTTTTGAGCGGCCTCGGCTTCGTGCGGATACAGACTGACGCCGGCGGACAAGGCTGCTTCCGCAGCGCGCTCGCGCTCTTCCAGGCTCGGCTCCTCGGCTCTTTCAATCTCGCGGACGGTCAGCGAGACGATCGGGAGCAGGCGTTCGACGACGACGCGCTGCTGGATGACCGATTTGAATTCGTTGTAGACGAGGTAGGCCGCGTCAATCTCCTCGTGGACGTAGAGAGAGATGATCTCGTCGGTTAGTTCGCGGATTGCGTCGTAGTTGATCCTGTCGAGCGCGGCGGTTGGGCCGCCGAACACTTCGATCGCGCTGCCGCGTTGCCGGTCGGGACGCTGGTTTTCTTCATGCGTTTCGGAGAACTGCGCGGCGGGGTAACGGCGCCGGAACAAGTCGCGGCCTTTGCGGCCGATGGTATCGATGTCGATTTGCTTTTCGCCGTTTTCGGAGATGAAGTTGGCTGTGGCTTTGAAGATGTTGGTGTTGAAGGCGCCCGCGAATCCTTTGTCTCCCGAAACGACGACGAGCAGGATGCGCTTCTCCGGACGCGTGAGGAGCAGCGGATGACGACATTCGCCGGTTTCCGGATCGTAAATCTCGGCGCGGCGCTTGAGCGATTCGAGCACGCTGGCGAGCATCGCGGCGTAGGGACGCGCAGAGATCGCGCGTTCCTGGGCGCGACGCAACTTGGCCGCCGAAACCATCTTCATGGCTTTGGTGATTTGCCGCGTGTTGCGAACGCTGCGAATGCGGCGACGTAGATCGAGGACGTTGGCCATTGCTTTGTACGCGCTTAGTGCGCGGCAGCTACCGGCTGCTCGGCTTTCTGCTCCTGCTCTTTTTTCTTGTCCTGCTCGTTCAACGGCTGCACGGCGCTCTGCTTCAGCTTCGCGCCTTCGTGCTCGGCAACGAAGTTCGCCTTGTACTCCTTCAGCGCGGCATGAATCCGGTTGCGCAGATCGTCGTCAAGGGCCTTCTTGGTGGCGATGTCGTTCAGCAGCTGCGACTGCGCCGAGTCGAGATACGGATAGAGCCCGTCCTCGAAGGCGCGAATCTGATCGACGCGAAGGTCGTCAAGATAGCCCTGCGTTCCCGAGAAGAGGATGATCACCTGCTGCTCGGCACGCAGCGGGTGGAACTGCGGCTGCTTGAGCAGCTCAGTGAGGCGCGAACCGCGGTTGAGCTGGTTCTGGGTAACCTTGTCGAGGTCGCTGCCGAACTGCGCGAAGGCGGCCAACTCGCGATACTGGGCGAGGTCGAGCTTGAGCGTGGCGCCGACCTGCTTGATGGCCTTGATGGCGGCCGAGAATCCCACACGCGAAACCGAGAGGCCCACGTTGACCGCCGGACGGACGCCGGAGTTGAAAAGGTCGGTCTCCAGAAAGATCTGGCCGTCGGTGATGGAGATAACGTTGGTCGGAATATAGGCCGAGACGTCGCCAGCCTGGGTTTCGATGATGGGCAGGGCGGTGAGCGAGCCGCCGCCCATCTTGTCGCTGAGCTTCGAGGCGCGTTCCAGCAGGCGGGAGTGGAGATAGAAAACGTCGCCGGGGTACGCTTCGCGGCCTGGCGGACGGCGCAGCAGCAGCGAAATTTCGCGATAGGCGATGGCGTGCTTGGAGAGGTCGTCGTAGATCACCAGCGCGTGCTTGCCCTTGTCGCGGAAGTACTCGCCGATGGCGCAGGCGGCGTAAGGCGCGATGTAGAGCATCGGGGCGGGCTCCGATGCGGAGGCTGCCACGATGATGGTGTGCCCCATCGCGTCGTACTCGTTGAGCGTCTGGACGACCTGGGCAATGGAGGAGCGCTTCTGACCGATGGCGCAGTAGATGCAGACCAGGTCGTTGGTCCTGTTGTTGATGATCGAGTCCAGCGCAACGGCGGTTTTGCCGGTCTGGCGGTCGCCGATGATCAGCTCGCGCTGTCCGCGGCCGATGGGGATCATGGAATCGATGGCCTTCAGGCCGGTCATCATCGGTTCGCGCACGGGCTGGCGGTCGATGACGCCTGGGGCGAGACGCTCGACGGGCAGCGTGTCGCGCGTCTGTACGGGACCCATGTCGTCGATCGGCTGGCCGAGCGCATTGACCACGCGCCCGATCATCGCGTCGCCCACGGGGACGCTGAGAATTTTGCCGGTGCGCTTGACCTGATCGCCTTCGCGGATCTCGGTATAGTCGCCGAGGAGCACGGAGCCGACCTGGTCTTCTTCGAGGCTCATGGCCAGACCGGCGATACCGTGCGGGAACTCCAGCAGCTCGCCGGACATGACCTTGTCGAGGCCGTGCAGGCGTGCGATGCCGTCGCCGAGGGTGATCACGGTGCCGACTTCGTCGACGTGCATTTTGGCGTCGTAATTGGCGATCTGCTCCTTTAGGAGCGTTGTGATTTCGTCTGCTTTGATTTGCGCCATGCTTGTGGGTTCCTGGTCCTGTAGTGATTCTTGTTTCTGCTCCGCGCTGCTGCCGGGACGGCGAGCGCTAACCGGAGGTCAGTTCTTCTCTCAGCCGGTCGAGCCGGCCGCGTACCGAACCGTCATAGACCGTGCTTCCTACCTGAACGACGGCGCCGCCCAGCAGGGAGCTGTCTTCCTCGTACCGCGCCTCGACCGTACCGCCGGTGAGGCTCGCGATCTGTTGCTCCAGCTCTCTCCGCTCCGGCTCATCGAGCCTTCGGGCCGAGGTCACTTTTGCCTCGTGGATTCCCAGCCGCCGATTGACCTCGCGACGGAACTCAGTGAGAACCTCATCGAGGCCGCCAATGCGATCGTTGCGGATGAGAACGGCGATGAAATTCCGGGTTTCGTGCTGCATTTTCAGCTTCGCGTTCAGCTTGTCGAGCAGCGAGACTTTCTGCTCGACGGGGAACGAGGGATCGAGCAGAAACTCGCGCAACTCGCGGCTTTCATGCCAGGCCGCGGCGAAATCGGCCAGTTGCCGCTGCACGGCTTTGGCGTCGAGTTTCGACTCGAAAATGACATCGGCGAAGGCGCGCGCATAACGGGAAACAAAGCTTGCCATCTACGCCTCGCCTCCCGAGTTTTTGTTGAGGGACTTGCCGAATTCCCGGACGAGCGCGCGGTCGGTGTCGGAGGAAAGCTGAATCCTGCGCATGGCGTTATCGATGGCGAGATCGGCGGCAAATTTCTTTAACTCACGCTGGGCAGTGGACTGGGCAGCCGCGATTTCCTGCTCGGCGGAGGCGACGATGCGCTCGCGCTCGGCTTCGAGCGTGGCATGAATGCGCTTCTCGTCCTCGACCGCTTCATGCTCTACCTGGTGGCGAAACGTTTCGATTTCGGAATCAAGGCGCAGGAGGCGGGCTTCCACCTCAGCGAGGCGGCGATTGGCATCCTCAGTGGCGAGCCTTGCGGCGGCCAGGTCCTTTTGAAGATCTGCTGAGCGCTTGCGGAAGATTTTTGGCAGAAATTTCCAGAGAGCGAAGCCGATGGCAAAAAGAAGAACGCCGGAGTTGAAGTCCTCGAAAATCTGGGCTGCGGTCTCGGTTTTCAAACCTGTGGCGTGCGCGATAGCCTGGACGATAGCCGAATGGCGGTACTGCTCGATGTCGGAGTTGGTCTCCGGCTCGTCCATGTGTTCGCCCTTCGGAGCCACAGCCTTTGGCGAACTGGCCGGCGTCTGCTGGGCAACCACGCGAGCGGCGGGAGAAGCCAGCAGAGCGAACGCCAGCATGGCTCTCAGAATGAGGGCTGTGGTTTTCAATGCGAACCCTCCGCAGCCGCTGAGGGTAATACCGCAGCCAGAACCTGGGCAGCCAGTTGGTTGGCGGAAACCTCGATCTGGCGCCGGGCGTCGGCGGCCTGAGCATTGAGGGCGGTCTGAGCCGACTCGACCTGCTGCTGGGCTGCCAGTCGAGCGGCGGACAGGGCGCTTTCCTTGTCGGCATTCAGCCGCTGCAGGCGCTGCTCGCGACTGCGGAAGATCTCGGCGCGGGCAGCCCGGAGCCGGGCTTCGTATTCCTGGGTTCGAACGTCGGCCTGGGCGATGGCCTGACGCGACTTCTCGAAGGCTCCGGCGGTTCGCTCGCAGCGCTCCTCGCGGGTTTTGACCAGGCGGCCGAACAGAATGAAGCGGTAGGCCAAAACCAACAGAATGAAAAGGATCATGGTCGGTATGGCACCGAGCGCAAGATCACCAAGTTGTCTTAGCAACTCATCCATGGAT
>PMAM01000242.1:17534-23737 GCA_003152595.1 Acidobacterium sp.
GCTTCGTCGCGATAAAAATCGACGTTGGCGAGCTTGACCTGGCCGGGTAACGGCGTATGATGAGAATACCACCTCGACCCGGATCAGGGTCGGCGAACCGGGTGATCGGAGATACCCACCACTCTCCATCATCCGGTTTGCTCTTTCTGGGTGGATCCTCTCGTATTCAGACGAAAGCGGCGGTAACGTCCCAGCAGGGATGCGGGCCCCGCAACGGTCATCTGCACCAGGTTTCCNNAGAATCGGATCCTGCACCAGTTCCTCGTCGATCCGGTCCATCAGCGCATCGAGGCCGGAACGCTCCTTTGCAGAAGTGGGAATCACGCTCGAGTTGCTCTCGAGTGCAGCGCGTTCCTGTTCGCTGAGGAGATCGACCTTGTTGAGGACCTCGAGACGGGGTTTGTCGAGCACATCGAGTTCGCCAAGCACCTTTTCGACTTCGGCTTTGTGCTCCTCGCGCATGGGGCTGGAGGCGTCACGCACGTGGACGAGAACTTCGGCCGTGCGCACCTCCTCGAGCGTGGCGCGAAAGGAGGTGACCAGCGTGTGGGGAAGGTCGCGAATAAATCCGACGGTGTCGGAGAGCAGGATCTTTCTGCGGCTGGGAAGCTGAATCGCGCTCAGTTTGGGGTCGAGGGTGGCGAACATCCGCGAGGACTCGAGGACGCCGGCCCGCGTGATGGCGTTGAATAGGGTACTCTTGCCGGCGTTGGTGTAACCGACCAGGGCGACGGTGGGCACGGGAACCGACTCCCGCCGCTGGCGCTGCTGCGAGCGCGTGCGGCGGACAGCGTCGAGTTCGCTGCGCAACTGCTGCACGCGCCGCTGAATGCGGCGGCGATCCGTTTCCAGCTGAGTTTCGCCAGGTCCGCGGGTGCCGATGCCGCCGCCGAGCTGGGACATGGCTTTGCCGCGCCCGGTGAGGCGAGGAAGCATGTATTCGAGCTGGGCGAGCTCGACCTGAAGCTGACCTTCGCGGGTGCGCGCATGGCGGGCGAAGATATCCAGGATGAGCTGCGTGCGATCGATGACGCGGCACGGCAGCGCGTCCTCGAGGTTGCGCAGCTGTGTGGGGCTCAGGTCATGATCGACAATGGCAACGTCGGCCTGGGTAGAAGCGGCAACGGCGGAGAGCTCCTCCACCTTTCCGCTGCCGATGAGGGTTGCCGGATCGGCTTTCGGGCGGTGCTGGACGATGTCACCGGCAATCACGGCGCCGGCGCTGAGGACCAGCTCGCGGAATTCCGCGAGGCGCAAGTCCTCTTCGCGAAGGAGCGGATGAAGGACAGGAGTCGAACTGGCGGCATCGCGCGCCTGCAGCGCCCCGCGGGTCAGGGCTCTCCTCTGCGGCCCAACAACGACCGTCACCAGCAAAGCCCGTTCCGCAGTCAAACCGGTCGCAGTCAGCGGCATCGAAACTCGTCGCGGGCGTGATTTCCGCCGCCCGGTTAGGAGCCGGAGGCTTCCTGCGCGGCCTGAGGCGTTGTAACGGCCACAGGTCCGGCCTGCGCGGCATGCGGAGCGCGATGTTCTCCGTGCAGAACCGACCGGGTGCTGACCACCGTGGAAATTGCGTGTTTAAAAATCAGCTGCTCCTGGCTGTTGTTCTCCAGCAGCACGGAATACTTATCGAAGGAACGGATCTTCCCGGTGAGTTTCACGCCGCTCACCAGATAAATCGTGATTGGGGTCTTATCTTTACGAACGGTGTTCAGGAATGTGTCCTGAATGTTCTGTGCCGGCTTGTTTTCCATGAGCCGATCTCCTTTGCCCTTTGATGAACTCGACGGCGAAACTGCAACAACAGGAAAAACTGCAGCGGAGCCCGAACAATGGTAACGCCGCACCCACCGTCAAGGTGTGTTACCAAGATACGGGTTAGAGAACCCTTTGCGCAACATTGGAGATCTTGCCGCAGCTATCTTTCTACGCGATTGTTGTATCCGGGATGGTAATTGGTTCGTTACCGGGCTGCGAGCGATGCAAAGTTTTTCAACGGTGTTTGCGATGGGGTTTTGCATGACGATGAGAGGGCGCGGAAGTCGTCGTCGTCCGCGGTGGAGCTGCTCCTTCGCGATGCACAACAACACCGTCCATGCTGAAGGTCTCCGTCACCGTGTCTCCTGGATTCACGGTGCCCGTTTGAGGATCGAGGGCGACCTGATCGCTGGCGGCGACGCGGAAAGAAAACGTGGGGACCTCCTGGTTGGCAGAAGAGGCTTCGGTCACTGAAACCGGGAGATAGCCGGCGAGATTACGCTCTCGATAGGCAGTTTCATAGCGGTGCTTCTTCGTGTTCCAGGTGAAGACCCGAACCTGGTCGAAATCGTAGGGGAGGCCATCCTTCCATGGGGACAGGAAGGCGACGTATTCGGGCACCTCGTTGCCGGGAACGTTCGCGTCCGGATCAGTGACCTTCTTCAGCACGTAGGCACCGACGATCCTTTGTCCTTCAGCCAGCCCGGCGATGTTGTCGGGAACATCCTCATCGAGCGTGCGAGCACGCACCCACCCGACGTGACCGCTGGTGTCGCGAATGAGCCAATAGTCCTCGAGATTCGGGGGCGGTGGCGCCGGAGGATTGTCTGCGTTCGTGCGGCTCACCGGCTTCTCCAGCGGAATGGGCAGAGCCTGCGGCGGCTCGGGTTTGGGAACCGAGGCTCGTTTCAACAGCTGCAGCTTGTCGTTTTCCGGCAACAGATAGAAGCGGTCTGAAGTCCGTCCGGGAGCGTCGCGCAGCCAGTAATCGTCGCGCAGAACCGCGGTTCCGACGACGGGCGTATTGCCGTTCTCCTTCGCGAGCTGTGTGAATTTGTCATAGGTCTGCTGATCGATGACGCTGTGATCCTCAATCCAGCCGATCTCGCCCCTGTCGGTTTTGACCTTCAGGAAGCGGCGGCCGTGCTCAACGACCTGCAGGCGCTGACCATTGCTGACTTCAGCGACGCGATTGCTGACGGCGGCGACGCGATCGCGCAGGTAGGTGCCGCGAGCCCAGACATAGACGAATTCGCGAGGCAAATGGGGTGTGAATCGACCGCAGCCCTGAAGGATCAGGAGGCCGAGCAGCAGCACTGGAAGCAGGCGACGGACAGAGGGAGAGAAGCGAAACATGGAACCTTTTGTGGCAGACCCGTCTAATGGATTCCGCGGGCTGGCTCAAGGATACATCCAATTCAGAACCCTACCGGGTGCGGAGAAGTTGCGGTAGATTACCTTTGGGATTCACCCACGCAAGCCAGTGCAGGCCCGCGTGGGTTTCTGTTATGCCTGTGGTTTCGGAGTGAGACGCACAAAACGGGGAGCCATCTGTTCCCATTTCGAAAGCATCCAGAACGCCCGCGTGCTGGCGGTTTTGTCGGCATGCAGCTGGACCAGGCCGAAGATGCTCTCCTTTGCCGCGGAATCCAGGCTGGCCCAGGGCTCCGGGGTGAGGAAGTCTCTGTGGTAACGCTGCCGCGACAGGAACAGGCCATCTTCGTCGAAGACCCAGGCTTCGCCCCCGGTCATGCCGGCGCCGAAGTTGTTGCCGGTCGCACCGAGGACGGCAACCAGGCCGCCAGTCATGTACTCGCAACCGTGGTCGCCCACGCCTTCGACCACGGCGAGGGCACCGGAGTTGCGAACGGCGAAGCGCTCGCCTGCGCATCCGGCGGCAAAGAGCGCGCCGCTGGTCGCGCCGTAAAGGGCGACGTTGCCGAGGATCGTGTGGAGTTCCGGCTGCAGAGCCGCGCGCCCCTGGCCGCGTAGGATAATCTCGCCGCCGGAAAGGCTCTTGCCGACGAAGTCGTTCGCCAGGCCCTTGAGGATCAGCTCCATGCCGGGAACCGCAAAAGCGCCGAACGACTGGCCCGCCTCGCCGGTGAGGCGGAAGCTGAGCGGAGCCTGCGGCATCCTGCCGGCGCACTGCAGCATGGCCAGTTCGCCTGCCAGCCTCGCGCCGAAGGTCCGGTCCTCATTGGCGATGAGCGCATCGACCAGGAAAGGCTCGCCCGCCTTGTAGGCCGCTACAGCCGGCTCAACCCAGGCATCGTCGATCGGCGCATGGTCTTCCGGCCGCAGATTGCGCTTGCCCTGCCAGTGCCTGGCGCCTGCCTTGCCGCCGTCCGGAGGAGCAGCGAACATGGGACTGAGATCGAGACAGCCATCGAAGCGCGTCTGCTCCAAAAGGTCGGTGCGGCCAATGGCGGCATCGAGCGAAGGCAGGCCAAGTTCAGCGAGCAGCGCACGAATCTCGGCGGCCAGCCCCTCAAAGAGCCGCACCAGGTGCTCCGGCTTGCCACGGAACTTCGCCCGCAGTTCGGGTTTCTGCGTGGCGATGCCGGTGGGACACGTGTTCAGATGGCACTGGCGGGCCATATCGCAACCGAGCGCGACCAGCACCGCGGTCCCGAAGGCGAATTCGTCCGCGCCCAGCATCGCTGCTACGACGATGTCGCGCGCCGTGCGCAGGCCCCCATCGCAGCGCAGGCGCACGCGGCCACGCAGGCCATTGCGGATGAGCACCTGCTGCGTTTCGGCCAGGCCCAGCTCCCACGGATTGCCCGCATACTTGATGCTCGAGAGCGGCGATGCGCCGGTACCGCCGTTGTGCCCGGCGATCACGATGTAGTCGGCGTAGGCCTTCGCTACACCGGCCGCCACCGTGCCGACGCCACACTCTGAAACGAGCTTCACGCCGATCGCTGCTCTTGGGTTGATCCGCCGCAAATCGTAGATCAGCTGCGCCAGGTCTTCGATCGAATAGATGTCGTGGTGCGGCGGCGGGCTAATGAGTTGCACGCCGGGCTGCGCGTGGCGGAGGCGAGCAATCAGCTCCGTGACTTTATGGGCAGGCAGCTGGCCGCCCTCGCCGGGTTTCGATCCCTGGGCGATCTTGATCTCCAGCTCTTCGGCATGCATCAGGTACTCGGCCGTCACACCGAAGCGCGCGGAGGCCACCTGCTTGACCTTGTTGTTGAGCAGCTCGGATGGAACCATGCTGCCAACCAGAGGCAGCTGCGCGCCGGGTTCGTAGACGGCAGGGTCTTCCCCGCCCTCACCCGTGTTCGACCGCCCGCCGAGCATATTCATCGCGGCGGTAATGGTCTGGTGAGCCTCAGGGCTCAGCGAGCCGAGCGACATCGCGCTGGCGATGAAGCGACGATAGAAGTTCTGCGCGGGTTCGACATCGCCGACCGGCAAAGGCTCCGCTGCGGCGCGGACTTCCATCAGGTCGCGCAGCACGGCGGGCTCTTTCTCCGTCGCCTGGGTTGTGAAGGCCTGCCATGCCCCCGCGCCATCGGAAGCAGCGGACGCACCCGCCTTGGTCGCACCCGTAATAGTTTGCAGCAGGCGCACGGTCTGCGGCTGCCAGCCGTGAGGCTCTGCCTTGTCGGCCTTGCGGAACCGGACCCAACCGTAGTCGGGCAGGTCTTTCGTTGCGGCGACGGTGACGAGGGGTCCGCCCCCGTCTTCTGGCTGTCCACCCGCTTCCGGAGCCTCGGGCCCGGCGTCGACTCCATAGGCGCGCGACCACAGGTCGCGAATCTGCGCTTCCAGCTCGGGGAATCCAATGCCGCCCAGCGGCACCGGTGTGCCCTCAAAGCAGCGCTCGACGACTTCCTTGCTCAGGCCGAGGCAGTCGAACAGGTGCGCGCCGCGGTAGCTGTCCACCACAGAGATGCCCATCTTCGACATGATCTTGGCCAGACCCAGGTCGAAGGCGTGCAGCAGGTTCGCCTCGCCGTTTTCTGGATTCATCTGACGGGCGGTTTCGAGCGCGAGCCACGGACACACAGCGCCGGCGCCCATGCCCATCAGCACGGCGGCATGGTGGAGGTCGCGGCAGTCGCCGGCTTCGACGGCGAGTCCAACTTTAATGCGCTCGCCCGCGCGGATGAGCGCGTGATGCACGATGCCCGTCGCCAGCGCCATCGGAATCGGGATGCTCTGCTCGCCGCAGGTCCGGTCGGTGAGCAGCAAAACCGACGCACCACCGCGAACCAGCTCAATGGCCTTGGAGCAGAGGTCGTCCAGAGCGATGAGCAGATTGCACGCCGGATTGAAGACGCACTCCAGCACCGCCAGCGGCAAATCTCCCGCCAGATCATGCTTGCGCTGGTGGAGCGAGTCCATCTGCGAAAGCGAAAGGAACGGCGACTCGAGAGAGAGGCCGGGCAGGCGCTCACGGGTGTTCAGCACATGCGGCCACGGGCCCAGGC
>PMAM01000311.1 GCA_003152595.1 Acidobacterium sp.
GCTTCGCTCTCGACGAAGCCGATGCCATCGTCATGGTGGTCGACGGTCGCACCGAACTCGCCGCGCCCGACATCGACCTCGCCCGCCTCCTGATCAAGACCGGTAAGCCCCTCTTCCTCGCCGTCAATAAAATCGACGCGCAATCCATGGAGGCCGCCGCCGAGAACTTCCGCCGTCTCGGCATCCGCAACCTCGTCCCGGTCTCCGCCGAGCACGGCCACGGCATCGGCGATCTGCTCGACGAGGTTTTCGCGGTGCTGCCGCCCGAGGAGCATGCCGCAGAGACGGTCTCACGCGAATCGGAGCCCGTGGAGGAAATCCCGCGCACGCATGCCAGGTTTGAACAGCACGAGACCCGCGTAGCCATCATCGGCCGCCCCAACGTCGGCAAATCCACCCTCCTCAACGCCCTTACCGGGTCCAGCCGCGCCATCGTCTCCCCCATCGCCGGAACCACCCGCGACGCCGTCGACGAGGTCATCCGCTACAAGGACCACGACCTCCGCATCGTCGACACCGCCGGCATCCGCCGCAAAGGCAAAACCCACCTCATGGCCGAGAAGCTCTCCGTGGTCATGGCCCGGCGCCATCTGGAAGCCGCCGACGTCGCGCTCCTCATCATCGACGCCACTGAAGGCGTCACCGCCTCCGACGCCACCATCGGCGGTTATGCGCACGAGAGCGGCCGCTCCGTCATCATCGTCGTCAACAAGTGGGACCTGGTCACCACCGGCCGCAGCGGCCGCACCGCGGTCGATGGAAAGGCCGGCAAACCACCCGCCGACCCGGCCATCTTCGAGCGCCAGCTCCGCTCCGTCCTCAAATACCTCAGCTACGCGCCCGTCCTCTTCATCTCTGCCACCGAAGGCCGCCAGGTCCCGCGCGTTCTCGACACCGTCCTCCGCATCGCGGCCGAGCGCCGCAAGCGTGTCTCGACCGGCCAGATGAATCGCTTCCTCGATCGCATCGACTTCCAGCGCGCCACCGTCCCCATGTCGAAGCGGGTCCGGATCTACTACATGACCCAGGCCGCCGTCGCTCCCCCCACCTTCGTCCTCTTCACCGATCGCGACGTGAAGCTCCACTTCGCCTTCGCGCGCTTCCTTGAGAACCAGATCCGTGCAGCGTTTGGATTTGAGGGCACACCAATTTGGTTTAAGGTTCGCGCACGCAACGAACGCAGCGCAAAAAAGTAGCTCCCAACGCCACAACAAAAGTAACCAGGCAATATTCTTTTCGTATTCCACACCAGCAATGTTCGAAAAACTGGCAACGCCATCCTCCTCCTCGCAATCGAATCAGGTATAAGGCGGAAACGCTTGAAACCCGAAGAAGGAGGATGGATGTCCACTGTACGTCGTAACGTACGGACGAAATCAACTGAATCGGAACCGAAGCGCGATGTCTTCACGGACCTGCGGGCCCGGAGGGGCAGAGTGACTCGAGCCGAGTCCCCAACCATGGGGCCGCTGCTGGAATACACTGGCACGTCCGGAGGCACCACCAAATGGTGCAGCCTCTATTTTGGAGGCGAAACCAGGGCGGGCGCCTAAGCTTCCCGGCAGGGGCGCGCTTCTAACCGGTCTGGTTCAACCGGCAATCTCGCCAAAGATTGCCTTGCCACACCGGTGAAGACAGCCAGCTGGGGAAGCAGCAGAAAGGCAGGAAGGAGCCAAACCTTCCCTGCCAACGCAATCCCGACCCGGGTGCAGTCAAAACCGGAGCCGATCGAACGGGCTGTTCGGAAACGGACAGCCCGTTTGCATTTTCCCCGAAATCCCCTCCGGGCCCGCGTTTTCTCCTGCAGTTCGTTCGTCACTTTCCTGAAGCTCCCCCTCCTGCTCTCGAATCCAATCTCCAAGTCATCCGGGCGAAGAGTTTATCGGTCACGGAAAACACTTCCCGGTTCCTGTATCCTGAATTGTTTCTGAATCGTTTGATTTCAGTCCTGATCGACCCTGGTTCGAGGTCCGCAGTGAAAAACTACTCCGCCATTTTGCTTCTGGCTCTGCCGCTCCTGATCGCCGGATCCGTGGGCTGCAATAAGGCCCAGCCCCAGCCGCAGGCCGGCGCGGGCATGCAGGCCCTCCCCGTCCAGACCCTCACCGTCGCCGCAGTCCCCGTCCCGCAGTCCGACGAGTACGTCGCCACTATCAAATCCCGCCGCTCCGCCACCATCGATCCGCAGATCAGCGGCAATCTGACGAGTATCCTCGTTCACTCCGGCCAGCACGTGACCCCGGGTCAGCTCATGATGCAGGTCGATCCCTCCAAGCAGGAGGCCACCGTCGCCTCCCAGGCCGCCACCGAGCAGCAAAAGCTCGCCGTCTACCAGTACAACCAGCTCCAGGTCGATCGCCAGCGTAAGCTCTTTGCCGCCGGCATCATCAGCAAAGACGCCCTCGATCAGGCCGAGCAGGCCTTTGCCAACTCCAAAGCTGACTACGAATCCGCTCTCGCCACCCGCCACGAGCAGGAGAAAGAGCTGGGCTACTACAAAATCACCGCCCCCTTCGACGGCATTGTGGGCGACATTCCGGTCCACGTGGGCGACTATGTCACCACTTCAACCATGCTGACGACCGTGGATGAGAACAAAGACCTCGAAGCCTACATCTATATCCCCACCGAACGCGCCGCCCAGGTCCGCAGCGGCCTCGGCGTTCAGATCGAAGACAACAGCGGCAAGCCCCTCGAGAACACCTCCATCGACTTCGTCTCTCCCCAGGTCGACGACCAGTTGCAGGGCATCCTGGTCAAGGCCCCCGTCAAATCTCCTTTGCTTCGCACCGAGCAGCTGGTCAAGGCCCGGGTCGTCTGGGGCATGTCACCCAAACCCATCGTGCCCGTGCTCGCCGTTACCCGCCTCGGCGGCCAGGCCTTCGTCTTCCTCGCGCAGCAGGCCGCCCCCGGCAAGTTCATCGCGCACGAGCAGGCCATCGACCTCGGCGACACAGTTGGCAACAATTACGCAGTTCTGGCCGGCCTCAACAACGGGGACAAGGTCATTGTCTCCGGCACACAATTCCTGCAGAACAATATGCCGGTGATGCCCCTGCCCCCCGGTCCGCCCCCTGGCGCGCAACCCCACGCCGGCAGCTAGCCCGCATGACCCGAACAGAGAGGTACGGAGAGGCTACCCTTGGTTGATTTCTTCATTCACCGCCCGGTCTTCGCCACCGTTTGCGCGCTCCTCATCATCCTTGCGGGAGCCGTCGTCGTTCCCTCCCTCCCCATCTCGCTCTACCCGCAGCTCGCGCCGCCTCAGGTCACCGTGGGCAGCGCCTACATCGGCGCCAATTCCAGCCAGGTCGAATCCGCGGTCACTCGTCCCCTGGAAGAAGCCATCAACGGCGTCCCGGGCATGCGCTACATCCAGTCCACCAGCGCCAACGATGGCACCAGCGCCATCACGACCACCTTCAATACCGGATACAGTCTCGATGTCGCCGCCGTCGACGTGCAGAATCGCGTTTCCTCCGCCTCTGGACTACTGCCCGCCGAAGTGAATCAAACCGGCATCACCGTCAGCAAAGCCAACAGCAATTTCGTCTTTGGTGCCGGAATTTACTGCGAACACGGCGAGTACAGCAATCTGTTCATGAGCAACTATCTCGACGTCTACATTAAAGACGCCATTAAGCGCGTCA
>PMAM01000369.1 GCA_003152595.1 Acidobacterium sp.
GGATGCCGCTCTTTGACCTCGGCCGCGAGGGTGAGGCCTGTCATCTCCGGCATCTCGATGTCCGTGACCAGAACATCGGGTTTGTGTTTGCCGACTGCAGTGAGGGCTTCGCGACCGTTGGCGGCGCGGGCGCAAACGGCGATGTCCGGCTCGGTTTCGAGCAGCGCTGCCAGGGCGCCGAGAACCATTGCCTGGTCTTCGGCCACGATGACTTGAATCTTTTTCACTTCTTTACCTGGATGATCTTCTTCACTTCTCTTCCTGAATCCTGCTCATGATTGCTCGACGGTCTGCGGCGGAATTTCGACGAGGAGCCGCGTGCCCTGGACTGAGTCAATCTGAAGCTTGCCGCCGATGGACTCGACGCGCTCACGCATGCCACGCAGGCCATTGCCCTCTTCGCGGATGCCGCCGCGGCCGTCNNTCCTCGACGGTGAGGGCGGTTCCGAAGCCGTTGGCGGCAAACTCCAGGCGGCAGTGGCTGGCCTGCGCGTGGCGCACGATATTTGTCACCGCTTCACGCACAATCAGCGAGAGGACGGTCTCTTCCGCGGGCGCCAGCTGCGGCGGCTTCTCTCCGTATTCCAGCGTCACGCCGGCAGCGTCCAGGGTCTTCTTCGCGCGAGCGATTTCCGCGGCCAGGCCTTCAGAGCGGTAGCCGCGGATCGCCTCCCGCACCTCGCCCAGAGCCTGGCGGGCGATGTGCTCGACTTCGCCGATCTCCTTGCGCGCCCGCTCCGGATCGCGATCCATCACTTTGCCGGCCAGCTCGGATTTGAGGACGACGACGGAGAGCGTGTGTCCGAGAACGTCGTGGAGATCGCGCGCGATGCGCTCGCGCTCGGCGAGCTTGGCCAGGTGAAGTATCTGCTCGTGGGCGAGGTTCAGCTTCTTATTGGCGCGCATGCGCTGCGCGGCGACCAGATTCCCACAGCCGACGGCCACAGCAAAGAAGGCGCAAACTCCCCACGACCACGGACTCCAGCCGAGGTGGTAGCCTTCGGCCACCATGACAAGCGCAGCGACGACAAAGGTGCTCACACAGAGCAGAATGGATTCGGCAATGAAAGGAACGAACGCTGCGACATAGATGAACATGCCGCAGGCGCCGCCGTTCAGCGGATAGTAAGCGACGCCCAACAAGCCCATCGCCAGCAAGAGAAAATACTGGGTGCTCCTGGAGCGCGCAAAGACGAGACCGGTATAAATCGCCAGGAATAGAGCGTAGGCAATCGCAAATTCCACCCACCTGGTCCTGGAGTGCCGCTGAATGGGATCGAAGAACAAGAAGACGGTGTAGATCAGCCAGATGAAATCGTAGAGCCGCCCGTGGCCACTCTGCTTTCCAAATCCGCCACCACGAAACTGGATCTCAGAAGCAGCCGCCCGCCGGGTGGCTGTGACGGGTTCATCGGTCGTCTTACCGGAGAGGAAGTCCGGCAGGGCGGAGCCAGCGCAGTTGGGCTCTTCACGGTTCAGTTTGAAAGTCAACGGTCTCAAGCTTTCGCCTCGCTGCGGGTAAAGATGATCCAAGCCGCACCCAGCATCAACAGGGTAAATCCTGCGAGCGCCTCCCAGTGCACCAACATGCTGCCGGACTGGGCGTAACCAAAGATATGCAGGGCGATCTGGGCCAGATGGTACGTCGGCAGCGCGGGAGTGATAATGCGCAGCCAGTGAGGCAGATAGGTGACCGGCATCCAGAAGCCGGAGGCGAAGGACATGGGCAGGTAGATGAGGTTGATGACGCCCGGACCGGCATTCGGAGGAACGAGCAGCGCGATCAGCAGTCCCATAGCGGTGAACGGGATGGATCCGGCAAGAACGACGAGGGCCAGCCTGAAGGCTTCGCCAACTGTGAGCGTGACGCCGCCGAGGGTCACGCCCATGGTCACGAGAATCGCAACGATGACCAGGGCAAAGGCTGCGCAGCTGATCGTCTTCGCGGCCAGATAGGCGAAGCGCGGCATGGGGCTTGCCTGCTTCAATTCGAGCCAGCCCTGGGCCCGCTCGAGCGCAATGCCCATCCCAATGCCAAACAAACATGCTGAGACGACGCCCATGCAGCTGTAGCTGGGCATGAGATAGCGCGCGAACATGTTGTGGCGATTCGACGTGCCGAAGAGCAGGTAGAACATCACCGGAAATCCGATGACCGAGAGCGAGAATGCGCGCGTGCGCAGCATGCGGACGAATTCGTACTGGGTTTCTTTGCGGAAGATGCGGGCGTAGTAACCCAGGGTCAAGGGGCGCGGCGCGGAAACGGCGATTGCTTGCGTGGCCATGATTTTTGCTCCTCTTTTGTCGGCGTGCTCAGGCCTGGGCCGGATTGGAATCGCTGGTCAGCGCCAGGAATGCGTCTTCCAGCGCGGCGGCGGAAACTTCGAGCCCATGGAGGGTTTCGTCGCGCACCAGAATTTCGCGGACGACCCTCTCCGGATGCTCGGCCAGAATCACGACCGCTTCGCGATCCTGCTGCACATCGGTCACCGACGGGAGACTCGCGAGGAACTCAGGATCGAGCTGGGTGATGCAGCGGATGCGGCGTCCGGAGACGCGATGCTTGATCTCGGACGGCGTGCCTTCGCAGACGACGCGGCCTTTGTTGATGACCACGATGCGGTGGGCGAGCATATCGGCCTCTTCAAGATAGTGCGTGGTCAGCAGCACCGTTTTGCCGGCGGCGGAGAGCGCGCGAATCTCATCCCAGAGCGCACGGCGCGATTCGATGTCCATGCCGACGGTCGGCTCATCGAGGAAGACCAGGTCGGGATTGCCACAAACCGCCAGCCCGAACAGGGTCCGTTGTTTTTGCCCGCCGGAGAGCTGGCCGAACATCTGGTTGGCGAAGCCATCGAGCTTTGCGATGCGCATCACCTCGGCCGCGGGCAGCGGGTTGGGATAGTAGCTGCGGAACAGGTCGATGTGCTCGCGCACGCGCAGCATCTCCGGCACGCGGGTGATCTGCAGCATGGCCCCGATGCGGGTGCGGGCGTCGGCGTCACGGGGATCGCGGCCGAACACGCGCACGCTGCCGAAATCGGACGAGATGAGGCCGAGCAGCAGGCGCACGGCGGTCGTCTTCCCTGCACCGTTGGGGCCGAGCAGGGCGACCACTTCGCCGGCGCGCAGTTCCATGGAGAACTTGTCCAGCGCCGTTGTCTGCCCGTAGCGCTTCGTGACGGAGTGGAGCTTTGCCACGGTGCGGGTCTGCGATAACGGTGTGGGCCAGGCGGTGGTGGTTTGGGTTAGGACTGCGGTTGCTGACATTGCTTGTCTCCCTGTTGCCTGGAACTTCGGCGGCAAGGACAGGATTACGCGAAAGCGCGGTCGGCCCCAGTGGGCTTTGTCAGCAAAGGGAGATGACAGTTGTCATGGAGAAGACGGGAGCGTGTAGCCGGGAGCCAGGAGGGTTGTGGCTTAGTTCAGTTTTTCGGGGGAGATTGGGCCAAAACGGCCGTCGATGGGCTGGCGGCCGGCAAATCCGTCTTCGATGCGGTGCCAGAATTCGATGCGCGGCTCGCCGCGTTTCCAGCACAGGAGGACGGTCTCGCCTTCAAGGAGGAACGGAAAATCCAGGAGTCCGATATCAAGGTCCTTGATCTGAACGCCGATCGCGTCAATCTCCTGGATTGCGTCCTTGGCGCGCTGCACCAGCGCTTCCAGCGTGATCTTTCGCTTGTGGGCCGCCGTAATGTCGAGGAACATACCGCCGCTGACGAAAATGCGCCGTGCCAGATTGCCGATCTGTTCCTGCAGATCGGAGGCGGCCTGTTTGGACTCGAGCGCCCGGCTCAGCAGCGACTCCACCACCGGGAGCACCGACTGCGCTTCGTCCAGTTTGAAAGTCTTCATACGGGCCCCAGCGGGCGTAGAGCAACGCCGATCAGGCGCGGACCTCGAGCATGCGGTCAAGCGCCACGCGCGCCCAGTATTTCACATCGTCGCGGACCTGGATACGGTTCACGACGCTGCCCTCGACAAGATTTTCGAGCGCCCAGGCGAGATGTCCAGGGCTGATGCGATACATCGTCGTACACAGGCAGCCAGTGTCGTCAAGCGTGACGATCCTCTTGCCGAGGGGGGCGAACTGCTTCGCGAGGCGATTCACGAGGTGAATCTCGGTGCCGATGGCGAAGCTAGTGCCTGCCGGTGCGTCCTGGACGATTTTGATCAGGCGCTCGGTCGATCCGAGCGCGTCGGCCTTCTCGCAAACTTCGAGGCGGCACTCCGGATGCACGATGACCTGGATCCCGGGATACTTCGCGCGGACTTTGTCGACGTGCTCCGGCAGGAAACGCTGGTGGACCGAGCAGTGGCCTTTCCAGAGGATGACGCGTGCGGTGCGCAGCCGCTCCGGCGTGATGCCGCCGCCGATTTGCCACGGATCGTAGATCACCATCTCGTTCAGCGGAATGCCCATCGCGTGGCCGGTGTTGCGCCCGAGATGCTGATCGGGGAGGAAGAGGATTTTCTCGCCGCGCGCAAAGGCCCACTCGAAGGCCTTGCGCGCGTTCGATGACGTGCAGACCAGACCACCGCGCTCGCCGCAAAATGCCTTGATGGCTGCGGAGGAATTCATGTAGGTGATCGGCACAATTTCTCCTTCGCGCGCGCCGGCTCTGTGCAGAATCTCCCAGCACTCCTCGACCTGGCCGATCTCCGCCATGTCTGCCATGGAGCAGCCGGCATTCAGATCGGGCAGGATCACCTGCTGTCCGTGGTGCGCGAGCACGTCGGCGCTCTCCGCCATGAAATGCACGCCGCAAAAGACGATGTACTGCGCATCGGTTTCGGCGGCGGCTTTCGAAAGCTTGTACGAATCGCCGGTGAAATCCGCAAAACGGATCACCTCGTCGCGTTGATAGTGGTGTCCAAGCAGGATCGTCGATGTGCCCAGCGCGCGACGTGCGGCCGCAATGCGCTCGTCATTCGTGTGGTCGGGCAGGACGAGGTAGTTATCGAGAGAGCAAGTCTCTGCATCGGCAGATACAGGGGCAACAACTTCTTCCAGAACACTCACAATACTCCGCCTTCAGTCCGTATCGGGGCCAGCCCAATCTGGACGGGGATGTTGAAAGCCAAATACCGGCTGCAGTCGGCTCGCTGCGAATGGTGCTTGCCCAGCCAACGGGGATGTTGCAGCCTCTAGTGCTTTAGACGCGCCACGCGAAACTTGGTCGCATGAACCGAGAATCCGCAGAGGCCTATCATTGCAATTAGTTTACCGCATCGGCATTCCCTGCGGCCCGATGAGATCGCTGTCGTACAGGCCTCGGGTTCCGTGCTCGATGAGCGCCAGCTCCAGCCGTCCCACAAACGCAGCGCGAAGGGCGGACCGTCGTATTCGCGAAAGAGCGCCTCCAGCGCCCCGGACAGCTTGTGCGGAGATTCGGGCATCAACCTCCCCTGAAAAAGTTCGCTGCAACACTCCGGTGGTCGTCAGCACCGCCCCAATGTGAATCCAGCTCGGGCGGCGCGGGCCTCGCTTTGCGTCGCCTGATTATGCAAGATCGGCGGGCTTCGTCAACTGCCTGGCCGCCGCTGACCCGGCAGTGGACGCCATTGTTGTGAGCGGCGAATCGCGACGGGTATCATGAAGTATTCATGCACTTCGGCGACTCCATCTTTATCTTCCTGCTGGCGCTGGTGTTGTTCGGCCCCAAGAAGCTGCCCGAGATCGGGCGCACCATCGGGAAGCTGCTGGCCGAGTTCCGACGGGCCAGCAACGAATTCAAGTTTCAGATTCAGGAAGAGTTGCGCAACATGGAGGAAGACGAGCGGCGCAAGAAGTTGGCCGAGATGCAGGCGCAGAAGGCTGGCGAGGCTTCGGCCGCAACGGAAACAGCTCCTTCGACAAGCCTGACGATCCTGCCTCCTTCCACCGGGATGCCGGTGAGCACCGGCGCGCCCTACGCCACGCCGGTCGCGGCAGAAGAAACCACCGTGGCGCCCTCCGCTGCTGAAGTCGTGGTGGAACCGTCCGTGCCGACAGAAACCGTCGCACCGGCGATCGACGCGGCTCCCGAAACGCCGGCGCATCTCGATCTGACCGCGCACGGCAACGGCGCGCACACCCCGGTCACAAACGCGGAGCCGGTGGAATCCAGCCTTCCCAGCGAGCCCCTCCACCATGGTTGATCTGGTCGACCGCGCGCGCGCTGCTATGACGGAGCGCGCCGAACTCCCGGGCATGAGCCTGCTCGAGCATCTGGCCGAGCTGCGCCGCCGGATCATCCACACCGCGCTTTACCTCATCGGCGGCTTCTTCATCGCGTGGTTTTTTCACGAGAAGATTTACTCCTTCATGGAGAAGCCGGTGGTCTATGCGCTGGCGCAGCACCACCTGGATACGCACCTCGTCTATCACAACCCGATCGACCCCTTTAACATGTACCTGAAGATCAGCTTCATGGCGGGCTGCAT
>PMAM01000308.1 GCA_003152595.1 Acidobacterium sp.
TGATGACCTGGACGTCGGCGCCGAACTGGGCCGCGACTTCCTTCACCAGTTCCCCGTCGAGGGTCTGGTTGACGGTGACGAAGACGCCCTTCACGAGCAGCGTGGCGATGAGATCCTTACCGCGAACTTCGAGCTTCTCGGCGAGATCTTTTACGCTGACGCCTTCAGTGACGGTGATGGTGCGCGTGATGGGGACAGGACCGGTGGGGACCTGCGCAGCCGAGCGATTCGGCGGCGAGAAACCCTTCATCGGACCTTCTTTGCTCTTCTCGTAACGCGGGCGTCCGCGGCCACGCGGACCGGGACGTGGCGGACGCGGAGCCTCCCCTGGAGGCGGCAGTCCTGGCGCGCCGCCCATGCCGGGACGCTGACCGAATCCTGGACGTGCGCCAAAGCCTGGACGGGCACCCATGCCGGGGCGCTGTCCGGGTCCGCTTGGGCCCGTGGGCGCAGAGCGCGTGGGATGCATGGGGCGGCGTCCGGCGGGACCCTGCCCGGGTGCGCCGCCCATACCTGGACGCGGTCCACCGGGACCGCCCGGGCCACCGCCTGGCCTGCGATCGAAGATGGGGCGGCCACGCTGAATTCCTGGTGCCGGGCCGGCGGCGGCTGCTGGTGCCGGCGGGGGTGGCGGAGGAGCGCTGTACACCGGACGCGGGCCGGTCTGCGGCATGATGACGCGGCGCGGAGGCGGCGCCTCAGGCCGAACGGCGGCGGGCGCTGGATTGGTTTCCGCTTCCGCGGCAGGGGCGGCGGCTCTGGGAGATTCGGCTGCGCTGGCGGCCTGGGATGCAGCGGCTACGATGACGGCTCCCGGAGTCGCCGGTACCGGCGTTGCCGAGACGGCCGCTGCCGCAGTTGCCGGAGCCGGAGGTCTGGCCGCGACAACCGGACCCGCGGCTGCAGCGGGACGTCCTTCGACAGGCGCAACGGCCGTGGCAGAGGCCGGCGCGGTCACGGGAGGCTTCACTACGACAGGGCCAGCCGGGGGCCTGGCGGCAATGGCCGGCGTCTGCGACGGTGGAGCTGCAACTACGCCGGTGCGGGTGGAGCTGGCGGCCGGGGGCGCTGCGACAATCGGGGGTGCCTGGCGGGGGATGGGAACAACCCTTCTTGGCGCGGGCTTCGGCTCGGCCGGAGCTGGAGTGCTCGCGGCGGGTGCGCTGGGCGCGGGGGGCGCGGTAGCCGGTACAGGCTTGGCGGCGGCCGGAGCGCTGGCGGCAGGGGAGGGCGCGGGCTGGGCGACAACCGGCCTGGGGGTGGTGGCTGGCGGGGCCGCGGGCCGTGGCGCTGCGGCGTGGGTTTCCTGCTGCTTTCTCTCGAGAATCTGTCTGGCGATATCGCCGGGCTTGTGGGCCTGGGACCAGTCGATTTTCGGCTTGGTGTCGGCGTCGTGCCGCGCCGCGCTGCTGCTTCCGCCGCGCGCTTTAAGGACGTGTGTGCGCACACGCTCGGCTTCATCCGTCTCAATCGAGCTCGAATGGGTTTTCTTCTCGGTAACTCCAACGGCCGTGAGAGCGTCCAGAATTTCCCTGCTCTTAACTTCCAACTCTCGCGCTAATTCATTGATGCGAACTGTGCTCATCCGTCCCCGTGTTGTGAAAAAAACTCCCACCGGTCCTTAGCTCTTCATACGGACAACTCCTGACTTGTGGGTCGGCTATCTCTATCATTATCGCTGAAAATGCGCGGATTCGCGGCTCAATTCCGGCTTGCTGAGCCAACAAATCCGCTTCGGCGGGCTGCTGCGGGACTTATCCGCCTGTACCTTCGTCGACTTTCTTCTCGCCCAGCTCTTCTTCTTTCACTTCCTCGATGTTGCCCTCAACGACGGCCTCATCCCGCGCGAGCTCGGGATTCGGTTCGTGCCTGGCCAGGCGCTCGCTGGTGTCTTCCTGCCCGGGAGCGACCGATTCGGCGCCTTCCTCATCGAGATCGGGCCCGACTTCGGTGACCTCGGCGAGCCTTTCCTCGGCGACGTCGTCGGTGATGAGGCCGGAGCCGTCCTCACTGACGCGCTCTTCGCCGCTCTGGCTTAAATCCTGACGCAGAGCGTCGATTTCCTCGTCGGTCGAGGCTTCTTCCGCCTTGCGAGCGGCCGCAACCTCGGCGTCCTCCGCGGGGGCAGCCTGCACCGGCCGCTCCTCGCCCTCTTCGTACTGCCCGAAATAATGCCGCACAGCCACGCTGATCTTCTCCAGGGTTTTTTCGCCGATGCCTGGGATCTCCTCCAGCTGCTCGGGCGTCATGTCGGCGAGGGCTTCNNATGTCGATTTTCCAGCCCAGCAGCTTGGCCGCGAGGCGGACGTTCTGGCCCTTTTTGCCGATGGCGAGGGAGAGCTGGGTATCGTCGACAATGACTTCGAGCTGCTTATCGGTGAGGTCGGTGATGCTGACGCGGCTGACCTTGGCGGGCTGCAGCGCTTTTTCGGCGAAGGTGGTGATCTCCTCGCTGAACTCGATGATGTCGATCTTTTCGCCGCGCAGCTCGCGGATGATGGACTGCACGCGCATGCCCTTCATGCCGACGCAGGCGCC
>PMAM01000239.1 GCA_003152595.1 Acidobacterium sp.
GGGCTGACGAAGAGGCGATGGTTGCCTTTCTGCCATCCGACCACTACATTGCGAACGAACCGGCGTTTGTGAGCGCGCTCAGCTCCGCCTTCGCGTTTGTGCAGGTCCATCGAAACAGGGTCGTTCTACTGGGTGCCTCAGCGGACCGGCCGGAACGGGAATATGGATGGATCGAGCCTGGCGGAGCGATGACGCATGGATTCTTCAGGGTGAAACACTTCTGGGAGAAGCCTTCGCACGAGACCGCGCAGCACCTCCTCGAACAGAACTGCCTGTGGAACACATTTGTGATGGTCGGTTCCGCCAGCGCATTTCTGGCCATGGCGCGCCGGGCGGTGCCGAACATCGTCGCTGCTTTCGAGGAGATCCTGATCGACGCCGGAATTCCGGAGGCGCAGCGGATGCGGGAGTTCTATCGGAATCTTGCTCCCGCTGATTTCTCCCGCGATGTGCTGTCTGCCAGCACGGAGGCGCTTGTTGTCGCCGACTGCGGACAGATTGGCTGGAACGATCTGGGCGATCCCGGGCGATTCGTCGCCGCGCTGAGGGAGGACGGCATGGCAATCCCCGAAGGTTTGACCGTGTTCTGCAACGAGTGCCGCGGGCGGCAGTCCGCCGATGGTGGCGCTCTCATCGCTGGAAATGCAATGGCTCCGCCGCAACCCATCCTTCAGGAGATCCTGCCATGATCCACGGGAACGATGCTGTCGGACCGATCATCCTCGCATGGCCGAATGCCGGGGACCACATCGGCAGCGGGGGCAAGGCTGCCGGCGATGACGCTGCGGCGGGCGGCTTGACGGGATTGGTCTCACCTTCGGCCGAGGCTGAGCGGCAGGTTTTCCGCGACTGGCGCCACTGGCGCGGAAGTACCTGCGAATTCCTCATTCTCCGCGTGCTCAGGAAGGAACATGCGGATCTGAGGGTTGAACTTCATCATCTGCGAACGCTGGCGGCGGCAAGCGCGGAGCGGCACCATGGCAACCGTCCCGATATCCCGATCATTGGCGAACTGGTTGAGCAGCTAGCCGCGGAACTCGTCGCTCATATGGACACCGAGGAGACCACTGTCTTCCCCGCACTGCTGGAGGTTGAATTAGCGTATGTGGGGGAGACTTCTGCCTCCACGGCACCCCGCGGCGTCGGTCAACTTCTGAAGAGCATGTCCGAGCAGCATCAGCGGACGAGGGGAACGCTCGCGCAGTTACGCCGCGAAAGCAATGGCTTTAGCTCTCCTTCCACGGACGCCCTCCTCGATCGGGAGTTCTACGCCCAAATGGCGAGCCTGTACTGCGGGCTTCGCAATGACTTCAGGCTGGAAAACACGGCTTTGTTTCCGAGAGTTGCTCAGATGGAATCGGAACTGCTGCGTGGAAGCATTCGTCAACGGCCCGCGTGAGTGGGTTATGGCGGACGTGACGATCCAGCATAGGGAAAGGAGCAGAATATGATTCAGGTGAAGCGAGTCTACGAGCCGGCAGTGGCCAGCGATGGCCAGCGACTTCTGGTAGAGCGGCTGTGGCCACGTGGCATTCGCAAGGAATCGCTGCAGATCGATGCCGGCCGAAAGATGTGGCGCCCAGCCCGGAGCTGCGGAAGTGGTTCGGGCACCACCCGGCAAAGTGGCCGGAATTTCGCCGTCGCTATTTCCGCGAGCTGGATGCACATCCGCAGGCGTGGCAACTCATCCTGGAGGTGGCAGCTGAGGGCAATCAGGTAACCCTCATCTACAGTTCCCACGATGGCGAGCATAACAACGCGGTGGCCCTGCGGGACTATCTGGAGGAAAAGCTGGCAACGTGCCGGAGAACTGCGGAAGACGGCCTGACGGGGAGAATGATTGATAGCACGCAAAAGGAGGTCAGCATGAAGTCTTTTGGTAGTCCTGTTGCGAAGGCCGGCCGCGGGCCGAAGGACGGTCCCGATCATTCCCCCGATCCGGCGGAAATTCGTGAAAGAACACTCGACAAGACGATCGAGGATTCCTTCCCTGCCAGCGATCCTCCCTCCAGCGATCCGGCGCCCGAAGTAGATTCCTTTGCGGCGTAAGGCCTATTCACCGCAGAGAATCCCCAGGGAAATCTCCGTGTTAGATCCGAATTGTCTCGGCGTGATCTGTGCTCCCTGTGCCGGGCGGATTCACGACGCCTGCCGCAGGGTCGATCGGTAGTCCGCCACGAACTTCTGAATGCCCTTCGTCGTCAGCTCGTGCCGGATATCGAAGCTCTCCCACGGCCTGTTCAGGTCCAGTTCTTCCCAGGCGATTGCTTTGCCGGTGGGTGGATACGAATAGCTCGCGTCGGGCAATGGCATTCCCGTCTGTGCCCATTCTTCCAGCACCTTCGTCGGAACGGTGACGAGTTCTGCGCCATAGTGAAATGAACAGAGCAAATGCTGCAAACTGCGAATGCTGGCCGCGAGCACCAGCACATGTCCGTCGCCGGCCGCGAACATGCGCTTGATATTTGCGATCAGATCCATGCCGTTTTGCCCGATGTCGTCCAGCCGCCCGATAAACGGCGAAACATAGACAGGAGCCTTTGCGCCTTTGGTGGCTGCATAGACGGCAGCCGCCTGGCTCTGCGAGAAACAGAGCGTTATGTTGACTCGGAGCCCTTCAGCTACAGACCGCTGCGCTGCTTTCAGGCCCTGTGCCGTGCAGGGGTATTTGATGTACGCGTTTGGGATCCACGAATTCATCTCGCGTCCCTGCTCGAGCATGGCGTCAGCGGTAGTGTCGAGATCGGCGAAGACCTCGATGGAAACTCCCGCGTCGCCGACCAGCGGCGAGATTTGCCGCACGATCGTTCGGTATTCCGCGGCCTCCTGGTTCTCACTCATGGGCTGGCCGGATTTCACCAGGCGGGCGACCTCGGGATTTTTCGCGATCAGGGTCGGATTGGTGGTCTGCCCATCGACGAAGCCCAGCAGATCCCGGATATGTTTCGTCTCTCCGGGATCGCCGCCGTCAAGCAGAATCTTTGAAGGCGGCCGCCTTGCCGCCTTTGCCTGCCTGTTCATCGCTGGTGTACTGGACATGGATTTACCTCCTT